>JACFNL010000001.1:0-83199 GCA_019454875.1 Candidatus Cloacimonadota bacterium | reverse complement strand
TCACATAGTAAGGGGCGCGCTGGACACAGCAGCTGTCGCCAAGAGAATGCGTAGTCGCTCCAAATATGGGGCAAAAAGACCAAAAGCTGCCAAGAAGTAATTCGGCACGGGAGTAGTCATGTCAAGAAGAAGAAGAGCCGAGAAGCGCCGCGTAGCGGCAGATCCAATATATAACAGCGAGCTTGCTGCCAAATTCATCAACAAGATGATGTACGGCGGAAACAAAACAGTTGCAGCGACTTTGTTTTATGGGGCGATTGACAAGTTGTCAGAATCAGCTCCAGACAAAAATGGTTTTGTGCTGTTTGAAACGGCAATCCGTAATGTTAAGCCTCTGAATGAAGTGAAATCTCGCAGAATCGGCGGCTCTAACTACCAGGTACCAGTGAAGGTCAGAAATGATCGACAGGTAAGCCTTGCAATTCGCTGGATTATTGGGGAATCCCGCAGGCGCAAAGAGAAGAACTATTCTTTGCGACTTGCAGCCGAGCTTAAGGATGCGGCAAATGGTGTTGGCGCTACCATGAAAAAGCGTGAAAATGTACACAAAATGGCAGATGCCAACAAAGCATTCTCCCACTTTAAGTTCTGAGGATAAAAAATGGCCAAGGAAGCACTCGACAATGTTAGAAACATAGGCATCATGGCGCACATTGATGCAGGTAAGACTACGACATCTGAGCGTATTCTTTATTATACAGGGCGAAATTATAAAATCGGGGAAGTGCATGATGGCAATGCCACTATGGACTGGATGGAGCAGGAGCAGGAGAGGGGAATTACCATCACTTCTGCTGCGACCACCTGTTTCTGGGGTGACAACAAGATCAATCTGATTGACACTCCTGGGCATGTGGACTTCACAATTGAAGTAGAACGATCCCTTAAGGTTCTTGATGGAGCCGTGGCTGTGTTTTGTGCTGTGGGTGGGGTTCAGCCCCAGTCTGAGTGTGTGTGGAGGCAGGCAACCAAGTATAAGGTTCCCCGCATAGCATTTGTGAATAAGATGGATAGAACTGGGGCGGATTTTAATCGTGTAATCAGCATGATGAAAAGTCGCTTGAGTGCTACACCTGTTCCAATTCAGATTCCTATCGGGGCAGAGGAGACCTTTGAGGGTGTGATTGATCTTGTGGCCATGGAAGAGGTTATCTGGAGTGGTGACGAGCTTGGGGCCAAATATGAAAGGCGTCCAATTCGCGACTCTTTAAAAGATGATGCTCAGGCTGCTAGAGAAGAAATGATCGATACCCTGACCCGTTTTGATGATGAACTGGCCGAAATGTTTCTGGAAGAGAAGCCAATTTCAGATGAAAGGCTAAAACAGACCATTCGCAAAAGCACCATTGCAAATGAGCTGAATCCGGTAATCTGTGGCACAGCGTTTAAAAATAAAGGGGTTCAGACCCTTTTGGATGCTGTGATTGATTATTTGCCTTCTCCCCTGGATGTTCCTGCAATCAAGGGTGTAGACATGAACAACGAGCCTATTGAGAGGCGTTCTGATGTGGACGCTCCTTTTGCAGCTCTTGCTTTTAAAATCATGACGGATCCATTTGTAGGTAAGTTAACCTTTACCCGTGTTTATTCAGGTAAGGTGGAATCGGGCAGTTATGTGATGAATTCCACTAAAGGTAAAAAGGAAAGAGTGGGTCGCCTGTTGTTAATGCATGCGAACCACCGCGAAGAAGCCAAAGAAATTACCGCTGGAAATATTGGTGCTGTGGTTGGGTTAAAGGACACTATTACTGGGGACACTCTTTGTGATCCTGAAAATCAGGTTATTCTTGAGAGAATGGAATTTCCTAAGCCGGTAATTGATCTGTCAATTGAACCAAAAACTAAGGATGATCAGGAAAAAATGACTGTTGGTCTCAGAAAATTATGTGATGAGGATCCCTCTTTGCGCATGAGAACTGATGAAGAAACTGGTCAGACTATCATTTCCGGAATGGGCGAACTGCATCTTGAAATTATCGTGGACCGTTTGAAGCGAGAATTTAAGGTAGAAGCGAATGTAGGGCAGCCTCAGGTTGCATACAGAGAAAGTATTCGTTCTCTGGCTGATGTGGAAGGCAAGTACATTAAGCAGTCTGGTGGACGGGGTAACTACGGACATTGCTGTCTGAAGGTTGAGCCTCTGCCAGCCTCTGAAGATCCTGAAGGTGTGGGCTTTAAGTTCATCAATGCAATTGTGGGTGGGGTTATTCCAAGAGAATACATTGCTCCAATTGAGAAGGGATGTCGTGAGGCTTTGGACACTGGTGTTGTCGCCGGGTTTCCGGTGGTAGGTGTTAAAGTCACTTTGCATTTCGGTTCATTTCATGAGGTGGACTCCAATGAAATGGCATTTAAAATTGCTGGTTCCATGGCCATGAAAGATGGTCTGAAAAAAGCGCAGCCATACCTTTTAGAGCCAATCATGAAGATGGAGATCGATACACCCGAAGAATATATGGGTGATATCATTGGTGACTTTAACAGTCGCCGTGGTCGCATTGAAGGTATGGAAGCCAAAATGGGCTCCCAGACAATCAATGGAAATGTGCCACTGTCAGAGACTTTTGGATACGCAACTGGTCTGAGGTCTTTGTCTCAGGGCAGGGCGTCTTTTACCATGGTGTTTGATCACTATGAGGAAGTTCCAAGGCAGATCACGGAAGAAGTCGTGAAAAAGGTGCGCGGAACTCAAGATTAATTACAAATTCTTGTAAGAATTTTTAATTTTAGATGGCAACCATAGCGGTTATCTGTTATGGTTGTCATCCGTCTTTTTTGGACATTTAATTTTACACTGATTTTATCAGGTCAATTGACCTGGAGGCATGAATGAAACGAAAGATCAAGATTTACTTGAAGACTTTCGATCACCGTATTTTGGACCAGTCTGCAAAAGAAATTGTAAACGCGGCCAAGAGAACCGGTGCGAAAGTGGTAGGCCCCATTCCGCTGCCCACGAGAATTCGCAAGTTCACAGTGCTACGCTCAGTTTTTGTTAACAAAGATTCACGCGAGCAGTTTGAACAGAGAATTCACAAGCGGATGATTTATGTAACGGAACCCAGTTCCATGACTGTGGAAGCATTGATGCATCTGGATCTCCCATCCGGTGTTAGCATCGAGATCAAGCTGTAACCAGGGTTTTAAGGAAGTGATAATGATGGCAAGAGGATTGATTGGTAAAAAAATTGGTATGACTCGCGTGTTTGACGAGAATACCAAAGAAGCAATCCCTGTAACAGTTGTCCAGGTTGGTCCATGTACCGTAATTCAAATCAAGACTACGGAAAACGATGGATACGAAAGTGTACAGCTAGGATTCGAAGAGCAGAAACCACAAAGGGCTACCAAGCCAAGAGTGGGACATTGTTCCAAGGCAGGGGAAAAAGTATTCAGGATTCTTAAGGAGTTCAGTAAACCAGCAGATGCGGTTAAGGCCGGAGATGTGTTTACGGTGGATCTGTTTGAAGGAATCCAGAAGGTTGATGTTCAGGGCACAACCAAAGGTCGTGGTTTTCAGGGCATGGTAAAACGCTTTAACAAGAGACGCGGTGATAAAACACACGGCGGACACTGTTACAGAATCCCAGGTTCTATTGGAAACAGAACATACCCAGGTAAGGTCTGGAAGCAGAAAAAAATGCCAGGCCACATGGGAAATGCAACAAAAACGGTTCAGAGCCTTCAAGTCGTTCGACGCGATCTGGAAAACAACCTTTTGTTTGTAAAAGGTGCTGTGCCTGGCCATAAAAATGGCATCGTATTTGTGACCGCTGCGGTTAAGGCATAGGGGTGGCGTGATGATCGAAGTAGTAAAATTAGACAAAACGGGTAAGGAAGCTGGAAAAATCCAGTTGAATCCCGCAATTTTTGATGTAGAAATCAACTATGCTGCAATCAAAGATTTATTGTTGATGCAGATGGCAAATCGCAGAACAGCCAGCCCAAACACTAAAACCAGGGCTGAAGTAGCTGGTGGCGGTCGAAAACCCTGGAAGCAGAAAGGCACGGGACGGGCTCGAATTGGCTCTATCCGCGCTCCCCACTGGGTAGGTGGCGGTGTTGCCAACGGTCCAGACTCTCAAAACCACAAAAAAAGCATGCCTCGCAAGGCCAGAAGGGCTGCACTTCGTTCAGTTCTGACTGATAAAGTGCGTGGTGGTGGTGTTGTGGTAATGGAAGACCCTGCGTTTACAAATGTGAAAACCAAAGAAGCATTGAGTATTGTGAAAAATCTGGGTGCAGAGAAGGTTCTGTTCATTGAGTCCTCCCGAGAGGCTCAGGGATTTGTGGGTGCGGCAGTGAAGTCTAAAACAGGCTCACAACTGGAGCTGGCAACTCGCAACCTGAGAGGGGTTAAGACCCTGCTTTATAGAAATCTGAATCCGCACGACCTTCTGAATTATTCTAAAGTTGTAATTCTGGAAAGCGCCCTGCCCCGCCTGGAGGAGGTAACGCTGTGAACTTGAATAATACAGACATCTTACTTCGACCATTGATGTCGGAGAAGGCTTATGTGGAGAGCAATCTGAACAAATATAGGTTTGCAGTTCATACTAAAGCCAACAAAATTCAGATTAAAGGTGCAGTTGAAGAGCTGTTTCGCGTCAAGGTGGTTGATGTGAATGTACACACAATGAAGGGTAAGCGGAAGAGATTTGGCCGCTACCATGCTATGGGTGCCGACTGGAAAAAAGCCGTTGTCACACTTCAGGATGGTCAGACCCTGGACTTTTTTGAGAAAGCGTAGGCGGTGAATCATGGCACTAAAAAGTTTTCGTCCGTTGACACCCGCTCGTCGTTTTATGACAGTGAGGACTCAGGATGGCTTAAACAATGTGGCTCCTGAAAAGAGTTTGCTTGCTCCTCTGAAAAAAAGCGGTGGACGCAATTTTTCCGGAACAATCACATCTAGACATCGTGGTGGCGGTCATAAACGACGGTATAGAGTAATTGACTTTAAGCGAAACAAGCACGGAGTACCTGCTATCGTGCAAAGTATTGAGTATGATCCGAATCGCAGTGCATTTATTGCCTTGCTGCAGTATGCAGATGGAGAAAAGCGCTACATTCTGGCACCAAAAGATGTCAGTGTTGGTGATAAACTCAATTCTGGACACGATATTGAGGTCAGACCTGGTAACGCAATGCCTTTGGCTGAAGTTCCTATTGGCTCCTGGGTTCATAATATTGAATTGAAGCCAGGTAAGGGTGGACAGCTGGTTCGCTCCGCCGGGGTTTCTGCTCAGCTTGTGGCGATTGATGGCAATCATGCAGTTATCAAGCTTCCTTCCGGTGAAATGAGAAAGGTCCACAAGAATTGTATTGCGACAATCGGTGTTTTGAGTAACAGCGATCACGGTGCAATTGTGGTGGGTAAGGCTGGAAAAAGTCGCTGGCTTGGTATCAGGCCACAGACTCGTGGTATGGCAATGAACCCCAAAGACCACCCGCATGGTGGTGGTGAAGGTCGTTCCAAGTCAGGTCACCATCCGGTTTCACCTTGGGGCAAGCCTTGCAAGGGCTTTAAAACCCGCAAGAGAAATAAGTATAGTTCTAATTCGATCATTAGTCGCCGCAAGTAGAAGGGGTTGATTCATGGCAAGGTCAATTAAAAAAGGTCCATTCATCGATGAGCATTTGATGAAAAAAGTCAGCAGTGCTCAGGCAGTGGACAAAAAACCAATTATTAAAACATGGTCTAGGCGCAGTACAATTGCACCCTCCTTTGTGGGAATAACATTTGCTGTGCATAACGGTCGTAAACATGTTCCTGTTTTTGTAAGCGAGAACATGGTGGGTCACAAGCTGGGCGAATTTGCTCCAACCCGAACCTTTAAGGGGCATCAGGGTTTTACAGAGCGCAAAGTCAGCTTGAAGTAGGGTGAATCATGGAAACTAGAGCTCAATTGAAAAACTGTGGAATTACTCCACGCAAGATGCGCCTTGTGGCGGACCTGATGCGAGGTAAGACTGTGGATTTGGCATTGGCTGAACTTAGCTTTACTCGTAAAGCTGGGGCTCCAGAGATGCACAAGCTTCTGCTGTCTGCTCGTGCAAATGCGGTCAACAATCACTCAATGGACGGTAAACGACTTGTGATCAAGGCTGTATTTGTTGATGAAGGTGTAACGATGAAGCGGGTTTTGCCCAGAGCCAGAGGCCGTGCAGACCGTATTAACAAGCGCTCCAGTCATGCAACCATTGTTGTGGCCGAGGCATAGGAGAATATTATGGGTCAGAAAGTAAATCCTAATGCTCTGCGCGGTGGTATCACCAAGACCTGGGCTTCTACATGGTTCGCTGAAGGCAAAGCCTTCAAGGATCATTTGCATGCTGACATTCGTCTGCGCAAGTTCATTGAAAAGAAATTCCACAAAAATGGGGTTTCTCATGTTGAGGTAGATCGCAAATCTGATAAATCTGTGAAGGTAACCATACACACAGCTAAACCTGGCATGATTATCGGTCGTGGTGGATCAGAAATTGAAAAGCTTCGCTCTGAATTGGAAAGTGTGGCACGACAGGCTGTCTTGATCAACATTAAAGAGGTCAAGGATTTTGCCAACAATGCTCAGCTGATTGCAGACAATGTGGCTTTCCAGTTGGAAAAGAGAGTGTCCTTTCGTAAGTGCATGAAGCAGGCTATATCTCGAGCCCGTCGTATCGGTTCCAAGGGTGTTCGTATTCTTGTTTCCGGTCGTTTGGGTGGAGCTGATATGGCTCGCCGTGAGCAGTACATGGAAGGAAGAGTCCCATTACATACCTTAAGGGCAAATATTGAGTATGCTCAGTCAAGAGCATATACAACCTTTGGTGTGAGTGGTGTTAAGGTTTGGGTGTACAAGGGTGATGTCTATGACATGACGCCAGTTCAGAATGAGCCAGAAAAAGCTCAGGCAAAGAAGGCTGCCCCAAGGCCGGCTGCTAAAAAGCAGGCTTGATTTCTTTACATCCAGTATTTAGTTGTGTATAATCGCGTCTTCCCTCTCAATCGAGAGGGAATTGTTATCATTTGGAGGAGATATGCTGATCCCCAAAAAAACCAAATATAGAAAGCCACACAAGGGCAAGATCAATGGCAAAGCCCAAAAAGGTAATTATGTTGCCTTTGGTGAATTTGGTCTTCAGTCTCTGCAATCCTTCTGGATGACTAACCAGCAGATAGAATCCTGCCGGGTTGCCATCAACAGAAAGTTAAAAAGAGGTGGAAAACTCTGGATAAGAATTTTCCCTCAGATGCAGATTACTAAGAAGCCAGCCGAAACCAGGATGGGTAAAGGTAAGGGCGCTCCCGATTCATGGGTAGCCGTTATCAAGCCAGGTCGCATCATATTTGAAGTTGGTGGTGTTGAGGCTGCAGAGGCAAAGGAAGCTTTGCACATGGCTTCGTACAAACTGCCCTGCCAGACTCGTGTAGTTGCAAGGCAAGATGTGGGCGGTGAGAAGGTACAATGAAAACCAAAGAATTAAGAGAACTTAGTCTTGAAGGTTTGCAGGCCAAGCTGGAAGAGGCCCGCCGCAAGCAGTTTGATTTGCGCTTTCAAAAGGCTACAGGCCAGACACAGGATAAGGGCCAGTCTCGCGATGTTAAAAAAACCATCGCAAGAATCATGACCCTCATGACTGAAAAACAAGCGCAGAAAGCTTAAGGTGAGGAAGTAATAATGGAACAGAATGCAAAAAAGACCCGCAAGCTGATCCTGGGTGTAGTGAGCGCTAAAAACAGTGCAAAGACTGGAAGACTCAAAGTGGAGACGACTGAGAAGCATAGTGTATATAACAAATACATTAAGCGGACCAAATACATCGTGTTTCATGATGAGAAGGAAGAGGCACAGGTTGGGGACAAGGTTCAGGTTGTGGAAACACGGCCTCTGTCTCGAACCAAGCGTCACAACCTGGTGAAGGTCGTTGTAAAGGCTGATATTATTTCAGTCGCTGACGAGGTGTGAAATGATTCAGGAATTCACTCGGTTAAAAGTAGCAGATAATAGTGGAGCCAAAGAAATCATGGCGTTTAAGGTGCTTGGAGGATCCAAGCGCAGGTATGCACGGGTAGGCGACATCATTGTAGCCGCCGTGAAAAGCGCTATCCCTAATGGCACGGTAAAGAAAAAAGAGGTTGTTAGAGCGGTAATCGTTCGCACTCGCAAGCAGGTTAAGCGGCCCGATGGCAGCGAAATATGCTTTGACGATAATGCGGCTGTAATTATCGACAAGAACAACAACCCTCGTGGAACTCGTGTTTTCGGCCCTGTGGCCAGAGAACTGAGGGCCCGTAATTTCATGAAAATCGTGTCTTTGGCACCCGAAGTGATTTAAGGGTTGTTATGAAAAACGGCAAATGCAAGATCAAAAAGGGAGATCTCGTCGAGGTCATCTCTGGTAAGGAAAAGGGTAAACGGGGCAATGTTCTTCGTGTGGATAAAGCGCATGAACGGATTTTTGTTACTCAGCTTAACCTGGTTAAAAAGCATGTGCGCAGGCGTGATGGTCAGGCAGGTCAATTGATTGAGAAGGAAGCTGGAATCCATGTTTCCAATGTCATGATTGTAGACCCTCAGTCAGACAAGCCAACACGCGTTGCTTACAAGATCCTGGAGAATGGCGACAAGGTAAGAGTTGCCAAACGGTCCGGGGAACAGCTTGATAAGGAATAATGGACATGTCAGTAGAATTGGCTAAGAAGTACGTAGAGGAAGTGGTACCTGCCCTGATGAAGCAGTTTAATTACTCCAATGTAATGGAGGTACCGAAAATCAAGAAGATTGTCGTCAATATCGGTGTGGGCGATGCAAAAGAGAACCGCAAGCTGATTGAAGCATCTTCAAAGGAACTTGGAGCTATAACAGGGCAGAAGCCCGTTGTTACAAAGGCCAAGAATTCTTTGTCTAACTTCAAAATCCGCGAAGGTATGCCTATTGGAGTGAAAGTAACTCTTCGTGGAGAGCGCATGTATCACTTCATGGCCAAATTGATCAATGCATCACTGCCGAGGGTTCGTGACTTTCAAGGCCTGTCCCGCAAGGGGTTTGATGGTCGTGGAAATTACAACCTGGGTGTGAAGGAACAGCTTATTTTCCCTGAGGTAAACTACGACGAAATCGAGAGAGTTCGCGGTATGAATATTACCTTTGTCACAACATCCAAGACGAACGAAGAATCCCTGTCTCTATTAGAGAATATGGGGATGCCATTTGTTAAGGCGAGGAGTAAATAATGGCAAAGAAGTCTATGGTATCCAAGCAGCAGCGCAAGCCTCGGTTCAGCACACAGGCCTACAATCGTTGTCGTGTGTGTGGCAGACCCCGCGGATATATTCGTGCGTTTGATATGTGTCGTATTTGTTTTAGAGAACTGGCCGGCAATCTTTTGATTCCCGGTGTTCTGAAGTCCAGCTGGTAATCGGGAGAGGTGATTGATTATGATGACAGATCCGATTGCGGACATGTTGACCAGAATTCGCAATGCGAATTCCAAAGGTCACAAGACAGTTGAAATTCCCTATAGTGGTGTCAAAGCCAGGATTGGGCAAGTTTTGTTGGACGAAGGTTTTATTTCCGGTATGGCTGAATCTACCGATGGTCGATTCAAAAACCTGGTTCTGACCCTTAAATATGAGGGTAAGGTAAAGGCTATTAACGGGCTTGAAAGAATCTCCAAGCCAGGCCTGAGAATTTATGTAGGCAAGGATAATCTGCCTCGTGTACTTGGTGGTTTGGGAATTTCAATTGTTTCCACTCCAAAGGGTATCGTTGCTGGTAAGAAAGCCAAAGACCTCGGTGTTGGTGGCGAACTTATCTGCAAGGTATGGTAAGGGGGAATACTGTGGAAGCTAATATTAGAGTATCCCGGATTGGCAGAGCTCCTGTGACAATTCCTGCTGGTGTTTCGGCTGTAGTCAAAGATCAGGTTGTTACCATCAAAGGTAAACTTGGTGAGTTGAGCCATGCGGTACATCCTAGCGTCAAGGTTGTTCTTGAGGGCCAGAATGTGCTTTTGTCAGTGGAAGGCGATCATCGTTCTATCCGTGCTCTTCACGGCCTGAGCCGTGCTCTGATTCAGAACATGGTAGTTGGTGTGGCTACTGGTTACGAAAAGAAGCTGAATCTGGTTGGTGTGGGTTACCGAGCAAGTGTTGTCGGCACCAATCTGAAACTGGAAGTGGGCAAGTCCCACGAAGTTTTGATCCCTTTTCCAAAGGGAGTTTCGGCTGAAGTGAGCAAAAAGCAGGACGAGGTTGTTTTGCGTTGTATTGATAAACAAGTGTTAGGGCAGTTTGCTGCTGATGTCATCCGACAACGACCCGTTGAGCCTTATAAGGGCAAGGGTATTCGTCATGCAGGTCAGATTGTCAAGCTTAAAGCTGGTAAAAAAGCTGGTAGGAAGTAGGTAGTGTCATGAGTGATATTACAAATAAAAAAGAAAGACGCCTGCTGCGACATGCCAGAGTGCGCAAGACTATTAGTGGTACGGCCCATAAGCCCAGGCTGGTAGTTTTTAAGAGTTCCAAGCATTTGTATGCTCAGGTAGTAGATGATTCTGCCTCTCAGACAATTACAGGTGCCTCAACATTGAGCCCTGAGATTCGAACCGCCTGCGAAGGTAAGTCCAGGACGCAGCTGGCTGAGGATTTGGGCAAATTGATAGTCCAGCGCTGTCGTGAGAAAGCCATTGCACAAGTGGTTTTTGACCGCAACGGATATAAGTATCATGGTATTGTGAAAACAATTGCCGAAACCGTTCGGTCTGAAAATCTCTTGGCTTGAGGTAGGAGTAGTCATGGCAAACGACGAAAAGAAATTAGATGAAGTTGAAACAGTTGAGATAGAAGAGGTAGGCTCTGAACTCGAAAAACTGGATTTGGATCTTGAACAGAATGATGATGAGAAGTTGTTCCGCAGTTTTTCTCAGCGCGAGAAGGATAATGTTGGAGAAAAGGAATTCATTGAAACTGTTGTAAGAATTTCCAGGGTTTCAAAAGTAGTTAAGGGTGGACGACGCTTCAGTTTCTCTGCGATTTCTGTTGTGGGTGATGGCAACGGTTCGGTCGGGGTTGGTCTCGGTAAGGCTAATGAGGTCCCACAGGCAATTCAGAAAAGTTTTGAGGCAGCAAAAAAGCGCATGATTAAAACGGTGATTGTGGAAAGCACAATTCCGTTTGAGGTCAATGCAAAGTTTGGTGCTGGTAAGGTTCTTTTGAAGCCTGCTGCTCCTGGTACTGGAATTATTGCCGGTGGTGCGGTCAGGGCTGTAGTTGAGGCTGCGGGTGTAAAAAACATTCTGTCCAAATCTACAGGCTCGAACAATCCTGTCAATGTTTTGAGAGCTACAATCAGCGCACTTAAAATGTTAAAGACTCCAGATCAGATATCCAAAGTTCGTGGTCGCAGTGTTGGCCAGATTTACAAGGCTTAGGAGAGGTTTATGACTAACCAGATTAAGGTAACTCTTAAGAAAAGTTTAATCGGGAGTACTCAAAGACAACGAGCAAACGCACAGGCTTTGGGTTTGAAGAAGATCAATGATACTAATACCTTGGACTCCAAGCCCGAAATTCTGGGTATGGTGAACAAGGTTCGGCATCTTTTGGATGTTGAAACAATATAAATCTTGATCTTGGTTTGTATTATGTTACAATCCTGCACTCTGCATAGGGTGCAGTTTTGTTGTTAGGCGTTTTTAGGTTTAAATAGAGTGAGGAAATCATGTTGAGTCTGAATTCTTTGTGGCAAACAACTGGTCGCAAAAAGTCCAAGAGATACGGCTTGGGTAAGGGCGCTGGTTCAAAAACCAACGGGAGAGGTCAGAAAGGCCAGAAGAGCCGTTCGGGCACACATCTGCCTTATGCTGGGTTTGAAGGTGGACAAACACCATTGCAGCGACGCACTCCAAAAAGAGGCTTCAAAAATTTTGCAAGGGTAGAATATGCTCCTGTGAACATCAGTGCTTTGAGTGTGTTTGAGGCTGGTGTTGAAGTCACTCCTGAACTTCTGTTGGAGAGAGGTATCGTTCGTGATGCCAGCCTTCCCATCAAGATTCTGGGTGATGGTGAACTGACAATTAAATTGTCTGTCAAGGCTCATGGGTTTTCCCAGTCAGCCATTGCTAAGATTAAAAGTGTCGGCGGTAGCGCAGAGGTGATTTAGTGTTTCGTATTCTGTCTAATGCTTGGAAGATTGATGAGCTGCGTACGCGGCTCTTGTTCTCCATGGCTATGATTGCAGTGTTCCGTCTCGGATGCCAGATTCCTACACCAGGTGTAGATCCTCTGGCGATGAAGGAATTGTTTGCTAATCAAGCTGGAGTTCTAGGGTTTTTAAATATGTTTTCAGGGGGGGCTCTGGAGAGATTCAGTGTGTTTTCCCTGGGGATTGCTCCCTATATCAACGCTTCCATAATCATGCAGCTTTTGGTGTATGTGGTGCCTTATCTGGAAAAGCTTCACAAGGAAGAAGGGACAGAAGGCCGAAAAAAGATCAACATGTACACCAAATATGGCACAGTAGTATTGGGGGCCATCCAGGCTTTTGGTATTGCTGTATGGCTTGAAAGCATGGGGCAGATTGTGTTGTATCCTGGTATGGGCTTTAAGCTTATGGCTGTGATTACCCTGACAGCTGGGACTGCCTTTATCATGTGGCTAGGTGAACAGATGACTGCCAAAGGTATAGGAAATGGCATGTCTTTATTGATCACTGCTGGTATTTTGGCCACATTCCCTCAGGCTATTTTGGAGACTGTAGCTGTAACAGATTTCTCCAGATTCAGTGATTTGGGGCGATTAGTGCTTATTGGAATTGTCTGTTTAGCTGTGGTTGCTGCCGTAGTTTTTATGCAGGATGGGGTTCGCAAGATCCCTGTGCAGCACACAAGGCGCAATGCAGGCATGGGTCAGGGTGGATTAAAGAGCTTTATTCCACTCAAGGTTAATATGGCAGGTGTGATTCCTGTGATTTTTGCCTCGTCAGTCATGATGTTTCCGACTTTGGCCTTGCAGTATGCCCAGAATCGTTTTCCAGAGACACCCTGGATTGAGACAATGAACATTTATATGGGTTATACTCATCCAGTTCATTTGACCATCTACTGTCTTCTGGTTATTTTCTTCACCTATTTTTATACTGCGATTCAGTTGAATCCAGTGGAAATGGCTGAAAATCTGAAAAAGCATGGTGGGTTTATACCTGGAATTCGCGCTGGCAAGAAGACTGCTGATTTCATTGACAGACTAGTGACCCGCATTACATTGTGTGGAGCCCTCTTTCTGGCTGCAATCTCGATGGTACCACCATTAATGACCAAGTTTATGAATGTGACCTTTTACTTTGGAGGGACAAGCCTTCTGATTGTAGTAGGTGTAATGCTTGATACTGTCCGCCAGATGGAATCACACATGGTGACTCGCCAGTATGACGGTTTTCTGAGGAACAATTGATGGGTAACCTAATTTTTATGGGACCTCCTGGTGCGGGCAAAGGAACGCAGGCTGTGCGGCTTGCCAATGCCCTTGGGCTTGTGCATCTTTCAACTGGGGATTTACTCAGAAATGCAATTAAAGAGAAGACAGAGCTGGGTATGAAGGCCAAGTCCTTTATGGATAGAGGCGATCTGGTTCCTGATTCTGTGATGATTGATATGGTCATGGAGCCCGTAAGACAGGCGGTAGCTCAGTCCGGGTTTATTCTGGATGGGTTTCCAAGAACTTTGGCTCAGGCTAAAGCGTTGGACAAGGCGTTTTTGGATGAAGGAATTGAGGTGTCCTCTGTCATTCATCTTCATTGTGATGATGAAGTGATTGTTAAGAGGCTTAGTGGTCGTCGGGTTTGTCCAGTTTCAAACCAGGTGTTTCATATTACTGACAACCCTCCAAAAGTTGCTGGTTTTAGTGATGCGGCTCCGGGAGTCGCACTGGTTTTAAGGGATGATGATCAGGAACATGTGATTCGTCGTCGCCTTGAAGTGTATCGGGAGAACACGCTTCCGATTCTGGAACATTATCGTGGTGCTCGTGGTGTCGTGGCGGTAGATGGACTGTTGCCCGTGGACACGGTAACCGAGTTAATTATGAATTCATTGCAAGTGAAATGATTTGCAGGTAGTTTGGGAGTGAAGTATGAAAGTTAGATCTTCTGTCAAGAAAATCTGTGACAAGTGCAAGATCATTCGCCGCAAAGGAGTCATCCGAGTGATCTGCGATGTAATTAAGCATAAGCAAAGACAAGGGTAGGTTGAGACATGGCTCGTATTGCTGGCGTTGATTTGCCTAAGAATAAAAGAGTGGAGTATGCTCTTCCCTACATTTATGGGATTGGTTTGACCACTTCTCAGCAAATTCTGACTAAACTGGGTGTTAATTTTGATACCCGTGTTCGTGATCTTTCTGAAATGGAAATCGGCAGAATTGCCAAAGAAATTCAGGAAAGTTACAAGGTTGAAGGGGATTTGCGTAAAGAAAAAATGATGAACATCAAAAGGTTGATGGACATTGGCTGTTATCGTGGTTTGCGACACCGTCGTGGTCTGCCTTGTCGTGGTCAAAGGACCAGGACAAATTCCAGAACTCGTAAGGGACCTCGTAAAACTGTTGGTAGCAAGAAAAAAGCCACTAAATAAGACTGGGATGTAAATCATGGCGAATCCAAATGCAAAAGTAAAAAAAATCAAACGGAATCTTACTAAAGGCCGTGTCTATATTCAGGCAACCTTTAACAACACCATCATTTCTTTGACAGATATGACTGGTAATGTGGTTGCTTGGTCTAGTGCTGGTAATGTTGGCTTTAAAGGTTCTCGTAAGAATACTCCTTATGCAGCGTCTTTAGCTGCGGATAAGGTTTTGAAGGAAGGCTTGGACATGGGTCTGAGCTTTGTTGAGATGTATGTAAGCGGCCCGGGACAGGGAAAAGATGCGGCAGTAAAGACATTCCACGTATCTCCTCAGGTGAAAGTAGCGGCCTTGAGGGACATTACCCCCCATCCCCATAACGGTTGTAAAGCCAAGAAACGCCGCGGAGTGTAAAGAGGAGTAATCATGGCACGCTATACAGGTCCTGCATTAAAAATTTGCCGAAGGCTGAAAACCAAGCTTCCTTTTAAAGGCGAGAGGTTTTTTTCAGTCAAATTCGACAAAAGATTGGAAGTTCCACCAGGGGCAATGCCCAATCGCCGTTTGAAAAAATTGTCTAACTATGGTATTCAGCTGTATGAAAAGCAGAAGCTTCGCAAGACCTATGGGGTTTTGGAGCGGCAGTTTGTTAAGTATTACGAAATGGCTAGAAAGTCTGCGGTAACAGGGGAAGCTCTGATGCAGATTCTTGAGACCAGACTGGACAATGTTGTTTACCGTATGGGTTTTGGGGCCTCCAGGCGACAAGCGCGCCAGTGGGTAACTCACAAGCACTTTCTGGTAAACGGCAAGATGATCAACATTCCGTCATATCTTGTGAAACCTGGAGATGTAATTTCGGTTAAAGAGAATTCTAAGGCCAAAATGCATATACAGTCCAATTTCACCAATGCTGCTGCGCGGTCATTGCCTGAATGGGTAAGAGTAGATGGGGACAAGCTGGAGGGAACTTTCGTCCATATTCCATCCAGGGATAAAATTGATTTGGATGTCCAGGAAAATCTGGTAGTGGAGTTTTACTCTAGATAAGCATTGAGGAGGAGTCCCGGTGATAACTGTTCAGGAACCGAATTTTAAATTCGAAGCTACTTCTGGTGCTACGGCTTTTGGTGGTACTTTTGTGTTCGAACCTTTGGAAAAAGGATTTGGGCTGACCCTAGGCAACTCATTGCGTCGTGCGATGTTGTCTGCGCTTCCAGGTATTGCAATTTGTGGAGTTCGCATCGAAGGCGTACTGCATGAATTCTCCTATGTGGAGGGTGTCCGTGAGGATGTTTTAGAGATTCTTTTGAATCTAAAACAGGTCGTATTGCGCCGCGAGGTCGATATCCAAGAGGCATTTATGTTGACCCTGGTTAAAAAGGGTGTTGGGCCTGTTACTGCTGGTGATATCCGTGTACCGGAAAAGTACAAGGATATTGTCAAGGTTGTAAACAAGGATCTGGTGCTCTGCGAAATTACCTCGGGTGAGAAGGAACTGGCCATGGAGCTTGATGTTAAAGCAGGCCGTGGTTATGACCAGAATTATAAAGGCACTGGAAATGAGACCCTGAACACCATGTTCATTGATGGGCATTTCACTCCGGTGCGTAAAGTCAGTTACAATGTAAGTGATGCTCGTGTTGGGCAAGATATCAATTACGACAAACTGGCCATTACTGTTGAAACCAATGGTGCAATGGAGCCTGATGAGGTTTTGAAGTGTGCCGCCCGGATTCTGGTTTCCTATTACTCTTTTATGCACCGCATTGAGGTCAAAAAAGAGCGGGATGCCATGATTGATTTCCAGTTGGTGGGCAAGAAGGAAGAGAATGTAGAGTCCAACGATGATATTCCAATCAAGGATTTGGAATTCTCTGTTCGCTCCCGTAACTGCCTGGAAATGGGTAACATTAAAACATTAGGGCAACTTGCTGAAGTTTCCATTGATGAGTTAATGCAGATTAAGAATTTTGGTAAGAAGTCTTTGACTGAGATCCGTGAGAAACTTGCTCAATACGGCCTGAAGTTGAAGGACGATAGAGAAGGGGTATAACATGAGACACGGAATGCGCAAGACCAAACTTGGTCGTAGCCACAATCATCAGATTGCTTTGCGGCGCAACCTGGCTTTTGCACTGATTCGTAATGGGAAAATTACAACAACTCTGGCTAAAGCCAAGCTGGTTCAGCCCGTTGTTGAAAAGCTGATTACGATGGCAAAAAAAGGTGCTGCTGCTCCTGAGAGCGAGAAGCAGAGATATGTTTCCAATCTGACATCCTTCTTCACCAGTGGTCAGAATCAGAGGAATTTTGAAGAGCTTGGTAAAGCGCAGGCTAAAGAGCGCAAAACAGCTGTTCGTAAAGCTAGAGAGACAGGGGAAACCCGATCTATTCCTTCTTTAGCAACTCCTCGTCCAGTGGAGAAACTGTTAGAAGAAATCGCACCTGCTTATGCAAGTCGCGATGGAGGATACACAAGAATTATGAAGTTGGGACATCGTCTGGGTGATAATGCTCAGATGGCTATCTTAAGTCTGGTTTGAGGTATCTGATTCTTTGGAATCGAAGGCCCCCTGGTGACAGGGGGTTTTTTTATGCATAAAATCTCCGAAATTGTTGTAAAAAATTTGAGTCTTTCCAATTCGGATAAAGTCCTCTTTAGAGGCGGTAACTTTCACCTCTCCCGAGGGGAAATTGTTGGGCTTGGTGGACTGAATGGTTCTGGTAAGTCCTCATTTTGTCATGCTCTGCTTGGCTTGATTCCAGTAGATTCTCAGTGCATATTTTTTGCAGGTGTGGATGACAAAGAAGAAAAGGTACTGATTGAACCAAACCGGGGATTGTTAAGAGATCAGATCTATTTTGTATTCCAGAACCCGGATTGTCAGATTGTGGGCTCACTCATCCGTGATGATGTGGCTTTTGCTGGTGAAAATCGGGGAGTTCAACGAGAAATTCTTAAAGACAGGGTCAAAGAGGCCTTGGAACTGGTGGGTTTAGCCGGTTTTGAAATGCGCTCACCGGCTACATTGAGCGGGGGCCAGAAGCAGAGATTGGCAATTGCCGGAAGTATTGTGGCCCAAGCCTCATTTTTAATTCTGGATGAACCTTTTGCAATGCTTGATCCAATGGGGCGCAGCCAGTTAAGGTCTCTGCTTCAGGAGCTTGTCAAATCAAGGAATTTAGGTGTTTTAATTGTTAGTCATAATGCCCGTGAGTTGTTTTTACTGGATCGCAATTATGTAATCCATAAACAGAAGCTCAAGGAATTTAGTCCGGGACGATCTCTTTTTGAATCATCCATATTCAAGGAGCTTGGGTTTTGTGAACCTTAAAGGTAGAGCATGCAGTTTATGATTGGTCAAGGCAGTCTCATCTATGGCGAATCCACTCCATTTGAGTGTGTTGGTCTTAGGTTGCACAGTGAGTTTATGCTTGATACTTCAAAAGGGATCATTGGGTTATGTGGTAGTACCGGATCTGGTAAAAGTTCCTTTTTGAGTATATTGGCCGGTGAACACGAAGAAGGCCCGATTTGTGTGACACTGGATGGAAAACATCCGCAACCACCGTCTATAGGTTCCGTGTTTCAGCAGCCAGAAGATCAGCTGTTTTGTGCTTCGGTGCGGGAAGAGCTTCTTTTTGCTCCCCAAAATTTTAATCTTGAGAAGCCAGATGATGCCTATCTGGTATCCGTGTTGAAACAATGTGGTTTTTCCGATGGGGCTACTTTTCTGGAAAGGGATCCCTTACAGTTGTCCGGTGGAGAGAAGAGAAGGGTAGCTCTGGCATCTGTTTTGTGTATGAGACCCAAGGTTTTATTGTTGGATGAGCCGTTTGCAGGAGTGGATCCGGTGACAGTTAGAATCCTGATTTCCACCCTTGTTAATCTTAAAAAGTCGGGCATGGGAATTGTTTATGCGGGACATGAGATTTTTGAGATGAGTCTTATCTGTGAAGAAATTTTGTGTTTTTTGGGGCAACGGGTAGTTATGAGAGGGAGTCCCTATGATGTATCCGATTGGTTGTTTGAATTTACCGGGGATGATATTTTCTGCGGATGGCAAAAAGATGATAAGGCCAGGCGTGTGGCGATTGGTAGGCGGGCATGTATCCCACAAGATCTGATTTGATTCAATTCTGCAGGTTAATGTTTGACAGACATTATCTGATTTCCACTGATGGCAATGTATCTGCACGGTTGCAGGGGGGATTTTTGGTTACTCCAAGTGGCAGGAACAAGGGTTTGCTTGTGGAATCCGATTTGGTGGAGCTTGATGCATCGCATGTGCCAAAGAATCCGTCTCAGAAGCCTTCCTCTGAGTTTCTGATGCACAGAGTGTTTTATGAGGAAAGGGCTGACATATATGCTGTTTTGCATTGTCATCCGACCTGGGCCACCGTGTTTGCCTGTACGGACTGGGAGCTTGATGACTGTCTTATGACTGAGTCTGTGGTTGGGTTGGGTTCTGTACCAAAAGCCAAAATTGCCATTCCCTCCACGAGCGGTCTTTCTGAGGGAATCCGGCCTCTGATTCGATCAGCAAATGCCGTGTTATTGGCAAATCATGGGCTAGTAGTTGGGGGTAGCAATCTGGAAGATGCATTCAACCGCCTGGAAACTGTCGAGCATTTTGCCAGAATTTCCTACCTTGCAAGAATGAGTGGAAGTCCTAGCCTGATTGATAAAAAGACGGTGCGTATGCTTGAGGATTTACGGGAGGGTTATGGGATGAAGGGCCCATTTATCAATTGTAAGCCCTGCGCAACAGCTAAAAACTTAGAAGAATTGGATAAGGAAGAAATCAAAAGAAGTATTGTAGAATCCATTCTACAGAAAATGCGGTAGAGGGGACTTGAACCCCTACGACCTTGCGGCCACAAGCCCCTCAAACTTGCGTGTCTACCAGTTCCACCACCACCGCTCAAATCTGGAGGGTGCCCATATTATCATAGCTTAATTTGTCTGTAAAGTTGGGATTTCGCATTAAAAAAATGTATAAAAATTTGGTCTCTGTAAATTTGACTGGACCCCCGGCTTCGCATAACATGATCCTTCAGAATAGTTGTAGAACAGGTTTTGGCACTGAAGGACGGACATGAATCAAACACAGCACGATCCAGGTTGGGTGGGTTGGAAGTCGATTGTATTGGGCTTTGCACTCTTGTGGTTTTCAAATCGTTTTGGACTATTAGGCACCAATGTTGCGGTTCAAAGAGAAGAGGTAAAGATTGTTGCTGAATCGGCTGCATCGGCTGCTGCTGTGGCTGTTGTGCAAGCGGCCCCTTCCAAAGATTATTTTGGTGGGCTCAGTGCTGAAACCCGCAATGAAATGCTTGCCAATATTAAGTGGGAAACCAAGGATGATTACGAGATAACAGGAGATCCCAAGGCCAAAAAGGGTGGTAGTTTTCGCTGGGTTAGCCAGGCCTATCCCCCTACTCTTAGAACGATTGGCAGAAACTCCAGTGATGCCAATCTGACCATGATTCAGGGACTGGTTTATGAGCCACTTCTGGGTTATAACGCCGATCCGTTTTATTATTATCCCGGTCTTGCCAACCAGTGGTCCGTTGGTGAGGACAAGCAGACCTTCTACTTTTCAATTGATTCGGAAGCCCGCTGGGCTGATAACAAGCCTGTAAGGGCTCAGGATGTTGTTGCCACATGGGATCTGTTAACCGACAGTGGCATTGAAGATCCGTTTAACAATGATTTCTGGAGACGGTTTGAGAGGCCAGTGGCCTTAAATGATTCCGTGGTTATGATGAAAGCCAAGGGCATGGGGTGGCAGAATTTTTTATATGCAGCCTCAGCTCTTTTTATTTTCCCGGAACATGTGCTGCGTGATTTAACCGGTAAGGAGTTTTTGAGTCGTTACAATTCCAAAATGATTTTAGGCAGCGGGCCTTATGAGCTAGTGCAGGCTGAGCAGCCCCAAAGGATTATTTTTGGAAAGCGAAAAAACTACTGGGCTGAGAAAAAACGCTTCAGCACTGGCATGAATAACTTTGATCGCCTGGAGTTTGTATTTGTTAAGGACGAGGAGTTGACCTGGGAAAAATTTAAGGCTGGAGAGTTTGATTATCTGCCTATTAATTATGCCCGTCGCTGGGTTGAAGAAATGGAATTTCCGGCTTCACAGAATGGCTGGGTTCAAAGGCATAAGGTATATAACTTTAAAGCAACCGGATCTCAGGGTTTTTCTTTTAACATTCGTAAATTCCCATTTGACGATATTAATATCAGAAAGGCATTTGCCTATCTTTGGAATCGTGACATGATGATGGACAAGCTTATGTTTAATGAGTACGCCCACATTGATTCCATTTTTGAGAACTCTCCCTATAAAGGCGATAAGGTGCCCAAGATTCGTTATAATCCTGAGCTTGCCCGTGAGGCTTTGGCTGCCTCTGGCTGGGTAAACAAGAATTCTCAGGGTTATCTTGAGAAGGATGGAAAAATTATTGATGTGGAACTTGCCTACATAAAGGGCGGGGGCGAACGATTTTTTACCATTTTTCAGGAAGATTTACGCAATGTAGGCATCAAGCTTAGTTTGAAGGAAGTTACCTGGGCCACCAATATTAAAGAGGTGGGAGAACGCAATTTTTCATTAAATTATGGTGCTTTTGTGGGCCAGCTGTTTCCAAATCCAGAGTCTGCCTACCATTCCAAGTTTGCCGATCAGAATGACTCGGGAAATCGCTGGGGCTTTAAGAACTCCAGAGTCGATGAAATTCTGGAACAGTACAGGGTTGAGTTTGACGCATCCAAGCGAGTCCATCTTTTAAAGGAAATGGATAATATTATTACCAATGAGTACATCTGGGCTTTTGCCTGGTACTCACCAGCCGAAAGACTGGTGTATTGGAACAAGTTTGGTATGCCTGATACAGTGCTTACCAGAACCGGGGACTACAGGGATGTAATGCGTCTGTGGTGGTACGAACCAGAGCTTGCTGAGTCTTTAAAGCAGGCCCGTGCCAACAATTCCAAGCTGCCACGAAAACCAATTGAAATCCGTGGATTTCAATAGAAATTCATACAACCTCTGACTTAAGGAGTAATTTTGGCTACATATATCCTGCGCAGAATGTTGTTAATGATTCCGACTTTTATTGGAATTACCTTCATTTGTTTTGCCGTCATGCGTTTTGTTCCCGGTGGTCCCGTGGAGCAGGCCATCATGCAATACAAAGCAGCCATGATGGGTGGAGGTGGAGGTGAAGTCGCCTCGGGAGGCAGCAGTAATTCCACTGGTGAGGTTTCAGCCGAGATGGTGGAAGAACTAAAAAGAATCTACGGATTTGATAAGCCATTTCATATAGCCTACCTTGACTGGTTTGTTAAGGTCTTGCAGTTTGATTTGGGGGAATCCTATTCATACCAGAAACCAGTATGGGATGTAATCAGTTCCCGTTTTCCGGTTTCCATGTTTTTTGGAGGTATTGGATTTGTGCTTTCTTATCTGGTCTGTGTGCCTCTAGGAGTGATGAAGGCCACAAAACACGGACAGGGTTTTGACTGGGCCAGTTCAATTCTGGTGTTTGTTGGGTATTCCATTCCAGGCTGGGCTGCTGGGGTAGTACTTCTGGTTCTGTTTGGTGGCGGATCCTATTACAATGTATTCCCTTTAGGAGGAATGCAGTCCATGAACTATCATGATTTGGACTTCTGGGGTCGGGTGGCAGATAAATTTCATCATGCCGTGTTACCGGTTTTTTGTTACATGATGGGGTCTTTTGCCACAACCACGGTTCTGATGAAAAATTCCCTGATGGAAAATCTCGGTCAGGATTATGTCAGAACAGCATTTGCCAAAGGGCTTTCTGAAAAAAAGGCTATCTTTAAGCACGCACTCAGAAACTCCTTGATACCTTTGGCCACTGGCCTGGGGCACTTCTTTTCATTTCTTCTCGCAGGTTCCTACCTCATTGAGAAGGTCTTTGACATCCACGGTATGGGTTTATTGAGTTTTGAATCGCTGATCAGTCGTGATTATCCGGTGACATTAGGAATTCTGGTGATATCTTCCATTCTGGCTTTGATTGGAAACCTGTTATCAGATTTGATTTATGCTCTGGTAGATCCACGGATTCGTTTTAAATAAATGGACCAATTCTAGGAAAGGAATCTTCTGATGACTGATGCTGATCTGATAATTATTCTGGTGGTCTTGTCCCTGCATGACGGGTTACGCCTTGGAGCAATGCGACTACTGACCGGTGCCGTACAAAATGGACCTGGGATTTTGTGGAATGGCCTGGTTTTAATTCTGCGCTCTCCCTTGCTTTTGCCTGATTTTTACAAGGCTGTTTTAGGGTATTTCCAGTCTCCGATTATTAAGCGAAGAGCGGATAAATTCCGCAGCTTGAAGCGCGGTTATTATTCTTTTCTTCTTATAAGCGGACTTTATGTCCTCTCCTTTTTTCTACCTCTTCTGGTTACGGATGTGGCCTGGTATGTCCGTTATGAGGGGCAGTCCTATTTTCCTGTAGTCCGCTCCTTTGCTGGTTATTATGTGGGAAACCTGATTAACTTCAAATCGACTTATTTTGAGAGTGATTTTGGGCTTTTAGGTGATGCTCCAGTCAGGTATAGAAGTCTCAAAAAGAGTTTTGAAGCACAGAACTCCGGTAACAAAGTGGTGCTTGCTCCTTATCCCTATTCTCCGAATGAGTCCAATTTGGAAGAATATGAGGCAAGGCCCCCGCATGCTCCTGATAAGGTACACTGGTTTGGCACTGATGATCGGGGCAGGGATGTTTTTGCCAGAATGTTATACGGGTTTCAGATCAGTATGACATTTGCACTTGTGGTTACCTTTTTGTCCTACCTGATTGGAGTGAGTGTCGGGGGGTATCTTGGGTATTATGGAGGGCTTTTTGATATTGTGGTGCAGAGATTTGTAGAAATCTGGTCGGCCATACCCTTTTTGTTTGCGGTCATGATTGTGGTATCCATCGTAAAAACCAACCATATGATGGTTCTTTTGATTTTTTTGCTGGCAGCCTTTGGGTGGATGGGAATGACCTATTATATCCGGGGGGAGTTTTTACGGGAAAAGGCCAAGGACTATGTGGCAGCAGCAATATCTATAGGAGTCAAAGACACAACCATTATCTTCAGACACATCCTTCCAAACGCACTGACTCCCGTGATTTCATTTATGCCATTTGCCATTGTAGGAAATATCAGTGCTCTAGTGTCTTTAGACTTTCTCGGGTTTGGATTACCAGTTCCAACACCTTCCTGGGGAGAACTTCTGAATCAGGGGCGGGAATATCTTAAGTGTTATTGGCTGGTGTTTGCCCCCCTTGGTGGCCTGTTTGCTACTCTTATGCTTGTATCGTTTATTGGGGAGGCCGTAAGAGAAGCCTTTGATCCCAAGCAGTATTCAAGGTTGCGTTAAGGAAATGCCCATGAAAAAAGAAGTACTTCTTGAGATTAAAAACCTGCAAACCCATTTTCAGGTTGGCGGTCAAACTGCTAAAGCCATTGATGGGGTGGATTTTGATGTAAAAAAAGGTGAGGTTTTAGGTCTGGTTGGGGAGTCTGGGTCTGGAAAGTCAGTCACCTCGCTTTCCATTCTCAGGTTGATTCCCAATCCACCTGGGGATATCGTAGGCGGCGAGCTTATATTTGAAGGCAAGGATCTTCTAAAACTTAGTTATGAGGAAATGCGTAAAATTCGTGGGAATTCCATTTCCATGATTTTTCAGGAACCTATGACTTCCTTAAACCCAGTGTTTACTATTGGGGAACAGATTATGGAACCGATTATGCTGCATCAGGGCATGAATAAGGTTGATGCCGCAGATAAAGCCGTTCGGATGCTTGAACTGGTGGGTATCCCGTCACCGAGGCAAAGACTTTGGGATTATCCCCATCAGTTTTCCGGGGGTATGAGACAGAGGGTAATGATTGCTATGGCTCTGGCCTGCAATCCAAAACTTCTGATCGCCGATGAACCCACAACGGCTCTGGATGTGACGATTCAGGCCCAGATTCTTGAGTTGATGCTTAAGTTAAAAGAGGAAAGAAAAGACTCAGCAATTATTTTGATTACCCATGATTTGGCTGTTGTGGCGGAAACCTGCCATAGAATTGTGGTGATGTATTGTGGCAAGGTTCAAGAAATTGGCAGTACCGATGAGATTTTTTATGATCCCCGCCATCCCTACACCCAGGGATTGTTGGAATCCATTCCTAATCCGACCCAGAAAAAGAAAAGGTTAAATGCCATTCCCGGCATTGTTCCCAACTTGCTGGACTTACCCAGGGGATGCCGTTTCTGTACCCGATGTGAAAAAAAGATAGATATCTGTGAGACGGTTGAGCCCGAACTGATAGAGGTTTCCCCAGGACATATGGTGCGCTGTCACTTAGAGGCAGGCAAGGAGGCCAAGGCCTGATGCAAACAAAAGAAAAAGTTCTTGAAGTTAAAGGTCTGAAAATGCACTTTCCAATCACTGGGGGAGTGTTCAGTCGGGTTGTTGGTCATGTCAAGGCCCTGGATGGAATCAACTTTGATGTAATTAAAGGTGAAACCCTGGGTCTGGTTGGGGAATCCGGCTGCGGTAAGTCCACCACGGGCCGCTGCATTATTCGTCTGAATGAACCGACTGCTGGTCAGGTCATATTTCACTCGGAACGAGGTAAAGTGGATCTTCTGGAACTGGACAGGGATGCAATGCGACCTTACCGTTCCGAAATTCAGATGATCTTTCAGGACCCTTATTCCAGTATGAATCCTAGAATGACGGTCATGGACATTATATCTGAACCACTTTTGATTCATTGCCCCGAAATGAACCAGAAGGCAAGGGAAGATGCAGTGCATTACCTTTTGGACAAGGTTGGTTTAAGAAAAGATCAGGCAATGCGTTATCCCCATGAGTTTTCTGGTGGGCAGAGGCAAAGGATTGGTATTGCCAGGGCTTTGTCAACCAATCCCAAACTCATTATAGCCGATGAGCCGGTATCTGCATTGGATGTATCCGTTCAGGCCCAGGTAATTAATCTGATGATGGATCTGCAGGAGGAGTTTGGACTTACCTACATTTTTATTGCTCATGGTCTGTCTGTGGTGAAACACATTTCTTCCAGAATTGCCGTCATGTATCTGGGTAACATGGTGGAATTAGGAGATGCGGAGCAGGTTTACAATCATCCTGTGCATCCCTATACCAAAGCCCTGTTGTCGGCAACCCCAATGGCTGATCCCCGGGCTGAAAAGAAGCAGAGGATCATTCTTCAGGGGGATGTACCTTCGCCCACCAATAAGCCCTCAGGCTGCGGATTCAGAACCCGCTGTCCACTGGCTCAGGCCAGTTGTGCTGAGGCAGCACCGGAACTTCGTTTGTTAGCATCAGGTCGTAAGGTTGCCTGTCCATTTGTTGAGGAAGCTGAGTAGGCAAATATGAAGAAAGAATCGTTAAGTACAGTGGCTTTGAGGGTTGTCCTGGCCTTGGGATGTTTGGGGTTTTTATCTTTGTTGACATTACAGATCAACAACATGGAATCCAGAATGGTTCAGCTAGGGATTCAAAATGATCAGATTCAGGGAAATCTATCCAAGCTGCAATTGAGTTTAAGACAGATGGAGGATCGGATTCGGGCATCTGGTGTTGAAGCCAGGGATGGGACTCAAACTGCGGCCCGAGGCGCGATTGTTTCCCTAAATCCAGGCTCTCCTAATTTTCTTGATGGGTTACCACCGGAGCCTGCTCCTGCTGATGCCAATATGGAAGGGCACTATCATAAGGTATATGGTTTTGTAGGAGCAGATCCCAAGGGGATGAATTTTTTACTGGAAAATGCGGCCGATGTCAGTGAAGACATTCGGGAGTATGTGAATCCATCTCTTGGGCTTCGTTCTTCAAGAGACCCATCCAGATTTTATGGTGTCCTGGCAGATCGCATCGAAATCACTGATGATTTCCGTGAATATACGATCTATTTAAAAGACGGCTTAAAATGGCATAAACCTGTAGTTGACTATAGTAACCCACGGTATGAATGGCTGAAAAAAGATCAGTTTGTTACTGCGGATGATTTTAAATACACAATTGATCTGATTATGGACCCTATGGTTCAAGCTTCTCATCTTGCCAATTATTATCAGGATATAGAGTATGTCAAGGTGGTGAATGACAGGGTTTTTATCATTCGCTGGAAGAAAAAGACCTATCAGTCGGTAAACTTTACGATTGGTTTGTGGCCGACTCCAAAATGGCTTTATGCCAATGATGAGGACGGGCGGGCATTTCCTAAAGAAACCGCTGGTCTTAAGTTTAATGAGCACTGGTACAACAATCGGGCCATTGGCTGTGGGCCTTATGCCTTTGTGCGCTGGGAGCCAGGAGTTGCGATTGTTCTTCAGAGGTTTGATGAATGGATTGGAGAATTGCCTCCCATCAAAAACATCACTTATCATCTGATTCAGGATAAAAATCAACAGCTTTTAAGATTTCAAAGTGGGGTTTTGGACATTCATGAATTACCTGTTTCCCAGTACAGGGAAAAGATTCTTGATTCCCTGGAGTCAAGTCCTTATAGAAATGGTGACTATCAGGTCAATTCTGTCAATGAAATGGTTTACCGCTACATTGGCTGGAACATGGATCATTATCTTTTTGAGGACAAGCGGGTCCGAACGGCTATGACTCATGCCATGAACCGAAAGCAGATTATCAAAAATGTTTTACATGATCTGGCCACACTGACTACAGGCAACTTTTTTCGATTTTCTCCTGCCTATGACAATACTATTGTGGCCCATGATTATGATCTAGGTAAGGCCGCCCGGCTTTTAGATGAGGCGGGCTGGAAGGATACTGACGGAGATGGGGTCAGGGACAAAATGATCAATGGAGAACTTAAGCGGTTCGAGTTTCCAATGCTGGTTTATGGACACAGGCCAGAAATTCGTTCCTGGGCCACTATCTTTAAGGAAGACCTTTATAAGATTGGGGTGGTCTGCAACCTGCAGGCAACAGAATGGTCTGTGATGCTAAAGAAGATGGAGGAGAGGGAATTTGTTTCCTTTACTGGTGGCTGGGGGCTTGACTTTGATGGGGATCCTTATCAGATATGGCATTCATCTCAGGCAGATTTACCCAAAAGCTCTAACAGGATTGGGTTTCGTAACAAAGAGGCGGATCAGATTATCGAGTTGTTGAGGGAGACTTTTGATCCAGAGGAAAGAATCCGCTTGCAGCACAAATTTCATAAAATTTTACATGAGGAACAACCTTATTTGTTTATGTATTCGGAAAAGTCTGTTTATGTGAATCAGCCAAGATTAAAAAATGTTAATTTTCAGCCTTTCAGGCCCCATGTAAAAACTCTGAACTGGTATTTACAGCCATGAAACAATATATATTCAAGCGGGTTCTGGTCATGATCCCGACCTTGTTTCTGATTACTCTGGTAGTTTTTGTCATTCTGCAGCTTGCCCCTGGTAAACCAGGTGGTCCGGCTGTAGTGGATTCAGAATCAGCAAATCAGACCCAGCAGGCTGGTTTTATGATTTTTAAACAGCAGTTTCATCTGGACAAGCCAGTCATTCTGAATTTGCGGTTTTTTATGGAGAATTCCATTTCCATACCATTTACCGGTTTTCGTATAGGTATTTCCCCTCAGGATGTGGAAGAACTTCTGGATAAGGCAATCAATACCGGAAGAAAACATCCCACCAAAGAAATGGTCTGGGCAATTGAGGCACTGGAGGACTACGGTAATTCGATCATTCCCCAACTGGCCCGTTTGATTCAGTATTCAGATAATCCAAAAACAGTAAGGGAGGCGCTGTCCATATTCTCCAGAAATGCCAGGCTTCCGTTAATCCATGTATATGGCAAGCAGCTGAGTGAGGATCAAAGGCTTGAAAACCGAGAAATTGAGGCTGAAAACCGCCGCATTGCTCTTCTGGTCTATCAGGCAAGCATGACGGATCAGGAGGTGCAGGAGTTAAGAGACAAGGTTTTGGCCTATTACCACTCCGTATCGGAACGATGGGATTACAGTTTTCTTAACCAGATGCGTCAGGTGCTGTTTGAAACCCGTTTTGCTTATTACATGAAAAACCTCATTACCTTGGACTTTGGCATATCGCATGTGGATAAACGCCCCGTTTTGCCAAAGATTATGGACAGGTTGGGGTATTCCGTGGTTCTGTCCACTCTATCCATTTTTCTGGCATATCTGATTGCCATTCCAATTGGGATTTATTCTGCCGTCAGGCCCAAAAGCCTTCTGGACCAGGGATTAACAGTTACTCTGTTTATGCTTTACTCTCTGCCTACATTTTTTGTGGGAACCCTGCTTCTGTTCTATTTTTCAGAAGGGGGCGAATATTTCAAATGGTTTCCAACCGGTGGTTACCAGTCCATTACGGCTTACAATCTGACAACCCTAGAAAGGCTTTTTGACATTGCCTGGCATCTGGTTTTACCACTTATCTGTCTGACTTATGTTTCACTGGCCTCCATTTCCCGTTACGCCAGGGCAGGATTGATGGATGTGATTCATGCCGACTATGTCAAAACGGCTCGAGCCAAGGGCCTGCATGAGTTTGTGGTGATTTTTAAACATGCAGTCAGAAATGGACTGATCCCCATCCTCACCCTTCTGGGTACAATTTTACCTACAGTTGTGAGTGGTTCTGTGATTATCGAGGTGATTTTTAATATTCCAGGGATTGGCCTGGAATCCTACAATGCAGTCAAACTGAGGGATTACAATATGGTAATGGCCATCCAGTTGATTTCTGCTGTTTTGACCCTGATTGGGCTTTTGATTTCTGATATTCTTTACTGCATTGTGGATCCAAGGATTTCTTATGAGTGATGTTGTTATGCCACAATCCACAGTGCTTGAAGATGAGCAGAAGATCAGCTACTGGACCCTGGTCTGGCAGCAGTTCAGTAAAAACAAGCTGGCAATATTTGGACTCTGGTGCATTCTGGTTTTATTGGCTATTGCCATTTATGCTCCTGTTCTGGCCTCAAGCAAACCGTTTTATGTAAGAATCGGCGCACAGGTCCACTATCCGTTTTTCTCCAGCCTTTTTGACCGTAATCTTTACGAAAACGGGGTTGATTTATTTTTTAACCTTCAGATGTTTCTATTCCCGATTCTTCTAATCATGATCTTTGGCAGGGTACTGCTGTTTGGCCATGACTTTTTTGAATTTGGGGGCCGGTTGATGCTGGCTTACGGGATTGTTTCGGTGGGATTCTTTTTTTATCATCAGTTCTACCCACATCAGGAAACCTACAAGGACTGGGTCAGTACCGTAGTTGAGGCCAGAAAACAGGGGGAGTTCGTCGAAAGCTACTGGCCTTTGCGTGATCTTTCCTATCGTGATACAAACCTGGAAGGGGGACACCCACAAGCTCCTGGTCAAAGACACATGTTGGGCACGGATAAAGAAGGTCGGGACATTTTTGCCAGAATGGTGTATGGAACCAGAATTTCTTTAACCATTGGTATTATTGCCGTATCTATTTACATTTTTATTGGGATTGTCCTTGGTGCCCTGGCTGGATTTTTTGGTGGGGCCTGGGATTTGGTGATCTCCAGGGCCATTGAAATTATGCTGTGTTTTCCGACCTTTTTTCTGATTCTGACTCTTTCAGCCCTGATTGAAAACAAATCCATCTTTCATGTCATGCTGATCATTGGGTTTACCCGCTGGCCAGAAGTAGCCCGCCTTGTACGGGCCGAGTTTCTGAAATTAAAAAACATGGATTATGTGCAGGCCGCGATTGCTTTGGGGTTCAGCAGGGGCAGGGTTATTTTTTATCATGTTCTGCCTAATGCTTTAGGACCGGTGATTGTGACTGCCATTTTTGGAATTGCCTCCTCCATTCTGATTGAATCTTCTCTATCATTTCTGGGTCTAGGGGATTTATCTGCTCCTTCCTGGGGAGAAATTTTATCTCAGGGAAGGCAGGAGTTTAAACTCTGGCTGATTCTGGCTCCCGGTATGGCCATCTTTTTTCTTGTGTCTGTGTTTAATCTTGTAGGCGAGGGTTTACAGGATGCCATGGATCCAAAACTTCGTCGTTGATTGAATGGAGTAGCATGTCAAAACAAGTGAAACCATCCCGTAAAGATCCCCTGATTCAGATTGACCAGTTAAGTGTACATTTCCACACGGACAAGGGTGTTGTACCTTCGGTAAACAAGGTCAGCTACGAAATTTACCCGGGCGAAACCCTGGGACTGGTGGGAGAGTCCGGCTGTGGCAAATCGGTAACAGCCCACTCCCTGATTGGGTTGATTCCCAAGCCAGCCGGGCGGATTGCACATGGAAGAATTATGTTTCGTGGCGAGGATTTAGCCAGAGTTACTGAAAAGCGAATGCGTGAGATTCGTGGCGGGGAAATTGCCATGATTTTTCAGGAGCCTATGACTTCCTTAAACCCTGTGTATACGGTTGGGGATCAGATCATGGAGGCTATTTTGCAACATACCAGTAAGTCTTGGGAAGAGGCCAAGGTTCTGGCCATTGAGATGCTGCGCAAGGTTGGCATTCCATCTCCAGAGGTCAGGGTGGATGAGTATCCGCATCAGCTATCTGGTGGTATGAAACAAAGAGTTATGATTGCCATGGCCTTGTCCTGCAACCCCTCCCTGTTAATTGCTGACGAACCCACAACGGCTCTGGATGTAACCATACAGGCCCAGATTCTTGAACTGATGCAGGATTTGCAGAAACAGAGCGATATGTCCATTCTTCTGATTACCCATGATCTGTCCGTAGTGGCAGAGGTTTGTGATCGGGTTGTGGTCATGTATGGTTCCAGGATTGTTGAGACGGCCACGGTCCTTGATCTGTTTGAAAGACCCTTGCACCCTTATACAATCGGTTTGTTTGAATCGATTCCAAGGGTGGATGATGACAAGCCCCGCCTGACTCCTATCCCCGGTTTTGTACCTAATCCTCTTTATTTTCCTAGTGGGTGCAAGTTTCACAATCGTTGTCCAAGGGCTGATAACCGCTGTACTGTAGAGGAGCCGGAACTCAGAGAAGTTGTTTCCGGACATAAGGTAGCCTGTCATCATGTGGAGGATCCGGCAACCGGCAACGAAAAGCTAGATGATCTTTTAAGAATCTGAAGGAATATCCATGCAAGACCAATCAAAGCCAGTGAACAAACAGGCAAAACCCATTCTTGAGGTAAAAAACCTCAAAAAATTCTTCCCTATTTTCAAAGGGCTTTTTTCCAAACATGTGGCCGATGTGAAAGCCGTGGATAATGTGTCCTTTGTCTTGAATGAAGGAGAAACCTTGGGCCTGGTTGGTGAATCAGGCTGTGGAAAGACTACGACTGGTCGCTGTCTTCTTCGTCTCATCGAGCCTACCTCGGGAGAGGTCTATTTTGAAGGCCGGGACATCCTGAAGCTGAGCTCTGAAGAAATGCGTCAGGTTCGCCGTGGTATGCAGATTATTTTTCAGGATCCGTATTCTTCCTTAAACCCACGAAAAACAGTGTCTGATCTGATTGGTGAAGCCCTCATGGTACATGGAATGGTGTCCAATGAGGATGAAAAAAACCATCGGGTTCGAGAACTTTTGAACAAGGTTGGACTGGCTTCTTCCTATCTGAATCGTTACCCCCACGAGTTTTCCGGGGGACAGAGGCAAAGAATTGGTATTGCCCGGGCCATTGCCCTCAATCCTAAAATTATTGTTTGTGATGAGGCTGTATCCGCTCTGGATGTGTCCGTGCAGGCCCAGGTATTAAATCTTCTTATGGATTTAAAAGATGAGTTTCAGCTCTCTTATGTGTTTATTGCCCATGATTTATCTGTAGTTCGCCATATATCGGACAAAATCGGGGTAATGTATCTAGGACAGATGGTGGAAGTTGCAGACTCCAAAGAGCTGTTTAGAAACCCCAAACATCCTTATACTCAGGCTCTTTTATCGGCCTTGCCCAGCCCCGATCCAAAAAAGAAAAGTGAACGAATTTTGTTAAAAGGGGATGTACCAACCCCAATCAACCCTCCTCCTGGTTGTTATTTTTCTACCCGTTGTCCTCACGCTCTGCCAATTTGCCGGGAAATGGATCCTGCCATGAAGTGGGTCAGTTCCAATCACTGGGCCAAATGCCACTTAGTTGATGATCGTCGTGCGGCCCAGGCCGGCCCGCCCAACGGGTTGCATGAACGCAGAAAAAATCCTTTTGAAGAATCTCCTAAGCCACAGTCTGATATTACGGTGGGATAGGCATTTGATTGGTTACTTTGAGGTATTAAAGAGGAATTTGTATGGATAAGTTTCTGATTGAAGGTGGAAGACCGTTAAATGGAGTAGTGACTGTATCAGGTTCTAAAAACTCCTGTTTGCCTATTTTGGCAGCAACCCTTCTGGTTGAGGGGCAGATCCGGCTTGAAAATGTACCTGACCTGATGGATGTTCGGACCATGAAACGGGTTCTGGAAACCCTGGGAGCCAAGGTTGAGTTTTTAAGAGAACAGAACATAATGACTGTGGATGCATCCACGGTAAATTCTGTTGTTGCACCCTATGAACTAGTAAAAACCATGAGGGCATCTTTTCTGGTGATGGGGCCACTTCTGGCAAGGTTTGGCAGGGCTGAGGTCTCTTTGCCAGGAGGCTGTTCTATTGGCCCTAGACCGGTAGACTATCATTTGAAGGCTTTTTCAGAAATGGGTGCAACCGTAGATATAGGTCATGGCAATATTATTGCTGAAGGAAAACTTAAGGGTGGGATTGTACATCTGGATTTTCCTAGTGTCGGGGCTACAGAAAATATCATGATGGCAGCTTCCCTGATTGATGGTGCTGTGACCGTGATTGAAAATGCGGCCAGAGAGCCGGAGATTGTGGATCTGGCCAATTTTATGAATGCCTGTGGGGCCAGGGTAACTGGAGCAGGGACGGCCAGGGTAGAGATACATGGAGTCTTGTCACTTCGCCCTTCTCCGTATCGGGTTATGCCTGACAGAATTGAGGCTGGAACCCTGATTTTACTTTCCTGTATCACCAGAAGTCCACTGATGATTCAGCAGGCCCCGCTGGAGCATTTGGGGGCATTGCTTGAAAAGCTCAGAGAATGTGGCAATGTGATTCGTAATCAAAAGGATCTGATTCTGGTTGAGCCTGTAGAGAGGCCAAGAGGGGTGCAGATTGCCACCAGGCCTCACCCAGGATTTCCAACAGATTTACAGGCCCCCATGATGTCGTATCTGGCCACGGCTGAAGGTGTTTCTGTGATCTCCGAAGGGGTTTATGAGAACCGTTTTTTACACATTCCCGAGCTTTGTCGAATGGGAGCTAAAATTATACTTGATGGACATCAGGCTCAGATAACAGGGGTTCCCAGGCTTCTTGGAGCTCCAGTCATGGCCGGGGATTTGAGGGCCGGAGCTGCTCTGGTTCTGGCGGCTTTGTCTGCTAAAGGAAATTCTGAGATTCAAAGGGTGTATCATATAGACAGGGGTTATGAAAGGCTCGAGCAGAAGCTCATACATTTAGGCGCGCAAATTCAGAGGATGCAGGGTTGATATTTTGTATGCCATTGGTTATACTGCGAGCAAGTAAGGAAGATTGTCCGAGTGGTTTATGGAGGCGGTCTTGAAAACCGTTGCGGGTGAAAGCCTGCCGTGGGTTCGAATCCTACATCTTCCGTACTTAGTCACATGGAGACTTGGCCGAGCGGCTTAAGGCGCACGATTGCTAATCGTGTGTGGGGCAACCTACCATGGGTTCAAATCCCATAGTCTCCGTGTCACTAAGGTAATTCACATCATGAAAAAATCGGCTCATTTTGCAAGCACCAGGTCTATCAAAACTCGATGAAATATGGGAAGTAATTCGTCATCACGGACGAGATTTCAGTGCCGATGAGTTGTGCAACTTTTTTTTCCCTGAGAAGGTAGGCGATGGGAGTGAGCGTTATATTCGCCGCTTGTTGTCTGATGATATCCGCTTTATAGAATCTCGGCCCGGACATTGGTTTTTAGCTCCCCAGGATTTTGATAACACTCCATTAAATCAGCTTCGCTACTGTGTTTTTGATTTTGAAACAACAGGGGGCACACCTCCGGTACACCGAGCCATTGAACTTGGGGCAGTTCTGGTAGAAAATGGTGAGATTACCGAGTCATTTAAGACTCTGATTCAGCCAAATCGTCAGATCCCGGAATTTGTTGTGCGTCTGACTGGAATTCGTGACAGTGATTTAAGGCATGCTCCCTCTATTGAATCTGTGCTTGGTGATTTTTTGAAATTTTGTGAGGGAACCGTACTTGTAGCTCACAATGCTCTGTTTGATATAAATTTTTTGGCCTATGAGGTGCAGAGGATTTTTGGACAGGCACTGCCTAATCCTGGAATCTGTACATTAAAAATGTCAAGAGAACTTGTGCCTGAATCCAAGGCCCATAAACTGGATGTACTGGCTGAGCACTTTGGGTATGAGATTGCAGACAGACACAGAGCCTGGGATGATGCTTTGGCTACAGCCAAAATTCTGATCCGTTTTGTTTCCCTCCTTTCTGATGCAGGGATTACCCATCTAGGCGATATTCGCAAGTTTATGATTAAGCCAAGGGCTGATTATTTTCCCAAGGTACTGATGACTCCGGATCAAATCGAAGATTTGCCTGATGGACCGGGATATATAGCTTTTTATGATAGGCATAAACGACCGTTTTATTGTCAGGCATTTAAGAATCTTCGCCAGGAGGTGTCTTCCCTTGTCTATTCGGATATGCGTGGCAGCCGCTTAAAGCTGGTGTGGCGCAAGGCGGAGAGCTTTACAGTACATGAATTCAGTACTTATTTTGATGCAGTGTTAGCTGCCGCCTCGCACAAGGGCGTTAAGTCATCATCAGGCATTCATCAGTATTTTGTCAGAGTGATTGATGACAAGGGTCTGGTAGCTGTGGTCAATCGTCAGCCCAAGGCACCGGCATTGTACTATGGCCCATTTTTTAATGAGCTGGACTTGAAACAGAAGTTAGCTGGGATGGGTGAAGAAATTTTGGTAACAAGAGAACAGTTTTCTCCAAGACTCAATTACCGAAGTGTATTTTTAATCAGGGATTTTGAGGAATCTTTGAATCAGTTGGGGCCTTCCAGCCATGAAACCGATCTTATGGTGGTTGTTCCTTCCATGGGCTCCAATCAGGGTATTGAGTTTTATTTCATCCGTACGGGACTGATTCAGGCCAAACATAGTGCCCAAGCAATTTATGATGAGGATTTGACTCAGAATCTGGAATCCTTGTATGAAAAGGCTTTTCTTAGCCCGATTGTGGAGAAAAAGCACATAGATGAAGCTCAGTCAGCCGCGTTTATGGAATGGCTACAGCACGATGCCCGCAAGGAATCTCAATGCCGCCTTTTTCCTGTGGACACCAAAAAGCCTAAATCAGCCCCGCATTTTGTGGCAGATCTGATGCTTCGGCTCATGGATTTGATGTAACCTAGAGCTTCCTTTGCAGGATTGCTGCGTAGGTATCCAGAGTAATCTGCCCCCTGTAGAGTTTATCCCGTGCCACATTGTTTGGAGAACTGAGTCCTCCAGCCTTCATCAGATGCATAGCCAGTTCATTGGAAATTGGATTTTCCGTCAAAAGTTTGACTGTTGGCGGGGTTGCATGCAGAATTTCATAGATCAGGGTAAAGTCAGAATAACCCTTGTTTTCACAATAATCACAGCCAGCTGGCAAATAAAACAGGGGCTTTTTTAATGTTTCCGGTTTCAGTCCCATTTTGGCAATATGTTCGGCAGGGTAGGGAGTCAGGCTTGAGCACCAGGTACAAATTGAAGGCACCAGTTTCTGATGAATAATTAGCCGGAATTGCGAAAACAGATGTCCAAGGGAAACTCCCTGTTTTTCCATCTGTGACAAAAATGGAAGTATGGGATGGGCATTCTGGGTGGCGTACAGAATCTTGCCACTGGTCTGTCTTAACACACTATGAAATCTTTCCGGACTTAGGCTGTCAATTCCAAATACCTCAATGCTGCTTTGTGAGGCAAAACCGATTCCATCCAACTGGGACTGATGTTCATCCAGATGAATTTGCGAACGATTGGCAACCGTAAATGAGGTTCTTTCTTCAAACAGAAGCTGATGGTGTGAGGCATGGCGGTTTTGATTCATCAATGCCAGAAGTGTGGTAGATTTTCCCGACTGTGGGCCACCAAGAACCAGAACTCCTCGTGGATCCGATCCAAAATTCGCAATTCGCATTACATCGGTTTCTAAAAGGCCGACCCGCTCCAGTGACAAACTTCGCCTATCCAGAGAATAGGGTTCCAGCAACAGTTCCAGTCCGTTCCGTCCAGGGAGGAATGTGACTTGAAAGGTATGGGATTCTCCCTCACGAATTGGCAACTCAAACCAGGCCTGAGAAATGTAGGCCGTATCTTCCTCTGATACCTGACAGAGGTTTTTCACCTTAATCCAGAAGGCCTGAAATTTTTCCAGGCTCAGACAGCCATAATACTCCCAGCCTCCACGAATGCGGCCACTTATCACAACCTCGTGATGATTGGGGGAAAACTTTAGTCCGAAGTGTCTTTGATCCTTGATAAACTGCTTGAGAATGATTTCCAGACTGTATTCGTTAAGACTGTTTTTCAGGCTTACTTCCGGTTTTTCAATCTCCTGCTTTACATCTTTTTCCTGCTCCAGAATCAGACGGTACTCCTCAAAATTGATATCAAAATTGTGGTTTTCCTTACCGGCCTTTTTAACGGAGTCCACACAGGAACGGTGGGCATTTTCCACATGGGATCTGGTGGCTGATTGAAGCTCTATGGTTACACCTAATGCCTTGTAGAGAAGATCCAGCAAAAAGGTATCCACAGGATCATGCAAGGCAACCACTAACTTCTGAGAATCCAGATAAAGGGGTACAAACTTGAAGCGGCTCAATATTGAAAACGGAATTTTTTCCAGAACCCCCAGATCGGGGCTGTAGCGACTAAGATCGGTGAATTTGACTCCCTGCTGCTCGGCAAACGCCATAGCAAGGGTGGATTCAGTGACAAGCTTGTTTTCTAATAACAAATCCCCCAGTTTGGTCTGGTAGCCTCTTTCGTCCTTGAGTTCTTCCTGATTTTTCAGAAATGATTCCAAATCCTTGAGGCTGATCGCCCCGGATTTCACCAGAATCTGACCCAATTTAGGTTTATCTGACATGCTCAAATCCTCTCCGCAAAAATATCCTGACCCAGGTTTAACTCATCAACCCATTCCAGACGACGACCCTCACCACATAAACTGAGTAACAGTCTTAAGGCCGGTAGTCCCTGAGTTACCTCGGGGAATTTTTCCCACCATTCTATCAGACACACAGTATCTTCGGCCTCAAGCACATCGTATATTCCAATTCTCTCCAAATGTTCTAAGTTTTCTATGTTATAAAAGTCAAGATGATTCAGGACTGCTCTGGCCTCCTTTTGTTCATAGGTGTTCAAAAGAGTAAAAGAAGGGGAGGAAATTTGCATTGTATGACCAAGTCCCTGGGCAATACCCTGACATAGGGTGGATTTACCCGCACCCATTGCGCCAGATAAAAGAATCAGGCTGCCTTTAGGCAGAATGGCTCCGATTTTCTGTCCAAGATCTTTAGTTTCTTTTGCACTGTTTAAATAAACCGATGTCACAAAAAGGCCTCCAGTTCACCCCAGCTTTTGCCTTTTTCCATATCACAAATCAGGGGAACAGAAAGTTTTTCAATACCTTCCATCAAATTTTTGATTGCTGACATATGGTGAACTTCATCAGAAGCGACTTCAAAAATCAGCTCGTCATGAACCTGCAAGAGCATTTGAATTTTGCAGTCAGATTTTTTTATAAATTTATCGATCTGAATCATGGCCCGTTTCAGGATCTCGGCTGCGCTCCCCTGGATTCTGGTGTTGATTGCCACCCGCTTCCCGGCCTCCTGAAAGTTTTTGTTTTTGGATAAGGCTTCCGGGATGGGTCTTAGTCTACCGTACATGGTCCTGATTTCACCGGTTTTAAGTACCATCTCCGAGGTTTCGTCCATAAACTTTTTAATTCCAGAGTAGATGGAGAAATAGGTGTGGATAAATCCTTCAGCCATTTTAGGATTGATGCCTAACTGCCGTGATAGTCCAAAGGGACTAATACCGTAAATGATGCCAAAGTTAATCGCTTTGGCCGATTCTCTTTCTTCTTTAGTGACATCATCAAGTGTTTTGCGAAAGATCTTTGCGGCGGTTTCGCGGTGAATGTCTCGGCCAGATTGAAAGGCTTCAATCATGGCTTCATCCTGGGCCATATGAGCCATGACCCTTAGCTCGATCTGGGAATAGTCAATACTGACAAATACTGAGCCTGGGGCCGCAACAAAACAGCGGCGGATTCGGTTACCCCATTTGGTTCGTACGGGTATGTTCTGAAGATTGGGATGATTGGAGGACAATCTTCCTGTTATGGCAATGGTCTGGGAGTAGGTTGTATGGATTCTATGATTTTTATCCGCCTGTTTGGGCAGGGGGATAGTGTAGGTGGATAAAAGTTTTTGTAGGTGTCTGTGCTCCAGAATCCAGGCACAGATTGGGTAATGTGGTGCCAGTTCCTCCAGCACATCATTGGCAGTGGAGTATCCCGATTTAGTTTTTTTTCCGTGAGGTATATTGAGTTTCTCAAACAGAACCTTGGCAAGCTGCTGAGTCGAGTTAAGATTAATATCTTCCCCAGCTTCCTGAAGTATTTTTTTGGCAACTGTCTGGGCTTCCATTTCCATTTCCCTGTTCAATTCAAAAAACTGTTCAGGATCAATTTGAATGCCCTGGTTTTCCATGGCAAGAAGAATGGGCATCAGTGGCATTTCAATATCGTTAAGCAGGCTTTGAATGCCCGTATCCTTATTTAGCTCTGGACTTAGTTTCTGATAAAGACAAAAGGTGTTGTCAGCATCAGCTGCGGCATATTCCAATGCCTTGTCCAGTCTCACCACAGAAAAATTCTCTCCTTTATCAACTACATCTTCAAAATGGGGCCTTTCCTCCTGAAGCTGGGTCACGGCCAGTTCTTTTAAGGACAGTTTTTCCAAAGGCAGAATCAGATGGGCCATCAAAAGGGTATCTGCCACTGATGGGGGCATGACAAACCCGTTGTTACTTAAAATGGAAAGATCAAATTTGAGGTTATGAGCCACCCAAAGAATGTCCTGACTGGAAAACAGCGGGTTTAGAGATTTTTGGATGGTCGCAATGCTTAACTGCCTAGGACATTGCAGGTAACGATGAGCTATGGGGATATAGGCAGCATGATCCTCTTTCCAGGATAAAGAAATACCTATGAGTTGTGAATGAATCGGGTCAAGTCCTGTGGTTTCCGTATCAAAGGCAATAGTTTTTTGTCCCTTGAGGATAAACTGCAATTCATCCAGTTCCTCTTCAGTCAGGATCAGACGGTAGTGTTTTTCCCTGTTAACAATAGTAGGTTTCAGGTTTGGGACTTCCTTTTTAAGGGAGGAAAACTCAAGCTCGTTGAGCAAATCTTCAAGTTCCTGGCTTGAACTCAGTTCAAACTTCAAATCATCAAGAGTAATCCCAAGATCCAGATCCCGTTTGATACGGGCAAGTTCCCGGCTCAAAAAGGCCATATCTTTTGAGGACTCCACCCGCTCTTTGAGTTTGCCTTTCAGGTTATGGGTATTTTCATACAGGTTTTCCAGGGTTTTGAATTCCTGCACCAGTTTAAGGGCGGTCTTTTCTCCTACTCCAGAAATCCCCGGGATATTATCGGAGGTATCACCCATCAATCCTTTTAAGGTTATTAAATCATCTGGGGTAAGCCCTTCGTATTTTTCGCTTACCTTCTGTAGATCATATTCTTCAATTCCCGATGGGGATTTGGAGGAAGTGTAGCCAACCTTGATTCTATCCTGAATGAGCTGAAAAGAATCTCTATCCCCAGTGATTAAAAGAACTTCAATTTCAGGATTTTCCTGAACAGCCTGCAAGGACAAAGAACCTAAAATATCGTCGGCCTCAAAGCCGGGTAGGGCCAATATCTGGGCATTCAGGGCAGAAGCCAGTTTATGGGCATAGGGAAACTGTTCAATCAACTCCTGGGGGGTTTCCAAGCGATGTGCCTTGTATTCCGAATACATTTCCTTTCTGAATGTTTGTCTGCTTGTGTCAAAAGCAAAACAAAGGTATTCAGGATTGTATTTTTTTAGGAGCTGGAAAAACACTTTCAAAAAGCCAAACAGGGCCGAGGTCGTCATGCCTTTTGAGTTTTTCAAGGGGCGGGAACCAAAGGCAAAATGGGCCTTGAACAAAATGGCATGTGAATCGATAATCATCAGTTTTGGCATTGGTTTCCTGCTTTTTTTTAATGTCTTTACACGAAGACATGATATCAGGTTTCGGGAGCCGCGATTTCCCCGGCAGGTTTTTCCTCGGTAAGCAGGAATGGTTCCTCAACTTTTAAGGCATTGTATTCGCGGTAGACTTCGTCAATGTCTTCCTGAAGATCAAGAAAACGGTTAGAAAAGTCAGTGTAGTTGTCACGAAATTCCTGGGCTATCAGGGTGCTTTCCAGGATTTCCAGCTGGATCTGATAGTCTTCGAGTTTAAGAATAAGATGCATCAGGATGTTTTTGATATTCTTCTGCATTTTGATTTGACGGTTGAGGCGGGACAGATTGTTTTGAATCTGAAGGGAGATCGATTCATCGCCGGCATTTTTTAACTCGGATTCCAGCATGTTTTTTCTTTGTTCCAGCCTTTGCAGAGTCCCAGAAACCAGGGAACGGTTCAGTGAAAAAATGTCTTTTTCCATCTGGGGAAGTTTTTCTTCCACAAACTGAAGCATTTCCTTCTGCATTTTCCCAAGCAGGTTTCTGTCAAAGGAGGGCAGTGAATTTACTTTTTTCTGAATCTGAGCCTGCAATTTATTGATGCGTCTGGTGATGGGAAGCTGAAAGGATTCGTGGTTTCTGATTCCAGGGCCGGTTAGCAGATTTTTTGAGAAATACAGGGCGATTCCGCTGTATGTGAGTGAGACCAAAAAGGTGGTGGCTGAAGGAAAGAGGGCAAAAAACACAAAGAGCAGGAAAAAAGGAAACAGAAGCATTTTACGGTAGAAGGTGTCGAGTTCTTCTGATGGTTCCTGGGGAGAATTTTTCAGGTAGGAACTCAAATCTTTTTGAAGGTACCACTGGTAATGGGATTGAGGCAGATTTGATTTGGATTCCTGAACAGATTTGTTCGTCTGATCCTCAAAGCGGTAACGAATCTCGGTGTCTCCAATTTTTATGGCATCGCCACTTCTTAGATGAAAGGAGTGATTCATGCGCTCCCCATTTAAAAATGTTCCGTGCCTGGAATTCAGATCCCGTACTAGCACTGAATCCTTGTGAAACTCTATCTGGGCATGATGCCTTGAGATTTTGGGGTCATTTACGGAGATCTCGTTTTCTTCTACCCGTCCAACACGGATAGTTTGACCATCACTCACTAGAAGTTGTTTTTCAAAGGAGAGCTGTTCATTGTGGATGCGAAAAATGATTTGTCGAGACACAACCCCATTGTAACCAATCTTACCCACTGGCGACAATCATGTAAAAGTTTGTAACCAATTCTCCGAACTCTTATACAATCTGATATAATATGATTATGAGTCGTTTTGTGATTTTATCGTACCTTTTGTTTGTGGCCCTTGTCGGTTGCATCCGTTCGGACGACTTCCTTGACAGTTTCCTGGAAGGCGAAGAAGACTCTTACATGGATGAAGAAGGGTATGGAGAGGACTCAGTCCGCTACCAGCTTGACAATGCCCTGGATTTACTGGAAAAACACCAGAAGCTCAAACTTCAGGCAGAAGAGTTTATTTATCCGTTTGCAATTCAGCATGAACCGATGCTGACAGCAAATTTGATTCCCTCAGTGGTGGAAAGAGCCTCTGGATTTAGAAATACTACCGTGTCAACAAGGCAGGAACCAAGCAAACCTGCTAGTAAAATGCAGAGTCTGGCTATCAAAAACGAAGTGAAAACCGATTTTGCAGCTATTATCGCCCAACAGAATGATGTGAGACGAAAAGACGAAAAGGACAAACCTGTAAAACAGGTGGAGTTGCCCGCATTTGAAATTTCTGGAAAATTCGGAACAGAACAGGATCAGTTTATTATTATCGGAAACCGCTATTATGCGGTTGATGAAAGGCTGAAGGGTGCCCGTGATTTACGGCAGGTTAAGCTGATCGGAATCGATGAGCATATGGCGTATTTCAGTTACCAGGACTCTACTTTTGCAAAAAAAATTAAGGCCCTGGAGCGGATTTTTTAATTTCTGTCAGGCAAAATCTTTTCAATTTCCTGAAATATCAGCGAGGCGGTCAAGTCTTTCATGCAACTGTGATGGGAGCAGGTTCTTCTGCGGCAGGGAAAGCAGTTGATATCGGATGCTAAAGACTTGCCTGGGTTTTTCCAGTTTCCAATCTGTTGGGGAGTAGAAGAAAATCCTCCAATCAGACCTACAGCGGGCTTGTTCAGTGCCGAAGCCAGATGAAGACCCAGGCTGTCAGGAGAGATTAGGGCAGAACAATGGGCTACAACCTGGGCAAATTCCCTGAGGTTGATTTTGTTTACGCTGGATAACACTTCTCCTGGTTGAACCTGTTTAAGAATTTCCATCTCAATGGATGCATCTTCGGCCCCACCACCACATAACAGCAATTGTTGTTTTGGATATCTTATGCGCAATAATCGGATCAGTTCTACATAATATTCCGTACGCCAGCGCTTAGTAACACGGCTCGTACCAATGTTAAGTACAATATAGGAATTGGCCCGAATGCGTAACCTGTGCATCAGTATACGAATATTTTTGATCTCCTGCTCGGTAAATGTAAAACCAAATGGGTCATCAACAGACTGTAGGGGGATGCCTAACCAGGGCAGTATACTTTGGTAATAGTCTATTTTGTGCAGGCCTTTGATGTCCTGCCAGGGCATAGTATGACTTAAAAAAAGGTGGTTTCCTTCTCTGGTATTGTTTTTGTGAAATCCAGCCCTGATTTTGGCCTTGCTGGCCCAGGCAATCCATCCCGATTTAAACAGACCCTGTAAATCAAGGGCTAAATCGAAATGATGAGTTTGTAATTCCTGGGAAAATTTCCATTGATAATACAGAGCAGTCAGCGGGTTTTTTGAGAAAACCTTGCGTTTAGGAAATAGAATTGGAGTTATCCCCGGCTGGTTTTGGATTAGGGGAAGTGCCTTGTCTTCGATAGCCCAGACAATCCGGGCCTCGGGAAATCTCAGACGCAACTGGGTTGCTACAGGCAGGGTCTGAATAACATCACCAAGTGCCCCGAGGCGAATCATCAGAATGGATTTGGGTGTAACTGAAAGCATGGTGCTTATTTTCTAGCCCTTCTTCGTCCCGATGCCAAAGCATCGGCTTCAGTGGCAAAAAAAACTTTGTTTTCTTCAAGAATCCTCTGGGCTTCACCACTATTTGCTGGATGATACACCTTGGAATTTTTGGAAGCCACAAAACCTGGACTGTCAACACTGCTAGTACTTACTGAAATGGGAACTGAAACAGAAGGTGTAACTATGGTTGTATCCTCGCTTCTATGTTTTAAGCCCTTTAAGATAATTTGGGAAGCGGTTGAAGAAAGGGATTTCCAGACATCCAATACCTGGGCCTGTAAAACAGAAACAGATTCCGGGTCCTTTTCAAACCGAGGATAAAAAAGACGGTAGCTTTGATTATAAAACAGAGTTGGAGCCCAGATAGCCAAAACTTCATCCACAACAAAAATATCATGGGATATAACATCTGGGCTATCCAAAAAGCGGATTTGTACGGATTCATCCAAAAGATCCCAGAGTTGTTCCTCGGTATTTATGCGACTTGTGTCGGAAATGATACGAACGCTGATACCAGAGGCCACCCACTGGTTGATAAGGTGAATTGTTTTTGTGTCCGGGCTGGTTTTAAGAACTGCCCACAGACTGGATTTTGGCTCAAAAAATCCGCCGACCATCTCCCCGTAGCAGGGATTGAGGGCAAAGATCAATAAAATCAAACGAAAAATCATGGAAGCATGATAGCCAAACAACCCCTGATTTGTATATGATTCAGACATGTTCATGAAAGACTTCAGGGAAGCACTCAAAAATTGTCAGGGAGTATTTAATGCTCCCTTGGAAGTACTGATCCGGCAGCCTGTCGAAGCTATTGCCTCCCTTCCTAATGAAGATATCGTTTTTTTAAAGCGGGTTTTGGAAAAGTTGAAGACCAAACAGGTTCAACCCCAGCTATATAAACAGGCCCTGCAAAAACTGGAGCTTGTGGAAAAACGCACAGGCCCTCGCAGGGTGCAGCTTCAAGGCGAAGAAGTAGGGGAGCAGTTTTTAAGAATCCTTAAAACTGTCAAGGAAATGAAGGCAGAAGTGCTTCACCTAAAGCCGGATTTGAAGCCCCATGTAAGGGTTGGTGGCTCTTTGCATGAATTAGCTGATGTTCCTATATTTAGTGTGGGAGATTTACAGGCTATCATCGGGGAATATATTTCTCCGGCCTATTCGGCAATTCTATCTCAGTATAAGGTTGTGGATTTTTCTCTCTCTGTTCCCGGATTATCCAGATTTCGGGTAAGTGCCTATCATGAGGCAGGTCGGCCGGCTATCAGTTTAAAGCAGATTCCATTTGATATACCTGAACTATCGTCCTTAAACCTTGAATCTACGATTCTTCAGTCTTTGGAAGAGGGACAGGGAGGACTTTATTTAATCAGTGGTCCAGCGGTTGCAGGTAAAAGTACACTTGTGGCGGCCATTCTGAACCATCTGAACCAGACAAAACCTTTAAGAATTCAAACCTTTGAAGATCCAATTGAATTTCTGTTTCGTGATGCAGTGGCAAGTATTACCCAAAGAGAAGTCGGATCGGACATGCAAAGTATAGTTTCGGGAGTCCGCTATGTCTTAAAGGGGGGAGTGAACTGGCTTTTTGTTTCCTCTGTAGACAGTTTGGAGCTTCTTGAATTTCTGATTACTGCAGCCGAGAGTTCAGTGAATGTGATTTTGACAGTACCTGGGGTATCAGTTACAGCTGCTTTGGAAACGCTTACAAGTCTGATTCCTAGAGAGGGGAATCAAAGTCTTCTGGATCGATTTTCCCATAGCCTGCGTTTGTGCCTTTGCCAGCATCTGTATCATGATTTAGACAAAGCCGTGGTTCCGGTGCGGGAATACATGATCCCGGATGCCAATCTTAGAAACCTGATTCGCGAATGCAGGTGGCAGGGTATTCTTCCTCAGCTGGAGACCTTACCCAATTGTCGTTCCCTGCACAAACGGGCTTTTGAGATGGTGCAGAACCAGATTTTGGATTTTGATGCACTTTTGGAGGAGATTGAGGAAAGGGACAATTTTGAATCTCGCTACCGGCCGCAGTTGAAGCGTAAAGTTGGGGATGATTTTTAATGGATAAACGGCATATTGACGAGTTTTTGCGGGATGCTATTGATGCGAACTGTCGCTGGCTTCACATTATTTCGGGAACAACCCCGGTAATGCAGGATAGAAAGGGTGTGAAGAGATTTGATTGCGAGAGGCTTTTGTCCAATGAAGTGTATCAGATTGTAGATTCTTTTGTGGATGAGTCCTCTAAGCGCAAGGTTCTGGAAGGCCAGGATGTTATTGTTGGATATCCCTTCAGCCCGCGTTATTCGGCAAGACTTAGTGTGTACAGACAAAGGGGTACTCTTGGAGTTTCTGGAAAGCTGATTGAAACCAAGGTGTTTGAATTAAAAGAATTGGGGTTTTTGGAACCCCTGATCGATTCCTGGCTCAATAAGCGTTCTGGTTTGTATCTTATCTGTGGAACACCTGACTCAGGGCGCAGTACTACCCAGAATGCCATTTTGCAGCATCTTGGCTCCAATCATTCCTGGAGTATGGTGCAGCTTGACGATGTACTGGAAGGCGAGTTCCCTCTGTTTGAAAGAAGTCTTCTATCGCGACGCACTTATGACCGTGATATTGTGGATTTTTCTTTAGCGGTACAGTCCCTGATGAAAGCGGATGTAAATGTGGTTGCCCTTGGGGATATCAATAGCCTTCAGAGACTGGAAGCTGCTGTTCGGCTTGCCAGCAGGGGTATCCTGGTTTTTGGAACCTTTTTGTCTCTGGATATAGAAAACACCATTCATAAAATAACCCAGATGTTATCCCAGAGCCGGGAACTCAGAGGATTGCTTGTGTCCTGTCTGAACGGTATTTATCATCAGTCTTTTTTTACCAGTAGTATCGGTGAGCCACATCTTGTAAAAGAAGCACTAACCATGCACCCCCAGCCCCGTAAACACTTGCGCGATGGGAATCTGGCCTCTGTCCTGGCATTCCACAAGGCCGGTAGCAAAAAAGATTGTATTCCATATTCCAGAGCTTTTGAGTCTCTTGTCACGGCAGGAAAACTGGAAGCATCCGATGTGCCTTTGCGCTACAAGGTTTAGCCTGATTTTGGAAACATTTTTTACCTTCCAAGCGTAGTGCAGTCAGGGACCACTGGTTTGTGGGAGGTTTTTCATGGTGCAGTATTACAATTTCAGAAATTTTGTTCGCTCATCGCTGATGGTAACCTGTTTTACTGCGGTTACACCTATGTTGATGGCTGCAACCGAAACGACCGATGATAGACCCTGGTATTCCCGGGCGGGTTCGGCAATATATAATGTGGGTGCAACCGCAGCCTGCTGGACTCGGGATGTTGTAGGGGTTCCCTGTCCCCCAGAGCCTACTGCCACTGTGAACACCGTCCCAACAGTTGCTGTCACACCAGCAGCCGTGGTCACCCGGGATTCCGCTGTGGCTGTGTCTAGTGCTGGCACAACCCCAAGAGTAGATCCGGTGTCTGAACCTGTTGCAGGCTCCCAGAGCCAGCCGGCTTCCCGAACCAGCTCTTCCTCCCCTGTAGTTCCCACTCCAGACAGTGGCCTTACCGTATCCCCTGAAGGTTATATTTACACCAGGGATGGGCAGATCGTCATGACAGGCTATGCGGGTAATCGCAAACCCCTTGAGTATGAAGAGGGCATGAGAATTACTTATGATGGTAGTGGTCGTGCTACCTCAGTTGAAAAGGGAGAAGGCCCCGGAGCGGTCTGCCTGCTGGCTGACTTTCAGGATCCTTCCACAACAGGATTGCCTGGAACACCAGCCCCGGCATCACAAACCACCTCATCGGCAGCAACTCCAGACTTAACTCAGCTTTTAGCGGGTACCAGCGAACCCTCAGAACATCAAAGCATTATTGATGCAGCCAAAAATTTCCGTGGTTTGCCTGCTGATGCTACCGTAGAACAGATCCGAATTTATAATGACAATTTACCAATACCTGGCAGACCGATTGATTCGGCCTGTGGTACGGATTTTATTGGGCCAATGGCTCCCAATACCTTTTGTGGTCCTAATGATTCCGGTCTGGCTGCCGCCAGAAGTCCACAACCATCTACAGCGGCTAGTACAACAACATCGGACGCTGGTGATGCGACTGAAGATGTGGCCTCTGTTGAAGTTATTGGGGAAGATATTATTGTCACAGCTCCAAGAAATTCATCAGAAGGCAGCACAGCTCCTGAATCAGGTGCAATAAGCCCTATTCCTGATTTGACTGGCCAGAATGTAGTTACTCCTGGTGATGTTGACCCCGAAGAAGCTATATCTGCCGCACAGTCATCTGTAACAAGTTCTTCCCCTGAGCCAGTTGCGGCAGCAGGTTCTGTCGAAACCACACCGGATTACCTGCCTACCGATATTGTGTGGGGCGATGAACCGGTGGTAGATCCCAATCCTGATGATATGGCTTTGACTGGGTCTAGTTTTTACAGTGGTCCAGCTTCTCAAAGAACTACAGAAGATGATGTCATCAATGATAGAGAGCAGCAAAGCCTGGCTTCTCAACCCACTACCACTGAGTTTGAGGAATTTGACCGTACGCTTTCAGCAGAGGCATCGGGAACCACCACTGTGGATAGAATGTCAGACAGTGATACTGACAACGAGGTGGTTATTGTTCCTGCTAGCACCACCCCTGATAGTGGTGTAAGGCCCCAGTCCACCACTCCGGATGAGCGGCCTGTTGCGCCTGCTGGTGGTTTCAGAGTTACTGAGCTTGAGAGAGATGTATTGGTTGCCAGGCAGAGTCTTAATGCAGTTCCGGTCTCGGCTGAGACAGTTCTGGATGAAGATGGAAATAAACGGGTAGTCCATACTTTAAGTGATGGGGCAGTTGTGATGGGTGCTGGACTGAATGTTGTACCCGGAGACGATAAAGCTGTCAAAAATCGGACAGATCTGCTCAGACAGGGTATTTCGGAAGAGACACTGAAGTATTGTGATGAGAATTTTGGCAACGATTATGACAACTGTTTGAAGTTTGTTTACGAGAATATGGCAAACTTTGATGAAGACCTGGTAAGAACTAATTTGGATCGTCCATAAGCAATGGATTTAACTAAATAGCCCAACGCATTGCGCTTGGGCTATTTTTTCTTATAATTGGATCAGGTAGTGTTGCGAGGGAAGTGTATGGTGCAAAAATTAATTCCGGTTTTACTGATTGCGGGACTTGCCAATTTGTGTTGGGCGAATACAACCGAAACGCAAAATCGCTGGGAGCAGGATTGTGCCAAACCAGGACTGGATCGTAGCATGGAGATTTTTTGCAGGGATGTCAGAGCCTTGGATGAGTCCATGCGTGATGAGGTGGGGAACTACGGAGCGGGCATGATGGAAACTTGCCGCGTGGATCGATGCCAGGACAGTTCCTGTGCCTCCCAGGCAGATAAAAATTGTGCCCAGATGTTTGGTTATGGTGTTAATGATTCCACCATTGCTGGACTAAAGGGTAACTCCAAGGCAAAATCAGGTTCAAACTGTGCAGGTGATGCAGAGTGTGCCACCATGGAAGTATTTTTCACTAATTTTGGAATCAGTCGATCTGCCTCCACAGCCGCAATTTTGTATGGTCTGGGTAAAATTGATAAACCAGAGGCTAGAGCGGCTCAGGAAAATTTTTTGAACCGGAATTCGGCTGTTAAGCGACAGATTGACTGTGCTGCAGAACAGGCAGAGTTTTTTGAGGGTCAGTGTGCTCGCATGGTTTCTGTGGATGATGTCCAAGGCGAACCATACAAGGGGGATGCAACCAAGTTTTTTTCTCAGGAGTTTTTTGGTCTGGGCGAAGATGGTTTAAATAATATTGATTTAAGCCAATCCATTCTTGCAGCCTTTAATCAGTGCGCAGGACAGGGAAAGTCAGCGGCGGAATGTCGTCTGGAAGCTGATATGTTCACCCAGAAAAATCTGACCGATGGAGACAAACTCAAGGATGGTGTCAAGGGCTCAATTTATGTGCCCTCAGACTCATTTTTGAATGCGGTGGGAAGTATATCCAGCAAACATAATCTGGACGAGGAAAGTGGGCGCAAGAGCTTTGTGGATAAATTGAATCAGAATTTTGCAGGTGATATTATCCCAAGACTGATTGAGGAAACTAAACTGTCCACCTTGCATGAGCAGATTAAAGATGATGAGTCCAGACTCAAGTTTTGTAAGGAAGCTGGTACACTTGGGGTAAAACCACCATCGGACAGTGCGGAATGTAAAGATGCTTATTATGCCGCTTATGTGGCAAAAAATGGCACCACTACCACGGATTCCGAATTGTCAGGAGAGGGTAGCAACTCCTTGGATCGTGATAAGCTTTTTGCTGTCGTGGGTCAAGGCGAAGGCCGTAAACTGACTAGTGGGGAAGACATGGGGCTAGCAGAACTAGCCGAAGCTCACGGTGCTTTTGCGGCCATTCGTGAATTGTCCTTGATTGAGGCCCGTAACAATCCTGACATTTTTCGTCAAGCCACTCTGTATGCAGGTGGAACCCCGATCAAGGCCACCAACCTGGCCAGGGAAGCAGCAAGCACGGGGACCCCAAATCCAAAGGTGCAGAATTATGCTCAGGCATCTTCGGGTGATTCTGGCATAAGCCCTATGGGGGGGATGGGGCGCATGATTGACGGTGATGCAGATGCCGATGGTGACAGTGGCGCGTCTGGTGTAGAACCCAGAGTATCAGGTGCTGTTCTGCCACCAGCTCAGGGTTCTGATGTTCGTCCTGAGGGTGAAGGCTCAATGGATGCAGTGGCCAGGGCCAAACATATGCTTGAGGAAAGGCCTACTGGCAGTTTTCCCCCAAGTAATATTCATGACTACAACGAAGATTATATGGAATGTTCGACACAATGCCGCAATGGTATGGCTGATGGACCCGGTAATTTTATGGATCAACTCATTGTATACAGAAACTCATCGGGATCGATAACCCGAGATGTTTTCCGGATTTCTGAGAATCCTGATCGTTAATATGTTGAGCTGGTTTCGACCAATTGGTTTTTTGGGTCTTGTTTTTTTTGCCAGTCAAATCAGGGCGGAGGACTCGACTCAAAGCATTGATTTTCTGGATGGACTTAGGCAGGAAACCCGTGCCCAGGCCCAGTTTGCTTCCACGCGAAATACAATTGTTTTAAGTAGCACTGAAGAACAGGTTTTTTATGATCGGATCACGGATTCTGTGGATTCGGCCGTTGTTCAGCAAATTGATGTAAAGGATAGACAGCTTCAGGCCCTGGATCAGGCTGTTTTACTTCCCTCGGGAATGCAGACCAAATATCGTGAAGAACAAAAGAGACTGGAGTCTTTAAAAAGAGAATATGCCAGTCGTTTTGTGGATGCCAAAGTAGCCCGTGCTTCTGTGAAAGCTGTGATTCATCAAAAGGATGAAAACCCTGACTTGCTGTCCTCTTCTCCCTTGTTGCCTGAAAAAACCCCGGTAACAAATGCGGCCTTGAGGGTGCTGCCCCAGCTCAAGGAAGATAAGGAAAAGAAGGCGTTTTTGAACTCCTGGAAGGCCTCTTTAGTGGATGAAAGAGCAAGGGATTCGTTTGCACTGGCCCTTAGCTCCATGCAGATGTATGGCACAAACTCCCCACAGACTGCCATGTTTCAGGTGCAGCTAGAACAATATGCCAGCGAGTTTTCCCAAAGGATTGAGAAGCAGAGTAAGGTTGTAATGACCGAGGCCGATAAAACAGAGTTTTTTGTGCAGGCAGTACGAGATCACTCTTTGTTACTCACCCTTCCCGCCAGACGCAATGTTGAAAGAATTGTAGAGTTGGAGCAGGCAGTACAGGCTTCTGTTGGACGAAATGAGCTGGAGCTTAATCTTAAAAAACTGGAATGGGAAAAGGGTTTTTTGATAAAAAATCTGGAAAGGGATGGCCTTAAGTTACAGAAGCTTGATGTCATGGATATCGAGGCTGTGGATATGGCATTTTTTTCCTGGTTTCAAAACAAGATGAAGCAGGGCAAAACCCTTAAGTGGCCATTGGAAGAACCAGGGGTTGTAAAGCAGAATTTTCATCCAGACCGCCCCTTTATACAGCTTGTTTCTCTGTCAAGGCCAAGGGTTTTGGCACCCTGTGATTCCCAGGTGACTATAGGGGAACGAAGCCTTTCGTTTACCTGTCATGCCACCCAGATTACTTTTGAGGGAGACTTTCAGTTTTTAGTTAAGGATAACAGCCGTGTTAAGGCCAAAGATCCTGTAGCTCTCTTTAAAAATCCACCTCGAGAGCTTTTTATTACCACGATTCTTGAGTCTCGTGAAATGGATTTCCTAAGTTTCTTCTGATTCTGAACCGATACGCCCTGCGTATGCCGCTTATATTGTTTGTCATATTCCTGTTTGGGTTTTCCCCCGTGTTTGCCTACTCAGAAAAGTTTTTTCCAGTGGATCGCAAACATTTTAAAATCAGACTGGATGCCCATGCATTAAAGGTTTCCCGTCCCCTGATCCGAGTCTCGTTTCGCCTCAGTGCAACGGATGAACCTGTACAAATGCAGATTCGTCTAAGTCCAGGATACATTGATCATAATCGGGACTGGAAAGAGGATGTTGCCACATATCTAAGAGAGATTTTGCCTTCTACACTGAATCTTTTACATAGATACTCTGTTGAGGAAATGGAATCGATACCTTTATTGTCAAGATTATCTTGCAAGATATATATTGGCCCCACTTTGTATGGTGGCTGGAGTCAAGGTCAACTGATCTTTCGAAACGGGATTTATTAAATATGAAACAACTTTGCCCAATCTGTAATCGCGATGTCGACAAGGAACTTTTTGACTATCATTTCCAGACTGAGGAACATCTTCTTAACAAGATTAGGGAACGGTATCCGGCCTGGGTAGAATCTCCCCAGAAGGTTCTTTGGTTTTACCGTCGATTTGTCCTGGAGGTCAGCCAGTGATAGAGAGTTTTTTTTATAGTTTGCAGCTCGATAAGAACCTCAAGGCCCGTACCTGGAAAGAAATTGATTCGGAACAAGTTTCCCGTGAAGAGCGATTGCTGATTGAGCTTTATTATACAACCGGACTTGATATTGGATATTTGGCAAAAATTTCCACGGAAGTTATCCGGGCCAAAATTCAGGATGAATGGATGGGACAGTTACCCCATGAAACTTTGATTCGTCTGCGGCAGCAAATGAGTCAGGCAGGTTCACTTCTGTTTGGATCCGGGATTCATAAAATGAATCAGGCAGGTCTGGAAGAACTGTTGAAAAAGAATCTGGAAGCAGAGTTTGTCAGGGAGTTAAAAAGTACCAGAGTTATCTGTAGAAAAGAAGAATATACAATTCTACCAACACCTTTGCGACTTGATGCCGATCCAGCCTACACGGGTAAGGGAATCTGCATCGGCTTTCTGGATGGGGGATTTTATCCTCATCCCGACATTATGAAACCCTATCGCCGTGTGGTTGCATATAAGGATCTGGGCTCTCCGAATGCGGCAAAATCCAATTTTGAAAAACCGGATATTCATAGCTGGCATGGGATGCAAACCTGTGTCAGTGCTGTAGGGAATGGATATTTGAGCAATGGACTTTATAAGGGAATTGCCTCCGAAGCCAATGTAGCCCTGCTAAAAGTGATGGGACAGGAAGGTTTTACAACTGAGGCTATTATCTCAGGTATTGAGTGGGCTATTCGTAAACAGAAACGCTACAATCTGCGGATTCTAAACATTTCACTAGGTGCGGGGGATGAAGCAGCTTCATTTAGGGAATCATCCATCAATCATGCTGCTGAGGAGGCCATTCAGGCGGGAATCAATGTTGTAGTGGCGGCCGGAAATGAAAGCTGGATGAGGGTAACCCCACCGGGAAACAGTCCTAGTGTGATCACTGTGGGGGGGCTTGATGACAGAAATTCCCTGGAATCAAGGACTCATAATATGTATCACTCCAGTTATGGGGTGACGGCTGACGGAATCCTGAAGCCGGAAATTATTGCTCCCGGTATATGGGTGGCAGCCCCGACACTACCCGGCACTGAGTTTTATCGTGAGGCAGAACTGGTATGGGAACTGGCCCATGCCAGAACGGCCAAGCATTTTGAAGAAATTCTGGATAACTACAATTATCCCATTCCTTTTTTTATGGCCTTGCAGGGTCTGGATTTTCAGGGCAAAAAAAACTTTATGGAACAGAAGGTGCGGGAATTCAAATTGATTAGCCCACACTACCAGCATGTGGATGGGACCTCTTTTTCTGCCCCTATTGTCTGCTCAATTATTGCGCAGATGCTGGAGGCTAATGCCTCATTAAGCCCTGAAAATGTAAAAGAAATTCTTATGCAGACGGCCAAGAGACTGGAAAATGTTCCGGTGGAACGCCAGGGCTGTGGAGTTGTTCAGGCTAAAGAAGCTGTACGGTCCGCAAAAAAACGGGTATTAAGCCCAGGTTTTAGTTACCCACAGATTCGCGACAATAAAGTTACCCTCAGATATAGAGGAGATGCACAAACCGTGGAAGTTCTGGGGTCATTTAACCAATGGAAGGACGGAACCCCCATGCAAAAAGAGGAGGGGGGCGTCTGGTCCGTGGAACTGGAATTTGAAGACCAGGGCACCCATGCCTATAAGTTTTTGGTCGATAAAAAGCACTGGATGGATGATCCAGATAACATCAGCAAGGTTTACGATGGATTTGGAGGGTTTAACTCCCAGTTTGTAGTGTACGGAACTCCAGCTATTCGCAAATCACTGGAGAGGGTAGAATCGGCACTCGACAAGATTAAAAGCATTCGTTTTCAGTCGGAAGAACATAGGGAAGCTCTTTTTGAAATGGATAGAATCCTGGCTTTTCCGGCAATTTCCAAAAGTCCTCAGCTCAAGGATTTTTTTGAGAGAAGGATGCTTAGGGTTCTTAATCAGTTAAAAGTCCACGATGTGGAAGATGGCCTTTTGATTCATCAGATGTATAACGGGGGGTATATCCTTGAGACCCCAACCCTGAATTTAGGCATCGATGTAGTTTCCTGCCAGCATGTATGGGATATGTACTGGAAAATCCGTCCCGATGTATTTCCAGAAATCACCAGGCTTTTAGATATTGCATTTGTCACTCACAGACTGCCAGATCACCTGGATCTGGATATTGTGAACCGCATGATTAGTGATGACAAACTGGTGATTGTACCCTCAGGGATGGAAAATCTGTGTCTGAATGGAGTCATTGGATTTGAGGCATGGGAGAAGAGGGAACTGTATTCTTTGGGACCTTATGATATGTCCATTCAGATCGAGGCTCTTCCAGGCCGCTACCGCTACCCGATGGTGACTGATATTGATATGCGTTCTTTTCGTATCAGTATTACAGAAAAGTTGAACCTTCTGGTGCTTGGCGAGGTGGATAATCGTTCTGCATTGCAAGTGATTCGACAGGCAGGAAAGGACTTTAAAACCCATCTTTTGTTTGTCCCTTTGCCTATCAGTGATGAAACAAGAGATTTGGATTTGTTTTATCAGCTTATTGAGGAGATACAACCCGATGTGATTTTGCCCTCCTGTATTGGGGAACTGGCACAAAAAGATGCATTGGCTCGAAGCTCCTACCGTAGAGCCTGGGAGCTTTTAAGCAGAACTGGCCGTGAATTTGAGATCCTGGGTTGGGGGGATTCGGTGAAGGTCGGTTTTCGTGGGGCTTAATTCCTTTGGTATTCTCTATCGTTTTTCCTCCTGGGGAGAATCGCATGGGAAAGCCATAGGGGTGGTTTTAGATGGGGTTCCGGCAGGAATTCATCTGAGCCTTGAAATGATTCAAAATTTGCTTCATAGACGCAGGCCCGGACTGAGTGTTTACACAAGTTCCCGTAAAGAGTCCGATGAGTTTGAGCTTTTATCTGGGCTTGTTGATGGAATTACAACGGGGGCTCCCTTAAGTTTTTTGGTTAAAAATGAGGATGTAAAGTCCAATGCCTACCAGGAGTTTTTAGGTGTATACCGTCCAGGACATGCTGATTATGCCTGGGATAAAAAATACGGGATATGGGATCCTCACGGGGGAGGGCGGGCTAGTGCAAGAGAAACCGTGGCCCGAGTAATTGCCGGAGCCGTAGCCATGCAGATACTACCGCCCTCGGTTGTTATTTCGGCAAGAGTGGTTCAGGTAGGAGAGTATCAGGATCCAGATGAAATACAGGAAGCGATTCTAAAGGCAAAACAGAGGGGAGACTCTCTAGGAGGTCTGGTTGAGGTTGTGGCCACTGGAGTTCCCACTGGATTGGGAGAACCGGTTTATGAAAAGCTTGATGCCAGGATTGCTTATGCCATGATGTCCATTCCGGCAGCCAAATGTGTGGAGATTGGTTCGGGGCGTAACTGTGTCAGCATGCAAGGTTCTCAACACAATGATGAAATGGATGATAATGGATTTTTATCCAATCATGCCGGTGGAATTCTGGGAGGGGTAAGTACCGGACAGCCTTTAGTGGTACGGGTCAGTTTTAAACCTACAGCTTCAATATTTTTGCCTCAGAAAACTGTAGACAATCGGGGAAATCCTGTATGCTTAAAACTCAAAGGCCGGCATGACCCATGTGTGGCCTACCGTGCCCCGGTTATTGTGGAATCCATGTTAGCTGTGGTACTGGCAGATTTTTTTCTGATTGCCCGTACCAGGAGGTTATGAGGAGTGGTTTTTCTACTGCTTTTAGCTCTGTTTTTGAATGTGCCAGATGCCAATTCCCTTCGTACTGAAGTTAGCGGAAATGCTTTGTCTCTTACAGGCGCAAACCCGGCTTCATCGGGACGATACCAGTTTGATGATCTTATGGAGGCTGCTACAATTCTGATGGCGGAAAAATCCTATGATCAGGCCCAGGAAGTTCTGGAAATGGCTTTGTATCTTAAGCCTCGCGATTTAAGTGTATTTCAGATGTTAGCCGAGATATACGAGAGTACAAAACAGTCCGAAAAATTATTGTCTCTGGCTGAGTCCGTATCTTCCTACATTCTTCCTCAGGGCCGCGAAGATCCATTTTATGAAAAAATGCTGACCATGTCTGTCATTTTAAATTCCAACAAGGATCCAAATAAGGCATGGAACAGCTTTTTAAGGCTCTATGAGGGATTGTCCCACCGCCGGGGCAGGCAGTATGAACTGATAAAAGAACTGGAAAATGGGGTTCATGTTCCATTTTTAGCCAGAATTTATGAATACCTCGTAAGTCGGGAGCATTACGGGGACTTTCGCTGGGGGCAGGTTGCGGATTATTACCTTTTTCATGGGCATATTGAAAAGGCCAAGCTCTATTTTGATCAGGAGTTAAAAAAGCCTGACTTTGACAGGATTTTTCTGTATTCCTATGCCAGAATTTTATATGACAGAAAACAGTTTTCTCTTTGTCAGGTTTATATCAATGTGGCTATGGAGTTGTCCACATCAGAAAAAATGACCGAAAAATTAAAACAGTTGCAGCATCTTCTCAGTGCCTGGGGATATGAGTATGGGCTGGATGAGATTCAACAGGAAGCAGATTTGTTTTTTCGTTTCCGTGAGAAGAGCAAAGGTATAGACAAGTTAAAGAGTCTTTTACTTGTTTCCACCCAAAATCCCGGCACACTATTTAATCTGGGCAGAATGCTGATGGAGTATCCTAAGGATCTGGATACCTGGGATGAAGGCTCAAGATATCTGTTGCAGTATGCCAGACTGGTGAAAGCCCCGGAAGATAACACTTATCTGGCAGGAGAGCTTTTGCTTAAAAATCTGAGACAGAACGAACTGGCATCTTTTTTACAGATCCTTAAAGAAAGGTTTCCTGATTGGTACCAAAAGGATCGTAGGCTGAGTACCCAGATCGCCTTTGCCATGGAAAATCTTTTGGATAGTGCTCGAGTATTGATGAGGCTTGGAACAGATGATGATCTGGTTCGTCGTTATCTCAACACATGCCGGGAGTTGAATCCAGCTTCGCTTGAGGTGTATCACATGCTGTTTGAAGTGCTCAACCGGACTTTTGCTAAAGAGATAGACAATAGACAGCTTTTGTCCCCAAAATCAATAGAGATTGCGGAACGGTTTGCCTACTGGGTGGAACAGGATGCCATCACAGCACATTCAGAAGTCGGGGAACTGTATGAATATGCCGGACGAATCCTGTCCATGCGCCCTAGAAAAAATCGTGAGTACAGTAGGGAACTGGCTTTCTTGAAGAGGGCCTTGGACACAAATCCGTCCCTGCATAAGGCTCGGTTACAAATGGCTAAAAACTACCTTGATTTTGACTATCCCATGCAGGCGGCTGAAATCCTGGAACGGATGCTTGATATTGCCAAAGACGATCAAGAATCCCAAAAACAGGCTCGAATCATGTTAATTCAGGCCTGTCGTCTCAATGCCCAGGCTTTCTGGGCCCAGGCCAGCTATTTTCTGGTAATTTCGCAGATGCAAAAAGCTATTGCTGCCAATGATAATGAGCTTGTGGATTTGGAGAGCACCCTTTGGTTAAGTTACTCCTATCAGGCTACAGATGCCTTTGATAAGAATCTGAGTCTTTTAAAATCGGCTTTGCAGCAATTTGGAGACTCCGCAGAGGTCTGGTATCTCTATGCATTGTCATGGCAGGGAAGTTATGAATATGAAAAGGCCATTGAAGCCTACGACAAGGTACTGTCCATGTCGGATTCTGAAAACAATCGTTTTGCCTCAGTATGCCGGGAAAACCGCGACAGCCTTAAGAGAATTCTTCAATACCGTAAGGGGCAGGAATGAAGGGTAGTTTGTATCGCAAATACAGGCCTAGAGGCTTTGAGGAATTCAGTGGACAGACAGCAGTAGTCAGGGTTTTAAAAAGTGTACTGAAATCACGAGATATTTCACATGCCTGGATGTTTACTGGTCCACGGGGTACGGGCAAGACTTCCGCAGCTAAAATTTTTGCCAAAACCCTCAATTGTCTGAACCCTCAGGATGGTATGGCCTGCCATGAATGTTCACACTGTCTTTCCTTTCAGAAGGGTGTGTATCCTGACTATTTGGAAATGGATGCGGCCAGCAATCGCGGGATTGATGAGTTTCGGGTGATTCGGGAACAGGCTTTGGTTGCCCCTATGGCTGGCAAGGGTCACTTTAAGGTATTCGTAATTGATGAGGCCCATATGTTGACCAAAGAGGCATCCAATGCCTTTTTAAAGACTTTAGAGGAGCCACCGGCCTGGTGTATTTTTATACTGGCAACCACAGAACCTGAAAAGCTTTTACCTACCATACATTCCCGCTGTATTCGCCTTGATTTTAGCCTGATTTCCCCAATGGCTGTCAGGGATCGCTTAAAGGCTGTGGCTTTAGCAGAAGGTTTTGAGGTAGAACCAGCTGTTCTTGACAGAATTGTTGAAAAGGGTGGTGGTGGTTTACGGGACTCACTAACCCTTTTAGAACAGGCCGTACACCTGTGTGGCTCCCGCCTGAATACCAGCGAATATCTTGAGATGAGTGGGGAAACAGCTCTCGAGCAGATTGATCTACTGCTTATGAGCATTATTCAGAAGGAACCCAGAAGCCTTATGACAAAACTCAACAATCTGTATTCATCGGGTAAGCAGCCAGCGGATTTGATGAGGCAGCTATTGCAAAGAGTGGAAGATGGTTTGTATCTGGCTCTACAGGTTCCTAAAGAGGCTGAGAAGCTACCGGAGATTTGTCTAAAACTGGAATCGGTGGCATGGGCACAGCTCATGAGGGATTTACTTCTGGTTCAGGACAGCATGGCACATTCACTTTTTCCTTCCATGCACTTACAGTTAGGCCTTCTGAATGCTTCGGAAGCATTTTCTACCCAGAAGGAAACTACTGATTCCCGTTCCGTGGAAAGTCTGAAAAAAAAGGTAGGAGAACTGGAAAAGAAGATTCAGTCTGCCCCAATACCTGCTCAAAACACTGTGCCTGTCGAGTCCGAGATTAAAAAGCCCATCATTCGGGATACTACCCTTGATGAATTGCCTAACAATGTAAAAAACTGGGAAGTCATCAGAAGGGAGTTAAAGACTAGAGATCCGATTACATTTGCACTGATTGATCCAGCTCAGGCTGGTAGTGAGTCTGATAAACTTGTACTGTACTTTGCTCCCCAGTTTCAGTTTCATTTTAATAAGGTTCAGGAGGCCAAGGCTTTCAGTAAAATTCGGCAGCTTCTGGATCAGAAATTCAATAAGGATTATGGTCTGGAACTTGTATTAGGGAATCCGCCTGTACCATCGGCTAGTACACAAAATAAGGAGAATCCTTCTTCATCTGTCAATCAGAGTCGCATTTTATCCGAAAGTAGGCAGGGAGAGAATCAGGTATCCGAGGAATTGAAGCGCAAGATCTTAAAAGATCCTTCGGTGGCCCGTCTGGTTCAGGAACTTGATGCCACAATTGAGAGCATATTATAACTGTTTGTTACTTGCAGTTTTGCTGACCCCGGTTTTTTTTGCTTCCGAGTTGCAGATTGTTGGCCGGGCAACTATTGCTTACCGGGCTTTTCATGCACTTAGTGTCATGACCGAGATAATTCCCGAAGAAGGGGAGGCCTTTGTAATTACGCATCCGGCCCAGGATTTAGGCATTGCAATTACTCTTGATAATAGCTCAGGCAGGGATTCTGCTTCTTCCAAAATTCAGATTCGTTATTATGAAGATGTTAATTACCCCTATTTTCCAGAAAAATGGCAGCTTAAATTTGAGAGAGCAATCTCGGATCGGGATCGTGATCTGAGTTCCGTACGGATTCCAGGACACCTTTATGAAAAATTTCGTCCCATTCACAGGGTGAGACTTGAGCTTTCTGTAGAGAGTGGAATTCGTTCCAACTGGATTGGGGCCAAGGATAAAATTGTCCGGACTTTTTTTGTTGCTCCTTACCCTAAAATTGGCAGTCAGCAAATTGAAACAGCTTCTGTACTCAGGTTAAGCCTTTGGGCCTATGCCCGATCACGGATGCTGGAAAACTCCATGAAAATATTTGGGGGTTTGATGGATCCTACTTACCGGATAGAAGAAGGACGAACCCCGGCCCAAATCAGTCTGAGGTTTGGCAAGCAGGTACAGGATTATCTGGGCCGGTTTTTTGGGGAGCTGAATTTTAAGCCCTGGCTGGCAGAGTTTATTTCAAGTTATGCTCGTGGACTCGAGGAAAAAATTGAGTTTCCTGTAGAGTTTAACTCCTTTTTGAATGTTCCTGATCTGGATTTTGATTTGCGCTCTTTACTGCCAGCAACGATTGGTTTGACTCAGGGTTACCCCAAGAATGTGGAAAACTACAAGGATTTTACTGCACTGTTTCGAATCATTGGTCTGGAGCTCGATCTGGCTAGAAAGATTACTGAGGCCAGGGAAGAAGTCAGTCAGGGGATCGAACTTTTGTACTCCTTTCAGAATCTGAAGGACCAGCAGGAGTTTGTGCGACAGATTGCCTTAATCAAAAAAAATGAGGAAGACAAACAGAGGAAGTTTGCCGCTATTGGTAAGGATATGAAACGAATTCTAGGCTGGGACGAAAAAAATCAGACCTGGACACCCTTACAAAGATCTCCGATTTTTGAACTGGCCAACAATGCGGTGTTTACCAATGGTCGCCGGGAGTTTATCGAAGCCCAGGTGATTGAGGCAGTGCGGGGTATGTATTTTACCCTGTTTTTTATATTGGCAGCCGAAGACTATTATAGTCGTGTTTTTGTGGAATTGTCGGAAACAGCATTGGGTATATTCCAGCTTTCTCCACCAGAAATCACATTTGAGCTGGATAGAGAAATTCTGTTGCACAGTGATCCAGGCGTATTGATAGCCAGAGTATTTAATCCATCCCGGTATCTGACCTTACAAAATGTTCATCTCTTGATGGAAAAGCAAAACCTGAGAAGACTGTTATTTTTTCGCGGTGATAATGTACAAACTATCCCAAGCCTTGCTCCGCAGTCTACGGCCTTTGTGTTCTTCCGCTTCACAGCTACGGGTATTGGAACAGATCATCCTCGTCTTAGAGTTCGTTACAACCAGGATTTCACAACCACAGTCCAGGTAATTCCTGTGACCATTCAGAGAAAAGATGAGTTTCTTAACAAGGCTATGGAAAAGGTTGACTCTGTTGTTGAGGATGACAGCGTAAACGCATATTCGCGCCTAAGACAGAAAATTCAGGGGCTTCAGGATCGTCTTGAGCAAAAATCCTGGGAGGCCCGTGAGGTAGATGCCTTAAAAATCCCATCGGAAAATCCCTGGCCCCTGCCTGAGGTGATGAACCAGCAGACAGTTCGTCCCTCAGCCCGTCCAGGCAGATGAAAAACTCCTAGAGGGCCGTCCCGATTTTAACGGTTCTGGAAGTACTGTCCTCATAAAAACTGGGAGATCTGTATTCATTTTTGGTGGTCAGATTGGAATGCCCTACGGTAATGGTGACATTTGGGTAGGCCACATTGCGTACTTTAAGCCTTGCTAAACACTCAGCCTGAAAAAGCATGCCAAGCTTTTCTCTTTTTTCCTCGATTTCCTTAATCTGGTTCTGAGCCTCGGTCTTTTGATCCAGTAGTTTTTGCAACTGCTCTTTTTTAGCCGGGGGCAGATTGTTAATGTCTAGGGAACCAAGATTGGACAGAACATCATTCACCTTGTGAAAAAATTCCCTCAGTGATTCGATTTTGGGGGTAGTTTCATCAAGTCTGGCCCGGATTACAAATTTGTCGCCTACGGTAACTCTGGTCTGTACCCCTAATTTGGAACCGATTTCCAGACATTCGATACCGTTGATGGCTCTGACATGACCACCAACAATAAGCCCCTTGCCACGGGCAACCAAAACCTTGGAAAAGCAGGTTATGTCAGAATTCACAATGGAAGTTTCCACCATTAATTTGCCGTGGCACTCCACGGTCGCCGATTCAATAAATTTGACGGTCAGATCACCTTTGGCTTGAATCACGGCCTTTTCCCCACCCTTGATACCCTTTTTAATAAAAATATTTCCGCCAGCAACAAGATTGGACGATTCCACGACTCCGAGGATGGTGATATTTTCTTTAGCTTTGACACTAAATCCTGAAAGCACATTTCCGTAGACTACTACAGATCCGTTAAAGGTAATATTTCCAGTATTCAAATCGACATCCTGGGGTACCTCATAGATTGGAGATACCTGAATGGTCATGCGTTTTAAATAAACCTGCCCAACCACTTCGGCATAACAGCTGAGCCTGTCTGGGGACATGCGTACATTATTTCCGGCGACAAAATCCACATCACGGGGATGGGTTCCCGGAACTTCCCTGCCATAAATGTCTTTGCCAGGTATGGTTTGAGTCATGGGGATTTTTTCGGCTAAGAGATCTCCGGTCAGGACATTGTTGATTAAGCCAAGTTCCTTGTAATCAATATTGCCTTCCTTATCCTCAATCAGCTGTACTTCCCTGTCGGTTTTAAAATGATAACGAATAACCGCATCACTGCCCTGCTGTGGCGGGGTTCCCGTAACAATTTCATGGTTACTGATAGGGAATTGGGTGGTATTTACCTGATGAATGAGGGCCCTGATTAAATCAGACTGGATTCCGTGTACAATTTCTTCAGCCTGAAGTAGCTGAAAGACAGTATCGGCATCAAACACAGATTGGGCCTGTAAGGGTATCAGACTCAGGTAGGCAAACATATCGTCAGGGGTAATGCCAACGATGACATCCCCGATCTCAGAAACCAGAGTCTTTTTAAACTTCATGCTTTGTTCCATATACAGACTTAGTAATAAGCGGAATCAAAGAGTTTTAAGTTTAGGAGTTCAGATTAAAGTCAGCATGCTGCATGCGTCTTCTGTCTAAGGCACGGCGCACTTTTTCGTGGGCAATCAGTTTTTCTTTAAGACCAGCATTCCAGTTCAGTCTCTGTTCATCACCTAAGACCTGGTTGCTTGAACTCTGATGGGCCACAAGTTCCTTGTGAGTGTCCCATAAATGCTGCCTTAACTGTTCCGTGGACAGATTTTCCAGCTCCTGAAAACTGGAATCATCCAATGCCTCACGGAAGGTATCAATTACAGCGGAATCCGACATACCGGAGTCATCAGGACGATATGAAGTGATTTTTGGAGAGAAGACCCCACGAATCCATTCCAGGGCTTTTTCGGCAAGCCAGGCTCCCGCAATACTGAACGCTATGATGGCAATGGGAGCCAATGGTCCCATCAAGGAGCCAATAAACGCACCTAAAAGGTAGCCTATAGTGCTTCCAATGGTTTGTGCACCAAGCATGGCCCAGTCGGCTTCACGCCAGCGACCTGAAACAAGTTGTGTACCAATTGTGCCACCAGCAATAGTACCCAGGATTCTAAATGGCCCAGGTAAAAAGGCGGTAAGGGCTCTGCCAGCCATTCCCCCAAAATAGGTTCCGGACAAATCTCTCCAGAAGGCGGCCTCGGTAACAAAAGCTGTAGCCTGTCCCAGATCCACCTTACTCAAATCACCGTCATTCTGCACAGTCTGGCTGATAATGTTAAAACTTGCCTGAATGGCAACGGACATGGCGGCAAAAGAGACACCACTCACAATAAAGTCTCGTACAGGGCGGGCCTCTAAACTGCGCAGCTCCTGTCTGAGTTCCTGCTGGGTTCTGGTCTGCTGATCAATACGATTCTGAATCTCTGCCCTTTGAGAGCTTGGGGCCTGTTGTAACTCCTGACGAAGTCCGGCTAAACGGGTCTCGGATGCCGTGATATTGGTGCGAAGCCCTTCTACATGCTGGGTTCTTAGCTGTCCACCCATCTGACGAACTTCTGCATCGGTGAGTTTTTGTCGTCCACCCTCGGCAAATCGGCCCTGATTGGGACCATCCGTATAACGGTTTACCCTGTAATGGCTTCCATCTCTCCATTGCTCAATGGTGGTTGTGATGTTTCCGTTCTGGGCGATTACCCCGGTTGTTGGGACTGGAGGCCGGTTGAAGGCTAAGGGCATATCCCTTACTGCCTGTAAGGCCGTCTGAGTGTGGGCAACATTGGCGGCGGCCGTGATCACACTGATATCTCTTGTTGTGTTCTGGTCTCTTTGGGCTAAAGCCTGGGTTCTGGCTTCATTAAGACGAACTTCAGCATCCTGAAGCTGCCTTTGGGTGCTGATAACCGAGCGTTCCACAACCTGAATCTGGGATAGAAGTTCTCTTTCCTGTCTGGCTCTCTGTTGAGCCTCATACTGGTTTCTGGGTTCGGTGGCCCGAAGAACATCTAGTTGAGATTCAAGGTCATAGCGTTCCTGTTCCCGAAGGGAAAGGGTGGTAGCAAAGTGCTCTCGGAGGGACATGCGGGATAAAAGATCCGATTGCAGATTGTCATCCATTGCAAAAATGGGATGACAAATGAGAAGCAGCTGGATGAATATCTGGGACCAGGTAATAAAGCGCATATCAGAATTGCATACGCAGGATGCCATGAAAATGTTTCCGGGTGAACCAATATCTGATCTATAATGCGGCCCATGAAACTACAGAAAAAGGACTACAGTGCCTGGTGGTACCTTCTACCCGCAACTCTGGTTCTACTGATTTTCCACATTTTACCAGTAATCTATTCCTTTTTACTCTCCGTGCATCGGGGCACACTCAAACATCCTATCCAGCATTTTATTGGAGCGCAGAACTATCTTGACCTTCTGGAAGATTCAGGATTCTGGGATGCCATGGTAAATACCGTGTTTTTTGCCTTGGGTTCTGTACCCCTAGGCATGTTTTTTGCCCTGCTTGTTGCCCTGTTGCTTAATCAGAAAATCAAGGGACTTGGGGTATACAGAACAGTGTATTATTTGCCTGTCATAACTTCGATTGCGGCCGTAGCCCTGGTCTGGAACTGGTTGTTTGATGTAAAGTTTGGATTGTTCAACCAGCTATTAAAATCTTTTGGCATGTCCCCGTCTCAATGGCTTCTTGAGCCAAGAGGCATTTTTGAATCCATGGCCCAGGCTCTTGGTTTTAGCCTGCCGGATTTACTGCATGGACCTTCGGTGGCCCTCTGCTCCATAATTGTTATGAGTATCTGGAAGGGGTTAGGCTACAATGTAGTTATTTTTCTGGCTGGGCTTCAGAACATTCCGGCCTCCCTGTATGAGGCTGCCGATTTGGACGGTGCATCTGTCTGGCAGAAGTTTCGCCACATTACCTGGCCACTGTTAAGCCCAACCACTTTTTTTATCTTTATCATGTCCACCATTCATTCCTTTCAGGTTTTTGTACAGATTTTTATGATGACTCCCTTTGGTGGCCCGGAACGATCCACAGTCGTTGCTGTGTTTTATCTTTATGAAAAAGCTTTTAAGACCTTTGAATTTGGTTATGCCTCTGCCCTGGCTTATGTCGTGTTTCTGATCATTTTTATTCTGACACTGATTCAGCGCCGGTTTGTTGGTGAGCGCGTACATTACGGAGGATAAAAATGTCTCGCTCTCTGTTACGAGGTGTTAAAAGTTTCCTGATTCATATACTTCTGGTGGGCGGGGCATTTTTGATGTGCTTTCCATTTTTCTGGATGCTTCTGACCTCCTTTAAAAGCCCGGCTGAAGTCCTTGAAGTGGATACCTGGTTGCCGCAACCTAAATATTACATGCAGACAAATGCAGGTGAAGAAGTTCAGGTGCGTATTGTCAGACACCTGGATGAACAACAGGTTGAAGTGGAAATTTTACGCAAACGGGAGCCTTTACGAGTGGTTCAGCTATCTGATCTGGCCACTAGAACCTGGCTATTTTCCAATTACCCCAAGGCATGGAACAAGGTTCAGCCATCGTTTGGCCGTTATTTTTTTAACAGTTTTTTAATCGCGCTTTTAACTACCCTGGGACAGGTTCTGACCTCCATTCTGGCTGCCTATGCCTTTGTCTATTTTGAGTTTCCCTATAAAAATGCCCTTTTTACCCTGTTTTTGGCTACCATGATGGTCCCTCAGGAAATTCTTTTGATTCCTAACTATCTGGTTTTGGCCAATCTTGGCTGGATTGATACTTATGCGGCCATGATTGTTCCCTGGTTAGCCGGAGTGTTTGGGATTTTTATGCTAAGACAGTTTTTTCAGCAGCTTCCCAGGGAGTTTTATGATGCAGCCGTAATTGACGGATGTTCCCGACTTGGTTTTTTGTTTCGCATTTTGATTCCATTGTCTTTGCCACCGATTGTGACTATTACCATTTTCACTTTTCTGGGAAGCTGGAATTCCCTGCTCTGGCCATTGATTGTGACCAACTCAGAACATATGCGTACCATTCAGGTGGGTCTTTCCTACTTCGCCCAGTCTGAGGGGACGGAGTGGGAGCTTTTGATGGCAGCATCCTCCTTTTGTATTTTACCACTGGTAGTTGCCTATTTTATGGCCCAGAGATTTTTTGTGGAAGGAGATACAGCCAGTGGTCTTAAAGGTTAGATTTGTCTTATTGTTGCTTCTGCTTCTTGGTTTAACCGGTTGTCAGAAAGTGCCGCAAAATGAATATGACGCACAGGGCAGACTCAAAATCACCTTCTGGCATGCCATGGGTGGAGAGCTTGGAAGTGTTTTAAAAAGCATGATTGCTGATTACAACAAATCCCAGGACAAGGTATTTGTGCACCCTGAATTTATGGGGCGATACGATATTTTAGAACAGAAGATCATTGCCTCGGTTATGGCAGGCAAGACACCTGATCTAGCCCAGATGTATGAATCGGTCACCCTGTTTCTGACGCGAGACAAGGGGGAAGAATCGCTTCTGGATTTGACCCCCTTGACTAAGGAATGGGATGGATTTGAGGATCTTTATGATGTATTCAAAAGGAATAGCATCTACGATGGAAAGGTCTATTCCATTCCATTTAACAAAAGTTTTCCTGTGATTTATTTTAATCAGGATGTCCTGGACTTACTGGGGGAAAAGCAATCTCCTGGTACCTGGAGTGAGTTGGGCCGCGTGGCAAAAGATTGTTATGAAAAGGTAGTTGTAGATAAAGCCACATCTCAAATGCGCCTAAGAACCCCTGAAGACAATGATAATAACTCCAACCGAGTATATGGTTTTGCGTTTCCGATTGATCCTTGGGTTTACCAGATAGCGTATCTGCAATTAGGCGGTAAAAACATCTCCGAAGATGAAAAAGAAGTTTATTATGACAGCCAGGAAGCCTTGGATGCCATGGATTTTTGGATCAGGGCCATTGTAGAAGGCTGGGGTTACCGCTCCGAAGGTTATAACTTCCAAAATGACTTTGGGGCCAGAAAGGTGGCCTTCATAATTACCTCTGTTGTCTCAAGACGGTTTATGGAGCCAAAACTTAATTTTCCCTTTACTGTGGCCCCTGTACCTCTTGAGGAAAAGCGCAAGGTTTCCGTCATGTCAGGCACCAATGTCTGTATTTTTAGCGGTCTGACCCCGGAAAGAACAAAGGCAGCCTGGGACTTTTTGAAATGGTTTTCGGAAGCCGAGCGCACCGCAGAATGGTCAGAAAGAACCTTTTATGTTCCAATCCGTAAACAGGCTCTGGCCACAGATAGAATGCAAGAATTTGTTAAAAATGTCAAAGGTGCCGATGCTGCGATTGTGCAGCTTCCTTATGGAGATATGGAACCTCGCTCCAGTGCCTGGTACCGCTGCCGTATTATTCTTCGGGAGCACATGGAACGAATTGTTGCAGCAGCCGAAAAAGAGCCCGATCTCATCAAGGCCCGAAAAATCGCCAAAGAGCTTCTGGCTGAGGCCAATCAGAAAATGAATAAGGTTTTACAGAAGTATGCTCAGTAGATATGGTTTGTGCCTGATTCTTATTTCCTGCTCCTACTCAAGGGATTTAAATGCTCTGTTTCGGGAAGGGGTTGAGCATCAGAATGCCAATCGTCTGGTGCATGCAGTGGCTGCCTATCGGGAATACCTGAAGCTCAGGCCCCAGGCATCGGCAGTGGCTAACCGAGCGGCCTATTGTTTTGAAGAGCTTGGATATCCAGAAATTGCCAGCCGTTATTACAGTCAGGCCCTGGAATATGATCCATCCAACCAATACGCTAAAGATGGTTTAAAACGGGTTCTTATCAAGATAAAGGCCCAGACCCAAACTGAGGTTTTACCAGATACTCCTTCCATAACCATTGGAATTAGTACTGAGGCAGTCAAAGAGCCTGAGGATACAGTGGTGCGACGACTTTATCTGCTTAGAAACAATCAGGTTTACACCATGCTTACGGATGGCAGGGATTTACGGCAATTCTCAGAGGTGGTTTTTGGAGCTATTACCGTACCTCAGAAGGGATTTGGTTTTTTATCTGAACTTGCCAAAGACAGGGAACATCCAGATGGGGGGGTGGATCGGGATCTGTTTTATTATGATCAAAATTCAGGACTGTTTCAGGCTCTATCCCGAATCCGGGAAGATGAATATCACCCAAGGTATGTAAATGGTAAAATCTGGTTTTTGCGTCGTGATGGGGAAAATTCACAATTGTTTCATATTCCCTTTGATTTGAAAAAGGAAGGATTTGAAGACGCACAAAAGGTTCTGGAAGGATTTGACTCGGTGCAAAGATTTGAAATAGATCGGGGCACACTCTGGTTTAGTGCCAGAAAGATGCGTGGTGAGCCCTTCCGGATTTTTCGTCAATCCGATGGGGCAGAGCCAGTCCCTTTTATTCAGGGTTTTGATAGTTACCCTGAATTTATTTTGTCTCCTAAAGGGGATTTTCTGGCCTTGCAGCGCGTGGATTCTAACATCAGAAGTAACTTCCTTCTCGCAGATCCTACAAAACAGGAGAGAATCCCGGTACTGGTGGAGCCTGTAGATGAGATTTTTGGTGTTTTCAGTTCTGATTCAGAACGATTTTACTACTCAGCAAGCAGGGTTTCTCTGAAGGAGGGGTGGGATACAGTTCTTTGTGAGTTTGACATTCAGAATAAACACACAAGAGTTCTTTGGAAACACAACTTTTTAAACCGCAATCTTGTTCTTGATCCAGAGAATCAATGGATTTACCTCACCAGCAATTATGATAACAATTTTGAAATTTATCGTGTTCATTTGTCGAGCCTCAAAAGAGAAAGGCTTACAATTTCGGACGCTGATGAAACTCAGATTGGATTCTGGCCCTTACCGAGCTGGTAAAACAATTTTGCCTCCAGAACTCAGTACTCCTGCCTATTTTCACGATAACAGATCCATGGGATACAAAACCTTACTCTTGATACTATTTATGGTGCTTCTCTTGTCAGGCTGCGGTGGCGGCGGTGGAGGTGGTGATTCCAAGGGTTCTGGCCTGGGTTCCGGCCTGTCCGATACATCGATTCAGGAGTCCAATTTACGCATTGTCTTTCCTTCTGTGGCCAGCCTGTCGCTTTCGGCAGTATCGGATTTTGATTTGCTTCAGATGGATGGATACCGACAAAGAGGAACATTTTTATATGACTCCGCTGAAAATTTGAGTGAATTGACCAGACAAAAGGAGTATCTGAAGTTTTATTCCCTGTCCCAGTCCGTCAAAAATCAGATTGCCAGATTCAGGGTTGTGGTCACAGATTCAGCCCGGGTTAAACTAGCAGAAGGTGTTTATCCCGTCACCCAGCAGTTTGCTGTGCTTCGTGTACCAGCAGGTGCTGGCAGGCTGGTGCAGATTCATGCTTATTCCAGTGCCTGCGATCCAGCAAACAGTTCCTGTGTCCCGCTTTTGTCCACTCCAGAAATTTCCGTGAATCTTTCTCCGGCAGAAAGTACGGAACTAGTTGGTAAGGGACAGCCTGTTACGGGCAGCAATGTAGTGCCCATTTCCTTTGAGTTAGTGGATAACATTGCCCCGGTAACCGTGATCTTTTCAACTGGAGCAGATACTATTGCCGGCCCACACCGAAGCCCTATTAATGTAGTGCTTTCCAACAATGAGGCAAACGCCACTCTGTTTTATAAGGTTTCGGAAAAGGATAAGCCAGACTCGACTCTTTCGGCTGTGACCAGTACTTTTGTGCAATCCATTTCTACGGCCACAGTGCCTCTGAATCAGGAAGGGGTTTATCTGTTTCAGTTTTATTCCGTAGATTTACGGGGAAACAGGGAAACGGAAAGGCAGCAGCAGATTGTTATAAATTTTAATCAGAATCCGCCTGTGTCCAGTGTGGATTATCCAGGGTCACCCTATAAGTTTTTCACGGGGGCACAAATCGGAGTGTCCGCGGATGTTTTACCATCTCAAACCGCAGTGATTGCCTATCGCCCCAGTCCCACGGAGTCAATTGTGAATACAAATCCCCTAAGGGATCGGGAGAGGGCATACATTACCTTAGGTGATGGAAGGGTCCCGACAAATCCCAATTTGCAATTTGAATTCAGAGCAATTGTGAATGCTGCCGCTGAGGAGCTGACGGCTAAGACTACAACCGTTGTATTAACTGATTTTTCAGTAGGTGGTCAGGTAGTGGCCCGTTTTGACAGTTCGGCAACCAGTGCTTTGACTACTGGAAGAGTTTTGTTTTGTGATACGGATGGGTCCTCGGCACTAAAAGATTCTGTGGTTTGCAATAATCTTGGTAAGAGGGTGTTATTACAGACAGGTACCTTTTCTCCTGGGGCTGGAGCCGATTTTGCATGCTTTACAAGTCAGGGTGCAAGTATGGTTTTGACAGCTTCTGGTAACTGTAAACCCTGCAATACACCTGGAGTTGATTGCCCGAACTGAGGGGTTTCAGTATAATGACAAAAAATATGGCCAAAATGGGGAGAATTTCATGAATTTTTGTCGGGGATTTGTTGGGCTATTGCTTCTGTTCTGTTTGCAGTACAGATTATGGGCAAGTGTTCCACAGTTCTTGCAGGTTCAGGGTAGATTCATGACTCTGCCAGCTTCCCCAACAGATTTATCCCGCCCGATTTACGGAAAAACCGTAAAACAGATTACGGTTAATTTTCGTCCCTATCTTCCTGGTGGTCTTCTGGACCAGACTGTGTTTTCCCATACTCTTAACAATGTGGTTGTGGAGGATGGGGTATATGATCTTGAAATTCCTGTGCCAGAGACACTGCCTTTTGATAAACAGTATGCTCTGGAGTTAGTGGTTTTGACGGCAGGAGGCGGTAATCTTGGTGCAGTGCCTTTAGTATCCGTTCCCTATGCTTTTACGGCAAAAAATGCCTTGAAACTTGGGGGTCTTCTGGCCTCGGCCTATTCCAGGGTTGGCCATGGGCATGACTCTGCGGTGAAGAGTTTTACTATTGATGGAAGCAGCCAGGGAACTCCGATTGGGGGTAACCGTTTTACCGTGATCAATGGTTCCCAGCCCGGTTTGCCTGGAGCTCCCATATTTACTGTGGATTTTGAAGGCAGTATCACCAAGGTAGGACTGATGTCACTCTCTGGAAACATCATTTCTGAGTCCGGATTGGCTGTCTTTGATTCCAACGGTCGTTCTTTGGTCAGTAATGTCAGTTCCAATGGGGATTTGAGTCTTAGAAATTTGCAGTATAGAGGGGCTTCATCGGCTGTGAGTATGAATGTTACCGGTACTTCAAGGCTGGAAAGTGTTAGGGTAGATGGTCAGTTGAGTTTTACTGGGGTTTCTTCTCTGGTTGCCAGGCCAGGGGGAGAAGGTACACCAAATCTGATTGGATTAACTCATCGTCTGGAAGATCATCCAAACTCTCCTCTGATGCAGGGGCTTTTGTCTTTAACAAGTGGCCAGGTGGTCACAGCAGGTCAGCATACCCATGCGGTCAAGGATAATATGTTTGGTGCCGACTCCTTGGAATCAAACATCGTAACCAGTCAGACCATTGTAGATGGTTCTATCCGCAATGAGGACATAGCAGACAATGCCAATATCCCAGATACAGCCCTGGCAAATATCACCTCCGTGGGTAAAATTGCGGAATCGGCATTACCAGACCAGCTGGCCTTTAAAAATCAGAACAATGTATTTGGTGCAGGTTTTTCAGGCAATCAGGCAGGTTTGATCAATACCAGAAATGATTTTGATGAATTGCGCTCCAAACGCATGACAGTCATTGCCACCAATGGAATTACGGGGAATGTATTGTTTGAGGCCAGATCCTTTGCTTCCGAGTTTCGCTGGGTACTGGAAAACGATGGTGGTCTTTCATTTCGCCGGGCCTTTGGGTTGGGCTCTGAGGAAATCAGACTTTTGATTAAACCGCAAGGAAACAGGGCCCGTATGGAGTTTAACAAGTTTCGTTTCCTTGGGGACACAGCCATGATAACCGGGGCCAATATACAGACAGGAGCAATCAGCAACGCACAATTGATTGACAACTCCATTCAGGGAGCTAAGCTTCAGGATGGGGCAGTGACCAATGTTAAACTGCAGAATGCTTCTATTGGTTCAAGCAAATTAGCTACAGGGGCAGTTACTGCGGACAAGATTGCCGTCGGTGCCATCACCAATGAAAAAATTGCCAATGGAGCAATAACCATCGAAAAAATTTATGGAAACCAGGAATCGGATCCGGAAGAAGGAAAACTTACCAATATCCGCTTTCAGGATGCGGTAATCACAGGTACCAAGATTCAGGGTGAGTCCTTAAGAGCAGAAAACATTGCCACAAATTCGATTGGGCCTGAGCATATTGTCTCTTTAACCCTTACAGAAGAATACATCGCAGTTTCTACCCTGACAGGCTCGAAGCTCACTACAGCCTCAATCCTTAATCATCATTTAAGGGACAATGTGATTGCAGTCAGGGCAGAGCCGATTAATATCCGGGTGAACAATCCAACCACAGCCGTGGTTACCATTGATCATCAGAATACCAACCAGACTGCAATTCAGATGTCACCCAATGCCATTCCAAATCTTCCCGGAACTATCGGAAACTCCATTGCCATGAAAGTTGACAATTCCCAGTCCGGGGTCAATGAAGAGTATCTAGCCATGCACCTTGATGGAAGGCTCAGTGTAAAATCCAGTGCCTACACCACGGTTCTGACCTTAAACGCCTATGATATGTCCGTTTTGTTTGGTGTTCCCAAACAGACTCCTGTGGCTTCTGCCGATTGTCCCTCCATTGCAGATACCGGTTACAGACTGGTTGCTTCTGCAGATGAAGAGGCTCAGGGCGGGGGATTTTGTGCCAGAGAAGTAGTTCCTAGTCCGGCAGCTAATTATTACAGTGCCTTGCAGGTATGTAACAATGAAGGTGCCCAGATTTGCTCGGCCCAGCAGGTTGTCAGAATCTGTCGAGCAAATTTTTTGATTCAAACTGCGTACATGACCCGTGACATGGTGGATATCAACGGGGCTGGTGATGTCCATTCTATAGTAGTCAGCCCTACCGTTCTTCCCTGTACCAATACAGATTTTAATTATAGTACCCGTGATGTTGATACCGTGGACACAACCCGTTTTGTGTGTTGCTTTCAGCCATAGGATAAAACCATGTTCAGGATATTTTATATCATAACAATGCTGACAGGTTTCACAAGCCTCTTTGCCGAAGTACCGCGAGTTATCGAGGTTCATGGCCGTATGCTTTCTACGGATGGGATGTCTGGTCTCACCGGTACAGAGAAGCGCAACTTTTTAGTGAAAATTGTTCCGGTTTCCCAGTCCTCCCAGACTATTCCGACCTTTACCCAGACCATCAATGATGTAACCGTCGAAAACGGACAGTTTTCCTTTCCTTTAGATTTAAGCACTGGTGTAGGCCCACAGCTTTTGTTTGATACACCCTATACCTTGCAGATTTCAGTAGGCCCCAGGGCAGTGGGTGGATTGTTAGGGGATCAGATTTTAGCCAGTAAGCCCTATGCATTCACGGCAGACAATGCTTTAAGCCTGGGTAGCAGACCTCCATCGGCCTATATTACAGCCCACTCTCATGACCGAATGAATATCCAGAGTTTTACGATTGATGGTTCTCGTGAAACAAGATCAAATATTGATCAGTTTATTATCAAAAATAGTATTAGAACTGCAAACGATACAATTTTTCGGGTCAATGAGGATGGGGAGTTAAGAAGCATCGGTGGAATGGTGGCAAGTTCAGGTATTTTTACCCGCCAGGGATTTCAGATAAGAAATGGCACTCAGCTAATGCTTTTTATGGACAATCTTGGGGATATGACCACTCCGACGACTCCCTCTGGAGAGCTTTCTATTGGTCGATCCCTTTTAGTCAGTGGTTCTATGGTAAATACAAATAACGCCAGCAATGTGTTTCAGAATCTTAATGTTACGGGTCTAATGTCCTTGCAGTTGGGCTCTGTAGTTACTGGTGTGAACCTAAACCAGATTATTGGGCAGAGTCACACCCTGGAACAGCATTTAAATGAAGGAGCCTCAAGCCTTTTATCCTCACTGACAACGATGTTAAGTGGTGGATTAGCCGATGAGCTACACACCCATGTATTTAATAACCGCGAAGTAAAATCCCTGCCTTTAAATCTGATTGATTCAGCCCGCATCCAGGATGGCACGATTATGGGTGACAAGTTTTTGGTAGGGGCCAATATATCTGATTCCAAGCTGGCCCAGATTGTAACATCCGGAAAAATAGCCCTAAGTGCCTTGCCAGTTGATGTAGCGCGACTTGGGTCCAACAATAGTTTTAAGGTTCCATTTCCTATATCCCAGACGGATTTTGACAACTTTCAATCCAAGTCCTTCAGCCTGATTTCTACACTTGATGATCGTCTGGCTGGAGCATTCCCCCTGATTTCTTTTTCGGATCGGCCAGGGCCTGCCGGTTCTTTGTTTGAATACAGGCTGATGAGCAGTGGTGATGTCCTGTATTCCCGGCCAGCTCTGCCTAATACCAGTTTTTCGATAGAGTCCCCTGATTTGAAACTTCTGACCTATTTGAGTGGAACCAATACCAAGATTCAACAGAGTGGGATTTTTGCGGCTTCCGTGATCGCTTCAGATTCTGTGAGTAACGAGGATTTTGCTGATTCTTCCATTTCTTCCAATAGCCTTTTGGATGGAGATGTGCAGGGAGCTGATCTGGCAGATAGCGCGATTACTGTAAATGCATTGGGTGTATTAGGTACAGATGCCTTTGCCGTGGAGGGGATTTTAAACAGCCGCATAGCAAATTTTTCCCTGACCGATGCAGATTTTATGCCGGGAGCATTTAATGCAACCCATATCCAGGATGAAGGAATTGGTTTTGCTGATATTGCCGTAAGAACTTTGTCGGCAAGTAAACTTACTCTGGGAAGTATTGAAAAAAGCCGCTTTTCATCCGGGGGGATCAAACCACTACTTAATGAGGACTTTGCTGATCGATCCATTTCAGGCAACAAAGTCAGTTCAGAGGTTGCTAGACGAATTGACAACAGTAAAATTGCAGCCTCGGTTTTTCAGGCCAGAACCCAGCCAGTAAGGCTTACAAGTGCTGATAGCACAGTGATGGTGACCTTAAAAGATACAACCATTACCGAGTACAATTATGCAAACACAAACAATCCTATATTTTTGTCCTTAAAACTGCCTCAGTTTGTTGGCAGTGCCACAGGCAGACCCCTTGAAGTTACCAATAATAACGGGGTGGTGTTTGCCTTTCGTAATGACAATCGCCTACAGCTAAGCTACCCATCAGGCGGGGCAATGATGGCTGTGACAATCGGGCCAGAAGCATTGGCTGTGTTAGCTGGAGTGTCGGATACCTCCGGATTTTGTGGAAACCGAGATAGTGCCATGCGCCCAATGAATGGAGCTTTGGGGGCCAGCCTCCGTACTGCGGACTGTGTTTCTAGCCAGAGAAATCACGGCCTGGGAGAACTTCAGTATTCTGATGCCACCAATTTTTGTGCTTCCAATGGCTACAGGGTATGCTCCGTAACTCAGTACTATCGGGCCTGTCGTTTGGGATTAATTGAAAAACAAAGAACCTATATGACCCAGGACTATGCCAGTACTGGCCGAGTCACGGGATTTCAGGTTGCCAACAATGACAATCGTTGTGCGGCGACCAATGGAACGGACTACACAATTACTTCAGTGGCAGACAATACAAACCAGAGTTTTTACTGTTGTCTGCGTTGAGAGGGTGTCATGCGGGTACTATGGATAATCCTGATTCAGATTTTGGTAAGCGGACCCTTGAGTGGCGCTGTTCCAAGAACCTTGTTGTATCAGGGTCGCCTGTTAGAAGAAGCCAGCAGGCAACCAGCCAAATCAATTGAATCCAGAAGTATGATATTTATATTCAGTGAGGTAGGCGGAATTGATCTTTATTCCTATACCGCTGAAAATGTCTCTATCCGCAATGGTCAGTTTCAGGTGCCGATTCCAATCCCGGACAGTCTTTTGTTTGATAAACCTTACAGTATAAACCTCATTCTTCAGGGTGAAGGTGGGGGACAGACAGGACCGCAGCCATTAAAAACGGTTCCCTATGCCCTGACCGCTGAGGGTACGGCCCAGTTAGGTGGTGTGGGAGCCAACCTGTACTCCCTGTCCAGTCATGTGCATACAACTTCTGGAGGTAAGGCATTTACTGTTGATGGCACCAGTTCAAGCCTTCTGGCAGGAGATCCACAATTCACCATACTGGATGATTCGGGTAGTGTCCTGTTTCGCATCAATGCCAGTGGTGATATTGAAAGGGTCAGGCAGGTTTCAGCAGATGGGCTGATTGAGACTTCAGGGAGCCTTAGGGTCAGAGTAGGGAACCAGGAGAGGTTTATAGCCGAAAATTCGGGGGCTGTAACTGTGCTACGGGATGTGCTTGTCAGTGGGTCCCTTGATCTTGGCAGTGTAAGGGTCAGTGATCGGGCTACCCTCTCGGATGTGATTTTACAAAAACGGCTGGAACTAGGGCCCACAGCAACCGTTTCTGTCAACAATTTAAATGGCAATGTCATGGGCAATGCCCATGGTCTGGAAGAACATGCACCTTCTGATTTATTGACACGATTGCGCAGTTTGACCAATGGTTCTATTGTTACATCAGGTTTTCACACACATTCCTTTGAATCCTTTCAAATCACCTCCACGGCGTTGCAGGTGAATTCGATTCAGAACCGCCATATTGTGACAGGCTCACTAGATAACGCAGATATCTTTCTTCAGGCTGGCATTTTAGATTCAAAACTGGCAACAATCAGTTCAACAGGTAAAGTTACCACCCAGGCACTTCCTTCTAGCGTCGTAGTTTTAAAGAACAACAATGTATTTGGGGGAGGGTTTGGGGCCGCCGGTTCTGCCACCGTGGTTACAACTAACTTTTTTGATGCGGTGACTGCCAGTGAAGTAACGGTAATTGCACCTCTGGTACTCGGAACTACACCCATGCTTGAGTTTACCAATTCTAATCGTGAATTCTTCTGGAGACTGACAAAAGAGGGGCGGTTGAGCCTGTCTGTTTCCGGGGGTGCTGTAGAGGCTTTTGCCATTGAGGTCTCCGATAATCAGACGATTTTTGATCTGAAGGCTGTGGATATTGTGTTGAATGAGGGAACCCTTTTTGGGGGCAGCTCCATTTTGAATGGTTCCTTAAGCAGTACCAATCTGTCTTCCCAGACCATCCGGTCCCAGGAAATTACCAATTTATCAATTCCAGGATCAAAACTTGCTTCCGGCTCGGTAACCACAAACAAGCTGGTTCCGGGAGCAGTGACCGATGAAAAAATTGATGGTGCTCCTATCCGGTCAGCCCAGATTCTGGATGGTTCTATTGCCAGTAACAAAATTGCCACCAATGTTTTGACTGGTTTTAAAATTCGCAATCAGACCCTTACCAATTCCAAGTTTGTGGACAATCAGATTTCAGGCAGTAAATTTGCGGAAGGGCAGTTGGGTACCCAGGAAATCCGCGACGGGTCATTAACAGGAAATGTTCTTGCCGATGCTACCGGTGCAGGTCTTGGCAGCATCACCGGGGGCAAATTCGTAAATGCGACAATTACTGATGCGGAACTGGCCGATGAGGTATTCAGGATTCGCTCTGCACCCTACTTTGTGGGAACCACGGCTACCAATTTAACCACGGCTTTTGTTTCTCTTTCATCTCCTCAGGTAGATGCAACCCTTCTTAAAATCCATGTACCTGTCATTGGTGGGGTCAAAACTCCTGTGATTCAGATGGAAAACCAGACCCCAAACAGTTATTCAGGTAGTATTAACCTGGACAGCTCCATCAGTATGCGCTCTCAGCAGATGGGTAAAATTGTAACTGTTACCCCACTTGCTCTGGCAACACTGTTTGGAACTCCTGATTCTACCGGGAAATGTCCGGTAGATGCAGCCTGGGAATATGTGGCCGCTGATCTGGCAAGTAATGATCAGAAAAATCCGGCCCGCAGTGGAACTGGATTCTGTTACAAGTATGTAAATCAGACCATCAGCTATAAGGCAGCCGTGAATCGTTGTAAAACGGTGGAGGGCATTAATACGGCCCACTTGTGTTCAGCAATGGAGCTAAGGCAAGCCTGTCGCAAACTGAGCCTGAATGGTATCCAGACAATGGTCTCAGATTTTGCTTATGGAGGCGGACAGATTCAAAAAGTGACAATGAGCGTCAGTAATGGTGGTGGTGCCGCCTGTGATCTCACTCCCGCTTTTGATAGTCTTGATGCCGGAGCAGATCGGCCATATTCCTGCTGTTACAAACCCAGATAAAATTGCATTTATTACCAGAATTCCTGTAAGATCACCCCCGGACTATTTTTTACCGGGGAGCAAGACGAATGCAACTACTGATTATACTGGGCCTGTGTCTGAGCTCTGTGACTTTTTCTCTGGATTTGATTTATACAGGTAATACTCAAAGTTATCTTGAGCCCTGTGGTTGTGTTCAGGGAATGCTTGGAGGAATTGCCCGAAGACCCCATGCCTTTCCCAAGGATAATGATTTTATTCTGTTTGATTCAGGCAATTTCATTGAAATCAAAGATGAGCTGGATAGAACCAGAAATGTTTATTATGCCAAGTCCTATCCCCTGATGGGGTACTCTGTAGTGGGCCTGTCAAAAAACGAACTGTCCCAGCCATACAGCTTTTTAAGCACCCTGGCCCTTTCTGATTTGCTGCTAGCCAGTAATGTTGCCGATTCCTCTGGTAAGTCCCCATTTTTGGAATCTAAGACAGTCAAGGGTTATACCTTCATTTCCCTTATATCCCCAAAAACTGAGGTCCACAAGGACTATACCATCACCGACCCCATGAAACTTGTGGAACAGCACAAAGATACAAAAAATCTGGTAATCCTTTCCTCTTTAAGCAGTGAGGAACTGGAAACATTCCTTAAGGGGCTTAAGGTAAAACCGGTTCTGGTAGTTGCCAATCAGGCCAGGGGTGACTTTGAAACTGTTTTGGGTGTACCAGTATCCTACCCTGGAGACAAGGGTAAGTTTGTCAGAATGTTTGCTCAGGCTAAGGTCAGCACGGTTCCTATTGAGGAGGAGTTTTTAGTAACTCCTGAACTGGATCAACTGGTGCAGGAATATTACGATGCGGTTTTGAAAGATCCAAGCCTTCAGAAGGTTTCCAAACGATATTTTGAACATGAACCTCAGGAGATGAGGGTACTTCAGGGAAAAAACAAGTTTATTGGCTCCCAGAACTGCAAGGAATGCCATCAGAAAGAATATGATCAGTATGCAACAACCCAGCATGCCAAGGCCTTTGATATTTTGCAGGAAAAAAAACGAGACCATGTTCCGGACTGTGTTTCCTGCCACAGTGTTGGCTTAGGATATGAATCGGGTTATGAAATTGCCACCCGCCAGAAGTATCTGCGTCATGTAGGTTGTGAATCCTGTCATGGGGCTGGGCTGGAGCATTATAAAAATCCCAGAAAGGATAATATCCAGAAAGCGGTCAGTGAGGCTCGCTGCTCTACCTGTCACAATCAGGAGCACTCCCCAAACTTTCATTATGGTTCCTGGGTTCATGCCGTGAACCATACAATTCCAGTAGACACATCAGAGAACCAGCCTAAACCTGTGCAAATGGATAAGGTTGATGTGGATCTTTATGTTATGAGTCAGTGTCCTTTTGGTTATAAAGCGGAAAACGCCATGATTCCCGTGGTTAAAAAGTTTTCCGATGCCATTCAGTTCAATCTGCGATTTATTGCCACTGATGTTGAGGAGCAGATGAAGGCTCAGGCAGCAGCAGCACAGACCACTGCCACTACCACAGCTACTGAAGAAAAAGACGGCAAAAAGATCGCTCAGGCAAAACCAGAGCCAGGAACCCCCGGTTGTGCGGCCAATTTTGAGCTGGATCCCAATGCCAAATTTCAATCCCTTCGAGGCCAGCCTGAGGTGGATGAAAACACCAGGCAGCTTTTAGTGGCCCACTTCTATCCAGATAAATTTCTGGATTTTCTCTTGGAGAGAAACAAGGATGTATATGGTGATTTTTCAGCCGTAGCCCTCAAGTTTGGTATCGATATGAAAAAAATTGAGGAGGGTATGAAAAGTGGTCTGGGTGATGATCTTTTAAGAAAGAACATTCTTCCCGGCAATCAGCTTGATATCAGTGCCTCACCCACTCTTCTCATCAATCACAAGGCTTATAGCCTACCCTTTGAAACGGTGCCATTGGAGTACAATATCTGCCAATCTCTGGCAAATCCACCAGACTGGTGTAAAATTGCTCCCGTATGTGCTACAGATGCTCACTGCCGAAGAGCGGGTTTTGATGCTAAATGTATCAATCCAGGCACAGCAAAAGCGGAGTGCCAGTTCACAAAACCTAAAGAAATAAAACTGACGGTAATTGAAGATCCAGATTGTCTGGTATGTGAGTCCGGGCCATTTTTGCGCCAGCTTTATCAGCTTTACGAAAATGTCAGTGTAACCATGCTGAAAAAAGATGAGGCCAGGGCAAAAGAGCTGATCGCCAAAACTAAAGTAGACAGGCTGCCAGTTTATCTATTTGATAACAATGATTTTCTGGCATCTCCCCGCACAGCTAATTTGCAGAGGTATCTGGCCTATGCTGACGGGGTTTATTTTGTAAATCCCTTGCTTAGTGAAGTAAGTACTCTTCTTAAGCCAGAAAAAAAGGGAACTGTTCGTCTGTTTACCACAGCTCTTGGGCAGGGGGTCGCCTTGCAGAAGGAACTGATTCGTTTGCAGGACACTCTTAAGGCTTCGGGTGTTGTGATGAATCTTGAAATTCAGCCCATTCTTACCCAGTCAAGAAATCAGGCCCAGACTTCTGTACCCAATGATCCCCGTTATCAGGTCATGGTAAATACAGGCAACGGAATTCAGCCCGTGTATCTTGAATCTACCTACGGCAGCCGTGAAATTGTGGAATCCATGCACCAGCACTGTGTCAAGGTTAGTGCAACCGATCGCCAGTATGCTGCTTATATGAACTCCTTTTCCGACAGAATTTTATCCGGCATGGGAAACATTGCTTCCCAGGAACAGCTAACGGCCTACATTTCATCCTTAAACATTGATGACATGCGTTCTAAAGCTTATGTAGATGCCATGATCGGCAAGGAACTTCAGGAAAAAATTGCCCAATGCCAGACCGATCCCAATGCAGGCCCAGCCTGGTTAGTAGGCAGTCTGGTCGAAACCATCAACAACCGCATCATGGCCTCCCCCACCGTCCTGGTCAACGACAGAATCATTGTAAGAGGCGCACCAGATGCCCTGTTGCAATTGCTTCCCGAAATGCTGGGTGCCAAGCCAAAGCCTTGAGACGATTTTTGAGCAGATTGAAATGTCGTTTACGATAGCCCGAGATTACCGCCCTGATCGATGAACTGGTAGAAGATGAGGACTTAAAGATTGAGATTGGTAGTTGGAAGTGGAAAAAATCCACCAATCTTTGTTGATCATGACTACATTTCATAAGCAAAAAATACTCAGATTTTCAGAATTGATACTGTCATTGAGCCTCGTTTCCCTGTTTTGAGACAGGGAGACGAGTGAAAATAGTTAAAAAATACTTGACATAAAATTTGGACTCGCTTCGGGTTGAGTCGAGCATGCCATAAATACAGGCGGGGTAATCTCCATAACACAAATTTTATCCCGCTGTTCAAAAGCCAGGATTCATTTTTCATCTTTTCTCAGTTGTTTCTCCCTCAAATTCACCACATCAAAGCCAAAAATCCAGGGGTTATAATTGATGCATGCAAAAACACCAAATCATTCATCAAAAGCTGGTTCAAGCAGTCAAAAACCTAAGAAAAAATGAGGCCGAAATTCTTGATTTGATTGCTCAAGCCGATCAGACCAGGGATTTTT
>JACFNL010000021.1 GCA_019454875.1 Candidatus Cloacimonadota bacterium | reverse complement strand
TTGCCTTCCGTTCCTCTTTATTCAGTTCTTTTGTGCCATGATAGGCATCCTCAACATATTTATGCTGATCAAGCTTTATGAGATTGCCCTTGCGTTTATCGATAATCAGGCCCCGTACAACGCTTCCGACCTTATACTCAATCAATTTACATTCCTGAGGATAACCAAACTCGTCAACCAGACGGTCCCGAGTCAAATTATAGGCCAAAATCTCAAGTTCGTGATTGTAGACCGCCAGGGTATGATCCATATCAAAGCCCATGTGGGTGATATGTTCCAGCCTTAAATTGCGATTCACAAACACCCGATTTTTAGCCGCGATATTATCCACTTTCATCAGTGGCTGCAAAGAATTGATATTCACATTCATGCACTCGTCTTCCTAAGCTTAACCTTTTGATAATTATATGACAAATTTCCATTATGAGGGCTGGTTTTTGTATGTCAAGACAAAAACAAAAAATCCTTACCCATCCCCAGAATGATTATCTCGATAACCTCTACGGAAATGGGCAAGGATTTTTACACAATCTCTGCCATCTGGACTTGGGAGGATTAAAATTCCACCTCTTCTCTTGCCCCAATAGCTTTCTGATACTGTCTGTAAACTTTACTCAGAATCCCGGCATCAGCCTCACTGGAAATACTTCTTTCTTCGCGAACCCTGCTTTCTACTTCTTTAGCCAGTGTTTCAGAAATCTGAAATTTGCTCAGAATCTTTTCATGCAATTCTACCTCAGCAGGATGCCGTTCGTTGTCAACAAACTGCATAGAAACCACTGCATAAAGGATATGTTCCTTAACCTGAACACTCTCAGATGCAATATCATAATCTGTGCGATCCAGAAGGTTCTGATCCCCATCCAGCATTTTTTCCACCGTAGACCGATGATGCTCAAACCGGCCCAGAATTTTCTGGATAGCCAGTACTTCTTCGGGTTTTTTCACTCCATCTGCCAGAATGACTGAAACCAGAGACCGAAACATGGCAAGTTCAACCTTAGGCATCTGCAAATTATTGATGGTCTGAAGTCGATCCGCAGAGTCGTCACCATAAAATGCCTTGGCAACATTTCCAACCTGTCTGGTAAATACATAGTTCATAGCACCGGAAATTCCAGCACCCACCAGAGGAATCAGGGAGTTTGCTGCCTTTTCTACTCCGGCCTGGGTAATCATTTCCTTGCTGACCAGTGTGGTAATAATATCCCGAAGCAGAGGATGCATTGCGGCCAACTTGGCCACGGTGCTTTGTACAGCCTCTTCTGTCACCTTGGACTGAACATATACAGTAAAGGCCTTTTCTGTGTATTGCTCGATGGCTTTGGTTGCTGCCGAAACACCGGAAGCCACTCCAAAAAGAATAAGAGCTTCCGTTACTCTTTCAGCTTCTTTCATATCCTTGCCATACAGATCAGCAATTCTGAAAATCAGGGTTGCCTGCTGCTTGAACAGATAAATCATGTCAGGAACCATACCACCAACACTCAAAGCCATAGAAGCCGCAGGACCTACACCGGGAATCGCACCAGGAAGATTGGTGGCAAATCCCACACCCGCAGTAAGACGGGCAGCCTGCTTAATCAGAATGTCTGCTAATTCAGCACGGGAAAGGTTGGGATACTGTAATCTCAGCTTGTCGTTTAATTCCTTGTAATTTTCAGTCAGAACGCCGAGTTTTTCCAGAATGGAAATAAACCAGCCCTCCCCATCAACTTCTTTCTGCACAGCATCTGAGATCTGGGACTGCACTTCTTCAATGCCGTAGGTACTGCCTTCCCCATAAAGTCTTTGAAACTGAAAGCGTCTGGAAGATTCCGAGGCCCTAGGCCCTGAGGCCACTTCCTGAACAAATTTTGTGGTCTCTTGTCTTTCTAAAAGAACCAGACTCAAAGACAAAAATTTATTTCTTAAATCCCAATCCTTAACATTCTGGTATTTTTTTGCTGTCTCTAGTGCCCACTGAACCTGAGGATCCTCAGTTACAAAGGACTCAAGTTCCACACTTGTTTCAGGAGAATACATCAGGGCCCGTTCAATATCAGATGATACATCTGCCGAGCATACAGAAAGCGACAGTAACCCTGTTGCAACCAATGACCCGATGTAGTGAATGATTTTCATAGTTTACTCCCGTAGCTTCCTACGAAACCCGAGATAAAAAAGTTGCCGGATTTTTAAAAATCATTGTAATACCGCAACACGAATTCTTTGCCGGTCCTGATGTCCGTCCCGATCCCTAGCGACTACTTGAACAAAGTACACTCCATTGGCAACATTGCGTCCTCTGCGATCCAGAAGATCCCATCTCCAGGTGTTTTTACCCCGTACCGTGGTCACTAAAGGATCCTGTGCCGAATTGATGGAATGAATCAAAGCACCGGCTGCATCATATAACTTAAGCTCCACATGATCCGCAGCCCGACTCAAATCATATGAAAACATGGAGAAACTTCTGGCAGGGTTAGGATAAGCAATCGCAGAAATACGAATCGGCCCCAGAACCTGAACCGTAGATTTTAATACGGACAAATTGCCTAAACGATCGGAAACCTCAATTTCCAGCTCGTTGTCCCCATTGGCTATTCGACCTTTCATACCATAGACATAAGCTCCACGGGAATCCACTTCTTCAAATGCCATCTGCTGTCCAGCTAAAGTCACATGGATGGAATCCTGCCTTAGCCCTGAACCAAGATCTTTTGCCTCAAAAACAACCTTGGGATTTACAGCCCTGACTCCGTCCTGTTCAAGGCTGGAATCCAGATTTAAAAGAGGTGGCTTCAAATCCTCAAAAATCATAATTTGCCCCGAGCGCATCAGGGAAAAATGATACTTCCCATCGCGAACATTAGCTTCAATCAGCTCCAGGGAACCTCCACTGGCTAGAAATAAACCCTGCTGCGGACCCAAGGGCTGCCCCGGATCCATCTCCACTGCCACAGGCTGCAAAAACTGAATATCTGTGGGTGACAAAAGTTCTAAATCCTTAATCTTTTTTAATTCCTGAACTTCTTTGGAGACAGAACCTACACTGGCGTTAATCTGCGGGATTTCCGAAAACTCCTCCCTTGGAAGTACCATCATGGGGGTATTCTGTGCCACACTGCCACTAGGCACATTCAGGACAAGTCCTGTGGATAATACTCTTGTAGACTGATTGGTTTTCAGAACAGATACCGGGAAAGTCAAAATTCTGCTGGCTGTATTTCCATCCAGATCGGTCCCGCTGATCCTGACCTTTCCTGTTGTATCATTGGATGCAGTAATGCGCAGATTGGCAGCAAACACGGAATCAGAAATCCTTAACATGGTCCCGGTAGCAAGACTTACTCCCACAGGCTCAGTCAAAACAGGTACATTCAAAAGATTTTCTGTGGACTTCACCACCATGACCACTTCGGTGCGATATACAGGATTCTCAAAATACTTCACCGAATAGGAAGGGCCTGTATCGATGGTAAAGTCATAATTGCGGTTCACAATCATCAGATTTCCAGCTTTATCCTCGGCATGACTGATTTCCAAAGTAGCTTTTCCGTCCCAAAGATTGGTCGCTGTAGTAGGAATTGTGGCCACACCTTCCCAGGTTTTTCCAGAAACACGGGATGTAACTATCATTTGCTCAGGAACTGATGTCTGAAGTGGTTTAAAAGTCACTTTGGGCCACTTGCCAAGCTCCTCGTTAAACACTACCTGAAGTTTAAAAGTTCCGATACTCACTCTGGTGGTTGCCTCGGGGCTTAAATCAGACCATGACAAGGACTCAACAAAGGGGGCTTCCTTATCATAACGAAACTTGCGGGTCAGCCCCTTTTGCCCAGCATTGCCTACGGAATCTACAGAAAGAACCCACCACTCATATTCCCCCTGAGTAGTCAGAATCTGATTCCAGCGCACATTGGGATTATCTCCTGACTTAACCACAGCATAGGTTGTGAGCTGTCCTGTGGGATGACTAAGATTTAAAATGTAGTCGGCGGCCTCGGGTACGGGTTTCCATTCAAAAACCACTGCTGGAGACTTCAGGGCACCATTCAGATTAGGAGACACAAGCTCAGGCGGAGGGAGCAGGCCAGAATTCAGCTTCATGACAATTCTTCGCTCCGATATATTTCCTGCCTGATCGATGGCCTTCACTATCAGGACATAGTTAGCCACAGTATTTTGATCGGGCACAATAATTTCATCTGCTGGAGGTAAAACTCCCTTGATCGTCCAGGTATGTTCCACCATAAGTAAATCGCGATATCCATCGGTCAAGGGCCGAGTGGAACTCACTGAAGGATCAAGGGATGGGTCGGTTATGGCACTTAACTCTGCCTTGACATCCTTCAAAATAGGATTGTTTCTAGGTTTTACATCCTGACCATCCCCTGGCTGGGAATCAACCATGGTCCCATCCTGCCTCAAAAGCACCAAAGAGTATTCAACCCGATCCATGCCAGAACCACCACGAATAGCCTCCGTAGCCGGGGTCCTTGCTGACAAATCCCGAACCTTGCCCTTAAGCTCAAAAGCTCCCCCGTTGACATTCAATTCACTTGGTGCCGTCTGAGCCGCCCCAATAGGAGAAAATGTCAGATTAGGCGGCACGGTATCCAGAAGGAAACGAAAATCCCGCTTTAGCTCTTTAGGGGCAGGAGCACCATCTGCCTGCTGCCTGTAACCACCTCTGGTAGTGGCATCATTTACATTATTTCCGGCATTGTCCACAGGAATTACTTCCACTGTGTAAATACCATCCACACTTCCATCTACAGGCAGAGTAACCGTATTGGCATTATTGTCCACAATCTCAAGCAATACCCGATAGGCATCATCGTTAGGATTAAAAGTCGGCAAAGTGGGATCAAAAGAATTGGGATTGTGAGTAAAGTCCAAAACTCCCCGCAAGCGGTTACCATCAGCTGTATCAAAAAGAGTTGTGCTCAGATTATCCCGATAGGGAGCTGGCAGACGCAGATTCATTTTAGAGGCCTTAATGGAAATACCGGAACCAAAATTCACCTTACCACTCTGTTCAAAGGTATGAAGTCTGGCAGGGGATGGATCAACCACTACTGCTGATACATGCCGCAGTGGTGTATTAATTTTCTGATTCTCCTGAGGAAATGTTCTTTCTGTATAAGGTGCAGTAGTATCGAGCAAAAACTCCTTGCGGATAGCCTTGGATATATTTCCTGGCCCATCCACAGCTAAAACCTCTACCAGATATGGCCCATCATACTGACCAAATCGCGGATCCTTCTCCCCGGGTCGGACATGGTCGCCAATCGTGCCTGGGTTAGGAAAATCAAATGGCAGATTGGGGAATACTTCCTTTTGCCTATCTTCTAATACATCAAACACACCCTGACCAGTGGTGCCACACTTATTGGTGGCATTTCCATCCACAGTGCCGGTAATAATCAGACTGCGGGGTACAGTGTCAGGACCATTTAGTCTAGCGTTTAAATTGATAGTGGAACGGGTCACACTAAAGGTCGGATCCGTAGAACATATCTCAAATCCATCCAGCTGGTTTACTGAATCCAGAGTGCTCAAATCCACCATGGAAGGAAGATCAGGGATTTCTGAACCCTTGATTGGGTTTTTAAGTGAAAAATTAATTCCACCGGCAGCAGCGGGGGTGCCGTCAGGCTTTAAGGACACCTGAATGGAAGCCGCGTTAATTGGATCCACATCCATATTAAACACAATGGACTCAACAGCTTTGTTGCCCACCTTATCAATCAGCGAGACCTGAACTGTATAAGCCCCAGCTTCAGGCTTATTGGCATCTTCCGGATTTCCTGTGCTGGTTTCCGAGCCAAAAATCTGTTCCACCAGGGGCAACAAATACACCAGGCCATTGGGCGGCTGAGTAACCAGAGTTCCGGCAATTTCGGTTCCATTGGGGCGACGCACCACAACACGCATGTCGGCACTGCCCACTTTATCAAAATCAACCCCTGATCCATTATCAAATCTGCCTGTAACCTCAGAAGATGCATCTACAGAGCCTGGCAGATTACTGGGAAGGTTATAGTCCTGAACAAAAAGTTCAATACGGGTTGGAAAATCTTTTCTAGCAAGTGTCTGATTGTTTTGTGGGCGACTCTGGACTTCTCCTGCGGCACCGGTTAAACGAAACAAACTCGGGGCGTTTCCATCCACGACAATCCCGGCGATCACAGTACCCTGATTTTTTAAAACACCCTGTGTGGCATCCAGATCGTTGCCTGCCATATCAATACCTATCTGGGCATTGGAGATGGTTGCAGCCGCAGGACCAAACTGTAAATCAACCGGACCTAAATTCCTTGGGTCAAACAAAGGGGTGAATTCATACTCTACAACACTAGGATTACTGGCAAAAAGCTGGGAATCAAAGGGCACCGAATAGGGCTGTGATGGCTCCCCTGCTCCATTCCCCTGATGCTTCAAAGCCAAAGTAGGAGCCACCTTAAGTTTTTCACTAAAAGTTGCCCTGACGCGAATCTGGGAACCGCCCTGTACAAAGACTCTAGGCACTTCCTGAACCTTCTGATTGTCCCCAATCCCGGAAATAATTTCAAGCTTGGTTAATACCGGCTTGACCGTATCTTTTACAACTCTGACGGTTTTTGGATCCGAACGATTGGCCGGTGAGCCATCCGCAAAGTTCAGGCCATTACTGTCAAGACCAACAAGCTTAATCTGAAACTCTCCATCCTGCTCCTGGGACAGATTGATGGGCAGGCTAAATGTCCCGTTAGTCCCTGATGTCACAGGCACTACCTGTCCACTGGTAGTCAATCCCTCCTGAACCAGGACGGCCAGAAGATTGGGATCCTGGGCAGGCTCCACATCATTAACCCTTCCTTGAATCACAATAGCATTGGATGTAAAAAATGTAGTCCCTCCAGAAAATGGAATGGGGGTTCCTGCATCCGCAGTCGCAGCCTGAATTACAGCGTTGATTGTCAGAACCGGTGGAGTTTCATCATAAACAACCCGCACAGAATTGGCAGACTGCTGTACCCGACTGGACACAGACTGGGTCACTTCCACCTTGATGGCCTTGCTGCCGGAACGGTTAAAAATTGCGGTAACCTGACCCACACAAACGGATTGAGTTAGAGGAATACCCGTGTCATCAGCATCTGCTTTTGGCATGACCGTGTACGAGCCACTACCCCCATCATGGGCATAAGAAATAGGAAAAAATTTCTTGGAAGTCCTGCCACCGGGCACCACCACATCGGCAGTCACATTGGCGTTCACGCCCCCACCAATACCTACGGCAGCCTTGGTTATAATACAGGCAAGTGGGTCCTGGGCACAGTCAGCCTGGACACACTGGGCAATGGTGTCACGGGTGAACAGAGAGGCCAGAAGCTGGGCAGCAAAGAGAAACCGTAACAAATTTGTTCTCAGCATAGTTCAGGTAGACACCAATGGGCGGATATAGCTCGATTCATACAAATTCTTTATAAATTAGTCACGAATAGTATCAAAATGCACCAAGTCCCACAAGGGTAAGCAAAAATTACTGTATCTTATTTTTCAATTTCTCGTTCAGCACATAAACCCGAGCCAGAATTTTTGCCACGGCCGAGTACAATTCATCAGGGATCTGCTGACCAAGATCAAGCTGGCATAATATTTCCACTAAATCAGCTTCCTCCTCAATCACAACATTATTTTCCTTGGCACGGGCTATAATTTTTTCTGCCACAAAACCTGAGCCCTTGGCCACCACAACGGGGGCTTTTGAACCTGTCTTTTCCCCTGATGGGTCGTAAAGCAGAGCCACAGCTTTGGCTTGAGGTTTTTTAGGCTCGCACATCAAGACCCTCCAGAGTCCCTTCTTTTTCATACTGCTGTGGGATTTTTGGAATCTCCACAGCCTCATGAAAAAAATATATGGATACAGAATGGGCCTTGCCCTCCGAACTCAATTCTTCACGAAAATCCCCCGCGTTCTGCCTTAAGTACTCCACGGTTTTATCATTTGAACTTCTGAACCAGAGACTTAGATGGTTTCTGTAAAGTTCAAAGGTCAGATTTAATGGGCCTAACTCACTCATCTCAAAGTACAGATCCAGGGTTTTGACCTCCCCTACCCCCGCCTTCTTTTTGGCCTTTCTATAACGAAGAATCATTTCACTTGCCCTAGTACCATTCAGGTAAGGCAGGGCAAACAACATTCCATCACTAAGCCCTGAGTGTATCAGTTGAACCGCAGACAATAGATCCTTGATCTGCTTTTTTAGATACCTTCCCTCTTCAGGCAACTCGGAACCCCACTGCCATACCGCATCCCCCTGAAGTAGATCTCTTTCAGCATTAATTCCCGAACGGGAAAGCATCTTTTTAAGATTAAGCCCTCTTTCATCAAGTTTCTCCAGATCCGGCCTGATCCAATCCCCTAGACTCCTGCCCTGAAACTCCATCCCCATCAACTTTTTTAAAGCCAGTTTGCCCTCATAATATCTCCACAAAAGATCCACCGAGGATTTGCTGACAGGAAGCCTTAATGAGACCAGAAGCAAGGCTGCCTGCAAGGCAAACTCATTGGGCAGAGGCACAGTGTTTTGAATTTTCTGTAAAACCTGAAACAGTCTGGCATCCAGAGGAATCCCCATTTGTAATGCCTTGTAAGCCGCCAGATAATTGGCCTCCGTTTTGGGAACAGCCAGCTTGTCCAACACCTGGGTGAGACCCATAGAGGCTGGTTTGGACTGGGCCAGCACCTGGGTCTGGCCCAATTTTGGCTTGTCAGGTGTCCCTTCCACGGTGGTCCTTAAAAGCTGACCCTCCTTAAGTCCCTCGGCATTGGAGACGGTCACAGCCTTTCCAGACACCAGAAGAATCGCCCTTTGATTTAGTACTCCAAGCACCCTTGCCTCAGTAAAGAGACTCATAAACCAACCGCCTTTTTAAGCAGCAATACACTGCCCAAAAACCTGTGTTCACAAAAAATTGAGGACGGTTTTTTTATTTTTAATGCCCGGTTTAAAAGATTGAGCCTTTGTATGCCTGTTGCAGTCTGAATCCAGGATTCAAGATGCTCCCTGTGAAAAAGAAGAGCTTCCAGAACTGGCTGATAACTGAGCCTGTGAATGGGGGTAATCCCATACTGTTTAAGGGCCTCAAGATGCCTGGCCGTAGGATAGCCCATATGACTGGCAAATCCATATTGCGGGTACAGGGAATCGTAAGCAATCATAAGGGAATCCCTGTACATCTTGGCGAGAATGGATGCCGCCATAACACATTCCTGGGTTTGATCCGCCTTAACCAGGGCATAGACCGGAATACTTGCTTCCGGCAAGGGCAGGGCATCACTTATTGCCGCCTGAGGCTTAGTTGGCAATCCCTCCAAAGCCTCAAGCATAGCCTGTTTTGTGGCCTGATAAATGTTGAGTCTGTCAATTTCAGAAGGCTCCCTGGCAACAATTTTATACCCAGGCAAAACTTCTTTAAGAACGGCACTGAAAGACTCGATTGTTTTTGCGTTTAATAGCTTGGAATCTTTCAATCCTTCCGGTAGTGATCTTTGATCCAAAAGTGCGGCCGCGACCACCACTGGGCCTGCTAGAGGTCCCCGACCGACCTCGTCAAGGCCAGCTATCAGGGTATACGAACTCAAAAGCTGATTTTGCAGATCGTTTCTAAGGCCCGGTTCAGCACTTTTTATGACAAGACTCACAGTCCCATGATAGCATCTGCATTCTGATCCTTGCCTGAATTGTCTGCTAATTTTGTATTCCCGATGATATCGTGCAGGGACCAACCACAGGAGCTGAGCGACATGTCTTTTGATTTACATCGAATATTTGATGTCTTGTATTCCGAGGAAGAAATTGAAACCCGCTGCCGTTCCCTGGGCAGGGAAATTTCAGAGCATTATGGCTCAGAACCTTTGATTGCTGTTGGGATTATGCGTGGCTGCATGTTCTTTTTTACGGAAGTTTTAAAACATGTCACCACTCCTTTAAAGGTCGATTTTATGGTGGTCAGCTCCTACGGAGATGGTCAGGAGTCCAGTGGTACTTTAAAGTTTGAACGGGATCTGAAGGAAGATATCCGTGGTTATCATGTTCTTTTAGTGGATGATGTAGTGGATACCGGGCTTACTCTGACAAGTCTTCGTGAAATTCTGGCACTCAGACAACCTAAGTCCATCCGCATCTGCTCCATGTTAAACAAACCCACAGCCCACAAGGTCCCGGTGACAGTGGATTTCACAGGTTTTGAGATTGAAAAACAATTTGTAGTCGGCTACGGCCTGGATTATAAGCAGTTTTACAGAAATATGAATTTTATTGGGAAACTCAAAGATGGAATGCAGCCCATTCTGGATGCCCACATTGAAAGTCTGAAAAACTCATGAAAAATGCGATTCTGGTCAATTGTACCCCTTCCGGCAGCCGGGTTGCCGTCCTCGAAGAGGGGCGACTATCTGAGATTTATATTGAAAAACCGGCAGACCAGCAGCTCATGGGCAATATTTTTAAGGGCAGAGTCACCAATATTGTACCGGGAATGCAGTGTGCCTTTGTTGATATAGGCATAAATCGCGACCTGTTTTTACCCCTGTCTGATATAAACTTAGGAGAACCAAAAGACTTTGACCCGGATGCTGAAAGCTCGGATGATTCTGAAGAAACCATTTCCGTCAAACCTCAGGCCCTGATCTCTGATATTCTAAAGGTCGGTCAGGAAATCATGGTTCAGGTCATAAAGGAGCCTATTGGAAACAAGGGCCCCCGTGGGACAACCTATCTGACTCTTCCCGGAAGATACATTGTTCTGATGCCCACCATCCGGCATTTAGGTATTTCTCGCCGTATTGAAGACCCCGTTGAGATCGCAAGGTTAACCGAGTTTGGCCAGACCTTAAAACCGAAGGATATGGGCATTATCATCAGAACGGTTGCTCTAGGCAGAAGCAGAGAGGAACTTGAGGAAGATCTACAGTTTCTTCTTAACCTATGGGAAAGTATTTTAAAAAAGGAAGTTGCCGTACCCACCCCATCCCTTCTTCATCAGGAATCCACCCTCCTTTTAAAAGTTGTACGCGACCTGTTTAACAGCTCCATGGAGAGTTTTCTTATTGATTCCAAGGAGCACTACGAACAGCTTATGAGTGTATGTGGGTTTCTTACACCGGGCCTGAAGGACAAAATCCGCTACTACCCCAAGCCAGATTTAATGCAATTCCATGGTGTAGAAGAAGACATTCATAAGGCAGTTGATCAAAGAGTGTCCCTGCCAAGTGGTGGTTATGTCATCATTCAGCAGACCGAGGCCCTGATTTCTATTGATGTGAATACAGGCAGTTTTATTGGAGTCAATAACCTTGAAGATACCGTGTATCAGACAAATCTGGAAGCTGCCATAGAAATTGCCAGACAACTCAGGCTTCGCAACCTTGGTGGGATCATCGTCATTGATTTTATTGACATGGATGAGGTGGAACATCGTGAGGATGTATTTCAGGTACTGAATCAGGAATGCCGCAAGGATAAAAAAACCAAATACAATATATACCCCATCTCTGAGCTTGGAATTATACAGATGACAAGACAGAGGACGGGGCAAACCCTGGCCCATTATCTTCTGGATCGATGCCCCTACTGCAAAGGTAAGGGAAAAATCAGCTCCAAGGACTATATCTGCCACAAAATTTATACAGAGCTAAGAAAGCTCTGCACAAGTAAACATATCAAGGAAGTTGTGCTGGCGACCTGTCACCCTGAAGTTGCATCTATTCTACTTGAGAGAGACCAGTCCAAATTTAAGCAACTTGAAGAAGAAACAAACACCAAGATATTTATTCGGGGAGACTCAAGTTTTCACTGCGAAGAGTTCAAGTTTTCTTGACGAATCAAGGGCTCGACCGTATAATTGCGAGCTTCCGATAAAGTCTAGCATTCATAGGAGAAAATCATGTTTGCAATTATCCGCACAGGCGGCAAACAATACAAAGTCGAAAAAGGCTTGGAAATCTGGGTTGAGAAACTGGAGAAAAATGAAGGGGATTCCGTTGAGTTCACTGATGTTCTCCTGGTTTGTGATCAGGATAAATTAAGCACTGGCCCCAACCTGAAAGCCACTGTCAGTGGTAAGGTTGTAAAACAGAACCGCCGTAAAAAAATTCTGGTATTCAAACAGAGACGAAGAAAACGATATCGTAGGACTAAAGGGCACAGGCAGTATTACACAGCCGTGCAGATTGACGATATCCGCATCAACTGAATATGATTCTGGTGCAGGTCACATTGGAGCAGGGAATACTCTCTCGGCTTTTAGTCAGTGGTCATGCACCAAAAGAATCACATTCATTGTTGTGTAATTCTGTGTCCTGCCTGACTCAGACCCTGATTCAATCCTGTATCAGCCTGATCGGTAAAGGTATCAAACAACAGTCTTCTTCTGGAAAAGCTCTACTGGAGATTGATGTAAAGGAATTAAGCGACTCTGATGTTTTGCGTCTGGATACGCTTGGCAAAAGTTATTTACTTGGATTACAAGGGATTTCAAAACAGGAACCTGGACATCTGGATATTCATCTGGTGGAAGGTTCTGAAAAGTAAGGAGATGTGACATGGCTCACAAGAAAGGTGTAGGTAGCTCCAGTAATGGTCGCGATTCAAATCCACAGTACCTGGGTTTAAAGGTATCTGGTGGTGCTGATGTGGTAGCTGGAAACATTATTTTGCGCCAGAGAGGCACAAGAATTCATGCTGGTACCAATGTAGGTGTTGGTCGGGATTACACTCTGTATGCACTGAAGGACGGGGTAGTCACTTTCGAGCGAACAGGTAAGAATCGCAAAAAAGTCAGTGTTTATCCTCAGCATGGCTAATTTATTACCCAGTCATACCCATTTGGGTCTGGCTGGGTAAGATTATTTATGTTTAAATCTTTTTTAAGAGCTTCTCTTAACTTTGTTCTGCCCGGCTTGGCACAGTTTCTAGCAGGTCAAAGAAGTAAGGCTCTGGTGGTCTTTTTGTGTGTGACATTCTGTTTCTTTTTTGGCCTGTTTCTTGATTTAGACTACTACTATCGTTATCAGGATATCCGGCGACAGAATTTTACCATTGAAGTCAGAACTGATTCCAAGGTTCAAAGGCTCTCTCACGAGACTAGAACCATCCATCCCCTGATGGATCCACCTATTGTTTTTGACTTTTTGCCACCTGTACATGCAGAAACCGAAATTGTGCTTTCCGGAAGCACCAAGCCGCTATTAGCCCTTGAGGTAGTCAATAAGTCCAACAGTCAGAGAATTCAGACTCAGGCCGACTACAAAGGGAGATTTGTTTTCCCCCCTCTTCCTATGCTGCCTGGACCTAATGATTTAATTTATGGGGCCGCAAACGACTGGCTGATCCCAGCCACAGGTCAAAGCGTGCACATCGCCGACTATGATACGGCAGGACGCTATCAACCCTCTAAGCTGGAACAGCTATGGCATTTTCTGTACAAACTGGTGTTTCCACTGCTCCTGACCCCGATTTATTTTCTACTGGGGGCCAGTATGCAGGCGGCAACTTCAGGATGGTGGGATTTGTATCCGCTTGTCAAAGGCGAAGCCATGTTGCCAGCCTCAATCAAGGATGTTGGTTTTTATCTGATTGTGATGGCCTCCATGATGAATCTGATAGCCTGGTTTGATGGTTTTGATACATCGTATAACAAGGAAGTGATTGATGACCTCCCTTGAAGTAATATTGCTGGTGTTTCTGTCTTTATGCTGCCTTCTGTTTTCCACCCTCTATGCATTTATAGATTTTCATCACAGTTCAGAAATCAGACAAGGCATTCTAGTTAACTTTCGCGACTATTTCCTGGGTCTTTGTGCCTGTGGGCTGGTTGTACTGATCATTCAGTCCCTGTAGCAATAATGCTATTTAATACCCTGGACCGTTATATTCTAGCCCAGATTATTGGACCAGTTGCATTTTCTTTTTTCGTATTTGCAAGCCTTTGGATTGTTAACCTTCTGATTCGCCTTCTGGATCTGGTTGTGTCCAAAGGAGTGCCGGTAGAAGCCGTCTCCCAACTGCTTCTGTACTCACTTCCCACCATTATAGTGACCTCTGTTCCCATGTCCGTACTCATGGGCAGCATGTTGGGTATTGCCCGATTAAACAATGATGCAGAAATAATTGCCATCAAAGCATCCGGCATCTCCGCTATCCGTCTCATGCAGCCAATTGTACTTTTTGCATGCTGCCTTTGTGCCATGGTCTATTTTTTAAACGAAAACATTGTTCCCAAGGCCAGATTCCTGCAGGAAGAAGTATATATCAATGAAATCACCTTAAAAAAACCTCTACCTAAAGTGGCTAAAAACATATTTTTTGATGGAGGGAAACGCTTCAAACTATATGTCCGGGATTATGAACCAGAGACAGAAACCATGCGTGAAGTCACAATGTTTCAGTTCACCGATACCTATCCGCAGATCACCGAGGCCAAAACGGCCCGAATTGAATCGGGCAATCTATGGGTGTTTCAGAATGGCAGAACCACCTATCTGGATGCCAATGGAAAAACGGAATATTTTATCCAGTTTGACCAGTGGATTTACCCTATCTCCGATCGTTATGCCAGCCGCATAAGAAGAAAGGAAGAAAACAAAAATCCCAAAGAAATGAACCTGAAGGAACTGGATGAACAAATCCGTATCCGCAGAGCCAAAAACCTCTCCACTCTGGAGTTTGAAACCCAGTTTCATTCCAGACTGGCATTCCCACTGGCATCCATTTTTATGATGCTTGTAGGCGCACCAATGGCAATGCGTCACTCCCGATCTGCTAAGGGCAAGGCCAATGGATTTGGGATGGCTATTCTGATTCTTCTCTTATACTATGTGCTTCTGACAACCGGAAACACATTGGGAGGCAATGGTACTCTGCCCCCTGCTCTGGCAAATTGGATTCCGAATCTGACCTGCCTGGGCTTTTCAGTATATTACATCCGAAAAGCCCTGTACTAATTCCCAATCAGAAGGATCTCTCCAAGGCAAATCGTACGCCCTTAAAATCCAGTTCCAATCTGTCATTTTTATCTTCAGCATTCAGAGTAAGACCCTTATAACCAACCGATGCCCTCCAGTCATCCACCCGTTCTGGATGAAAGTAGTATTTACCACCCAACTGATACTCAGTAGTCTCCACATCGGATAAAGAAAACATGCGTACATGACCAAAAAGATCCAGATGGTCACTGACATTACGAACCATTTCAAAACCAACCATGGGCAAAGCAAGAGTGCCTGACATGCTGCTCTTCTGAGCCCCGTTTCTTAAGGAGGCATCCACCTCAGCCGCCTTAAGAGAAAACAGCCAGTTAATTCCAAAATCTCCCCTGTCAGAGCGAATAAAGGGCCTGCGATAGACAATATCCACACCCTGCATGTCAAAATCAAAGGCAGAACCTGTCGCAAAATTTCTGCCATTAAAACTTGAGGCACCCACTGTAGTTGAAGACTGGCTTAAACTGGTATAGATAATATCAAAGCGACGATTAAAGGCTTCAATATCTGCCCCTACTTCAAGATGGCTTCCAGAGGCATCCCTAAATCCAGACGAATTACGAACATTGGCAACCACACCTGAGATACTGCCACCAAGGCTGGCATTCCACATGGCAATCCAGCCATCATTTCTGAGCATGGATTCATCATAATGCCTTTCAATAATTGGCCTCTCCTCGTATACCTCAACCTCATGGGGTACCCCAAAAGGATTATTGTAACGCATCAGAGACTTCATCCTTTTGGTTCGAACTGCTCCCCGATCCACATACATATCAGTATAGGAGCGCTCATACAGTTTTTGTCTCTCCACCCAGGCCCAGTATTTGTCCTCGTCAATATAGTTGGTGAAGGGCACCGTTTTGGGTACCTCCACTTTTTCTCCAGTGATTTTGTTCCAGGCCTGTTTGGAGACAACCTCACCATAATTGTTATAAACCACCCTTAGCCTGGCAACACTGCTTTCGATCTCATCTTTGACAATAGGATTGGCCAGAACTGTCAGGTTTACGGGCCTGTCCTGCCCTGTTCTTCTATCCCAGGCATGAATGGATATCAGGTTGCCCTTGCGGTCATAACAGGTTTTGATCGTATCGTAGTTTGTCATGCTCGTACGCATGATGGCCACTTCTTCATCAGCCCAGGGATTTCGATCTACCTCACCATATGGCGGAATGTGATGCTGTTCGACAACCGTTCGCTGTGATGCATAAAAAGGATTGTCTCTATGTCCCTGACTGTCTCTAACCTTGGGGCCGCCATAGCTGTAGCCACCGCTTCGCTTTTCCGGCCATGGTTCCGATGCACCAACCGTTGCCTGCAACAAGGCACTAATCGCAAATATTCTGAAAGCCTTGCACAATTTCATGGCAGTTTCTCCTTTAATCATTCCATTGCCTAGCCAGCGGATTTCGCTACCTGATCCATATCTGTCAAACCTTGAAACACCTTTAACAGGGCATCTTCCTTCAGAGTAATAAAGCCCTTTTTCCTTGCCTCAGCCACAATGTCAAAGGGACTGCCCTTACGGGTAATCACTTCGCTTATCTGAGGACTGTTCACCAATATCTCGTGAATCCCCATTCGGCCTACATAACCCTGTCCTGTGCAGGCCGGACAACCTTTGTGCTGGTATACAAACTGGGTCTTCATCTTGTAACGGGCTGCAAAATCCACCAGCTCCGGTGTCAGAGCCATTTTTATCTTGCATTTGGCACAAAGTTTTCTGGTAAGCCTCTGGGCAATTGCCCCTAGAAGTACGGAAGCCACTAAAAAGTTATCCACCCCGATTTCCGTAAGGCGCATCACAGAACTTGATGAATCATTCGCATGCAGGGTAGACAGCACCAAATGGCCTGTCATAGCCGCCTCACAAGCAATTTTTGCTGTTTCTCCATCACGAATCTCACCAATCAGAATCACATCCGGTGCCTGCCGCAATACGGCTCTTAGAATGGAGGCAAAACTCATTCCCACATCCGTATTCACCTGTATCTGGGAATAGTCAGGAACCTCATATTCCACAGGATCTTCCACAGTTACTACAGATTTTTTGGGGCTCCATACATGTTGCAGGGCAGCATAAAGAGTAGTAGTTTTTCCAGAACCTGTAGGGCCAGTGACCAGAATCAATCCATAAGGTTTTGCCAAAAGCCCAGTCAATACCTTAAGTGAGTAGTTTGACATTCCTGTTTTATCTAAAGACACATTCAGTCGGTCTTTTGCAAGAATTCGAATTACTGCTTTTTCCCCCTCTACTGTGGGTAAAATATTGACACGGCAATCCATAAATTTTCGTTTCAGTTCTGCCCTGAATTTTCCATCCTGGGGAACCCTGCGCTCTGAAACATCAAGGTTGGCCATCATCTTGATCCTGGCAATAATTTTTTCCTTGTGTTTGTCAAAATCAGCGGGAAACTTTAATAGGTTCTGAACCTCACCATCAACACGAAACCTTACCTTAAGTCTGTCCTCGACAAATTCAATGTAAATGTCTGTAGCCTTGCGGTTCAGAGCCGTGCGGATGATCATGTGTGTAAACGAAACCATTGGAGTTGAAGCATCCTCAAGATCCCATATCTTGTCCGTCAGTGGATTGGCCCGATCAGGGGACTCCATTTTAAGTGCATCCACAAGGGGCGCGAACTCACGCATTTTTTCCTTGTGTTTCTGAATTGCATCTCGAATGCCCTGCTCTGTAGCAATATAGGCCTTAATTTTTAAATTGGCCTTATGCGCTGTTTCATCAATAACAAACTGAAGATTAATAGGGTCATTGTGGGCAATGGTCAAAACCCCGCCACCAACATCTAAAGGTAAAACCAGATTCTGCTCAATATAATCTTCCGTGAGACAGGAATAGGCCTGAGGCGATACATCCACTCCCACCAAAGAGGTAAAATCAACATCCTTTTGCCAGCAGAGACATTCAAGCATGTCATCTTCTGTAACAAGCTCCATGGCAATGAGTTGTTCCCCAAGACGCAGCCCGGTTTCCTTCTGAAGTCGAAACGCTTCAGACATCTGCTGCTGGGTAACTTTGCCGCGATAAACCAAAATGTCGCCAATGCGCATCTTGGACTTATCAATCGGTTCTCCTGTTTCACTCATCTGACATTTCTCCTTGCTTAGATGCGGCATCGGAGTTAGTTCACAAGCCATTTACAAGGAGAATATCCACAAAATCTGCTTGAATACAGCAGTTCTACAAAAACTGGAAATGAGAATGAGAATGTGTACGAATCTAGTCCGAATCCCCAAAAACATCTTCTGGGGCAGAAATTCTTGGAAGACCAGCAAATGGAACAGGCAGAAATACCCTGCGATAAAAATCTACTTCCTGATTGTCCTTTAAGGTAAAGTGCAGGCGGATTTCCAGCATAGGAATATCCTCAGAATTCCATTTAAAGGAGTTGTACTCTGTGAGCTTGCCACGGACCATTTTCCAGCCCCTGAATACATTGGGGTTTAACTCCTTGGCTGAAAATGCTGGCTGCAATGGTTCAAAAAAATCTCTCTCTTCTTTGCGCTCCAGATGATAATAACCCTCATCATCCTTACGGACCCGAAAATGCACGGTTTTATGTTTTACACTGTTTAAATCTTTGACCGGATCCGATTCATTCCCAGTTGGCTCATAATACTTGTCAAACACAATCAAATCAGGTTTTAACTCTACAATCCTGACCGCAGAACGAAGCTCATGGCACATGATCTCCAAGGGGATCTGAGCATCAAGAATCTTCAGTACATGCTCCGAGCCCTTGGCATAGACCCTTGTCATATTCATATAAAACGAATAAGTCACACCCATGACCATGATCAGAATCACGACCACAATCATCATCTCGGCTAAAGTAAACCCTTTTTCCCTAAGTTTCATCTTGCCCTGTATATCGAGGCTTCCAGTTTACGATTCAAGGTAGGAGAATCAATTGTCACTATAACTGTCACCTTTACTAGAGAGGGAGGCAACTCCCCATATTCATCCTTATTAAAAAATTTGGGATTTCTCTCAATTTTAACCGGTTCAACCTTAACAACCCGCCTTAAATAACGGTAGTCACGGGAATGGAATTCAAACGGTAGACCATACTGTTTTTCGTAGGCTCTGACAAACTTTTTGTGAGGCACTTCTGGGAGCTGATTTTCCGTAGTATAAACATCAGAGAACTTCTGATAAAAAATCTCTTCATCTTCACGCATTTCAGAATAAACACTCAATCGTTCATCTACAAAAATGTTGTCATCCTTACGATCCGTTTTTATATACAAATCATAGTCAGACTCCAGTTTATTAAAAGGAACCAGCTTTAATTCTTCAAGCTTGGATTCCACCAGATTCCAACCCATGAAATAATCCTTATTTTTGATGGCCCTGCCATAACTGGAGATAAAAATATTGCCAAAAGGAATAATCACAGCCGCCACAATGATCATGGTCAGCATAATTTCAATGAAGGTAAATCCCCCGGAACCCTGTTTCAATTTCAGAATTCCAGCATCAATTCGTCTTTGCAAAAGGATTCCAGATATGAGCATAATCAGCCAGGTTATGAGACAGACTCCCACAAAAGGTCTGCTCCAGCCCAGAATATAGTAATAGAGGCTTACCAGACTGACAAGACAAAGTTCAATCAAAAAGTATCTGGGGCCAAATCTGGTGAGACAATATCCACAACGGCCCCTTAAAAGAAGGTAACTAAATATCGGGATCAAATCACGAAGACCAAGAGAGTGATTGCAGATTGGGCAATGTGAACCAGGCCATACAATCGACTCTCCCCTTGGGATCCTCCAGATTGCCATGTTAAGAAAAGAAGCCCACATTCCAGCCAATACGGCGGAAATCAGCCACTGCCACACAGGGGGAAGTAACCAGAGGGGCTCAAGCAGGTCTTGCATGGGATTCGAGGGCCTGATTGTGGGCAAGACTCAGGTTTGCTGGGAAATCCTGCCTCTTTAGGGTACCTTCAGCCAGTTCCTGCATAATGGAAGCACAAAGGCGCATATTTTCACCAGAGAGCCTGGAGTATATGTCCCGCAAAAATACCAGCGATTCCCTCATCTTCAATTTTTTAAGGGCCATCAGGGTTTCTGCCACGATCTCATCATCTCTTTCGTATAACAAACAGATGAGTTTTGGCAATGCCTTCTGGATTTGTTTCTCGCCAAGCACAAAAGTAGCATAGATTCTAAGAGAACTTTCCTCAGCAAAAAGCAAAGATTCCAGTTTATCCACTTCCTGAGGTTCCAATGACTCAGGGATTTCAAAAACATTGACCTGTTCCGCATATGCTGCCAATGCCTCACTGACCACTGGCACAGACGGATCCACGGTAGTACTTAATGTCACTTCAGCCAAAGCCTTTCTGGCATTAATCCCGGTTGTGCTACGCAGAGAAGAAATCAGGCGGGAAAACCCTTCTTTGTCCTCCTTCATCAACCCTTTTAACACATTTTCCCGGACTTTTTTTACATCATCCAGAAGACCTTCCAAAAGGACATCTGCCAGTTCTCTGGACTGAATCTGTCCCATGGCATAGGATGCGGAAACCCTGACAGCATCATCCTTGGATGCCATAGAGTCTTTTAATTTCTGTAGAACTTTTTTCTCTCCAAGGCGAAACAGAGCAATGGCTGCATTGGCCAAAATCCTGTTGTTGGAATCTTCAAGAAATGGCATCAGGATCTGCTTGACCCTTTCATCACCTATCTGACCAAGAACTTCAATGGCATTGGCTCTCACCCTGCGGTCTTCATGTCCTAAATAATCCTTTAACATCTCCACAGACTGAGCATCTGGAAAGTGTGAGAAATAATGAACCAGAATTCCAAGTAATCTGGATTCCTTTTCGTCCCGGGTGGCCTTCAGAAGCACTGGATAAATATCGGGGCGGCCCAGATAATGAGTCATGCCTTCCACCGCAACCTTTCTCAGATTCAGATCCTGGGATGCCAGATTCATTTTTAAAAGCTCAAAACCCTCTTCAAGCCTTAGCTGAAACAGAATCTTCAAAATGAAGGAAGCAATATAACTTTCTTCCACTTCCAGCATGGACAATAGAAGTTCTTTTTGTTTCTCATCCACAGCTTTCAAATTTTTAGCAAAGAACAAAAAGGTATACACCTTGACTACAGAATCACCCATAGCCAGATTCTCAAAAAGAATAGGAATTGCCTGTTCAGGATTTTTACCAAGTACCCTGTGAGCAATGCTGTGTACCTGATAGTTTTCCGAATACAAAGCGTAGATCACATCCTCAAGACAGTCTTTCAAATCCAGTTCCCCAACTACCCAGATTGCAGATGCCTTACGGGAAGGATCTGTACCTTTCAAAAATAGTTTCAGATAGGGAAGACAAGCTGTTTCTCCAAGAGCAATCACCTCTTTTAGAGCTGTAGAAGCCACGCGGTTGTTCTCGTCATGAATCAGGGGTTTTAAATATTTGACCAGGGTCATTTTGTCCGAAACCCGGATTCTGGTAAAACTTTCAATGGCATTGGCCCGGATTCGTGGCTCAGGATGACTCAAATAACGGCCTAATTCAGTTACGAGATTTTCCGTGCCAATATCTCCAAGAATTCTGAGTAACGATGCTTTGATGAAGGTATCCTTCTCAAGCTCAAGTTTATCCAGAAGAGTGTTGGTGCAGCGACGATTGGCAATTCTGGATATGGCCGAGACAGCCGAGATTCTTACTTCCCTGAGTGGGTGGGATAAACTGCGGGCCAGCTCATAAAACAATTCATACTGTTCGGACTCATTCAATTCCATCATTCCTGACTATCCTTCCAGCCACTCAACCGGCAGACCTTGATCAGTTCCTTGGAATCCCTTAAAAAAATCGGTTCGGAACCATGAACATAAATCCATTTTTCAGAATCGGCTGCCGTGTCTTCATCGAGGTAGATTTCTTCCCATCCAGCCGCATTTGCCAAAGCAGAGGCTACGGTTCTTCTACGGCCCAAAACCCTAAAAACCTTATGACCATGACCCATGGTCCCAACCCAGAAAATACCTGAAACCACCCCGGCAGCCATTCTTACAGATTTGGAATACCATTCTCCGTCTCTAGAGCGCAGGGTGGCAAAAAGGGCATCCACAGATTTTAAGGCCTTATGCACTGAATCACTTCCATCTTTGGCCAAAAAATCAATCACAAAAGAATCTTCACCCACGGATTCAATGATGCCATCCCCATTATCAAAAACCTCATGCACACAATCAAGAATGCGCGAGCGCAGTTCACAGATTTCCTCATCTCTCAGACCTGCATACAGATTATGTTCATTTTTAATATGCAAATGAATCTGAACCGCCGACTGCTTCTGCCATTCAAAATCAATGCGGGGAGCATGCAAAACCTTATGAAACCATGCTTTGGAAAAAAATTGGGAGAAGGTGTGCTCCAATCTCCTGATCTCAATCTGTAAAACCGCCAAAAAACCCAGAGTACAGGCCAAAAGACCCCAAAGGGGCCAATAAAATGTCACCCCGGTCTTTTTCACGCACAGCCAGAAACAAACTACAAAACTGATCCCAAGACACATTGTCAGAAGATAATATAAAAGTCTGCCCGGCCTCTTTAATCGGGCTAACTCCCGATCGGTTCTGGCCCGTGCCTGCTTGATTAAAAAGTCTCCCTCATCCTGGGACAATTCCCCTAAGCTTACCTTCTTGGTGATGAACTCGACTTCCTTCTCAAATGCTTCTTCGATTTGCCTGGAATTCATTGTTGGTTAACCTCATTGCGCCTGACATTTCTGACCCTTTCCAGATCAGCCAGAAATTTTTTGGATTCTTCTGCAACCAGATTACTCATATAAACCACAGGATTAGTAACGGTCCCGTTCAGTTTATTGATTTCTTTCATATATTCACGGGCCAGAAAACTCTCAGGTGTGCCAGGAACCAGCCAGGTTACTGCCTGAAAATAAGTGCTGGCCAGGCCATAGTCCTTGTCCATAAGAAATAGCTGCTGTCCATACTTAAGAAATGGCTGCACAGCATTTTTGGACAATTTTGCAAAAAATACACTGTCCAGCCCAGGAGAAGCCTGCATGGTCTGCATAGCCTCATAAAATGCTTTGCTGGCACCTTCAAAATTGCCAAGATTAAGATTGTCCATTCCCTGATAATAATACAGATCCATCAAAAATACTCTGGCCTGCTGGGCCTCCGCGCTTTGAGGTGCAAAAGCCATAATTTTTCTGAGTACAGGCAGACAGCTGTCAAAGTCCTTGCGAAAAAAGTGCTTTCTGGCAATCTTTATATACTGAACCAAGAGAGTTTCCCTGACACTTTGGGCCAAAACCCCATCGGACTGCAATTGAATAAATGATTCCAGACTTTGAATTCCCTTATCTAGCTCCCGGATACGAAAATATAAATAACCTAGTTCATAATGACTAAGCTGAAATGCAGGATCATTAAAAATCGACCGTTCAAAAGCATCGATGGACTCTTTAAGGCGAACTGCGGAAGCCTCCTGAATTCCTAAATCAAAATACAGACGGGCCAGAATTTCTCTAAGCCTTTGTTTTTGAACATCCGTTAGTCCAGTCTGTTTCAGCCTCTCTTCATATCCGGCAATCTTCTTGGATACATCCTGCTGCAACTCAATGTCTTCAATGGCTTGTAAATCCTGATTGGAACTCACATCCGTCTGCAAGGTAGTTTCCATCTGCCGCAAAAGGTCCTGAATGGAGGATTTACCATCTCTTTGCTTCAATACCTCAATACTTCTTAATCTTTGCTGGGCCGGTAGATTCTCAGGCTCAAACTCCAGAACCTTTTTCAAACTGAGCTCTTCCAATGCTGTGTCACCCGATTTTTCATACCGTTGTGCCATACGATACCAAAAACTGGCATCATTGGCGAACAGGGACATCCCCGTAAAAACCCCCATCATGGCGTATACAAACAGTACATATCGCATCATCTATCAGCCCTTTTTTAATGGTGGCAACAAATCGTCATAATCTTCGTCATCCTCGGATTTTAAGGGAGGAAGAAGGTCCTCATAATCATCAGAAACTGCTTCTACCAGCGGTTTGTTACCCCGAGTCGGTGGCAGTAAATCCTCATAATCATCCAGGGCCACCTCGGAGACTGGAGGCAAAAGACTTTCATAATCGTCCTGGGAAGGATATACATCGGGACTACCCGTGTCCCCTGAAGCACTTACCATGGGGGGCAGGAGTTCTTCGTAGTCATCCACATCCCCACCCTGTAGCGGAGGTAACAAATCATCATAAGAGTCGGAACCCGCTGAATTGACCATGGGAGGGAGAAGGTCCTCGTAATCATCCATGGAACCAGCGGCTGGAGGAGGTAGCAGATCATCGTATTCAGCCGTGCCCTCAGACTCTTCTCTCGCGGGAGGCAGCATCAAATCATCATAAGCATCATACCCATATTCAGGCTCAGCCCCATCCGTATTCATAGTTGCAAATGGATCCGAGTATTCATCGGAACTGTAGGCTGCATAGGAATCATTACCGTCAATCTCGGACGCGGAATCCTGGACTTCTTCCAAATCAGATGATTCTGAAGGAATATCCTGCTGCATCACAACTTCTGCCTTAGTTTCTACCTTGGGAACCGGTTTTTCAATCTGGGGGGCTTCTGCAACTGGGGTTTCTATGCGTTTGTTTTTCTGCTTTGGTAAAGACGCAACTACTTCTTCCGAATCAAAATCCCCATCGAATTCTTTAGGAGTAGAAGCAACAACTCCCTTGGGACCCTCAGCAATTTCTTCAGAAACTCTTTGTAATTCAGCCTGTTTTTGCAGGGAGCGGCTAACTTCTCGGGAAATCTTGCCAGACTCCAGAAACAATTTCAGATTTTGAATTGCCCTGTTTACAAAGTACTTTTCAAAGTTTACGGAATTTGGATAAAACTCTTCCAAAATGACAATTGCATCCCGATTTTGCATCATCTCAAGGGAATGCACAGCAATCAGCCTGTCAGAAGGATCTGCTTCAACCAGAGCTCTGCGAATAGCATTGATGTCTTTCATCCATTTGATTGCCATAAACTTCTCAAATCCACTAAATCTCGCAAGTAACCTTTACAATCTGCCAAATCCTGACACCTGAACCAGCGCAGTTTTGTATGCCCAAACTCCGAAACCAGACCTGCCAATTCCGAATCAGAATATGACTCATTCATCAAGGAATCGACAAAAACAAGAAAAAACTTGCTGTTTTCGTACAAATCAGCCAACCTTGGCAACTGAATTAAATCAGACTGTCTTCTGGATGCCTCCATATAAATAAAAATAGCATCCGGTTTAATTGATTCTGCTAGTTCTATAAGTTCTCCAGGTTCCTGCAAATTGTTCCATTGAACAGCCGTAACCGGGCTTAAAGAATGCATTTCGGCCATCCATTCTTTTAAAAACCCTACAGAAACCAGATGACGGGTGGCCATACTCATTACTTTTTGAGGGAGTTTCTGCGATTCCTGCTCCTTGGACTCGATATACTGCTGGCTGGATTTCTGAAATTCCCGGTACAATTCCAGGGTCTCATAGGCCAAAGCCTGATTTGTTCCTGAACCACTCAACCGTTCTATAAGCATTCTGTAAAGCTTGTCTCTTTTCTGTTTCTGCTCCAAAAGGGTCATTGGACCTTTAGTCTGATTCAGAAATGACCAGTCAATATCAACACGATCCTGGTTGTTTTCCATAGCTAAATGGCCCTTTTGCTCCTTCAAAAACTCCTCGATCCTTTGTTTATATGCGGAATCTTTGTTTAGACGCAAAAGCATAAAATAAAAATCAAAAGCTCTTTCTCTCTCACCCTGAATTCTGAAGCTGTTACCTAATTTAAATAAAACTCTTTCTTTTCCGAAAGAGGTTTTACCCTCATTCAAAGCTCGGGAATAATACATGGAGGCACTGACATAATCCTGGGATTGCATGGCCTGATCGCCTAGTTTTTCATGGGCCGATGGTGAAACCAGATACATCCAGACCACAAACAGAAGTAATGCAATCAGAAACACAAATGACAATATTCTGGCAATCATATATCCCTAATCATCTCTCCAAACATTAAAAGCTTCAGTTCGGACTGGGGCGAAAACCGAGCCAGAAGTAATTCACCCTGCTCCTGCATTTCCTGTCTGGCCCTGAGCTCTTCCTGAATCAACTGCTGTTCCCTCTCAAAATAATAGGTGTGGTAATACAAAGACTGCTTCCTGGTAGAAATCTCCTGAAAAAGCTCTCTGTAGTATTGATTGAGCTGAGATAACTCACGGTCAAACAAAACATTCACCTCATTTTGCAGCACACTTACATGTTCTCTTAACAAATCAAAAACCTCAAGGGCAGAAATTGGGGGAAGGCGGACCTTAGAACGCTGTAAAACTTCGGTGCGCAGCACCTTCAGGGCTTCTGTTTCCGAATACATTTCCCATTGTCTGCCGCTATGCACTAAAAGATACAGACCTTCATGCACCAAAGGCTTTTCAATCCGCAGAAAAAATACAATATAATACCCCTCATACCCGTTTGACTTGAGGCATATCTGCAGTCCTTCCAATTCATCAATTCCCATACCGGCCTCAATCATTTGGCCCATCCTCAAACAGCTGCTCCTGAGCCATAATACTTTTGGAATACTGAGAGGATGCCTTAACAAACTCTTCTCCAAGTTGATCGATGTGCTGCATCTGCTCCCGATGCTCCCTGTAGCGAGCCACAATTTCCATAATTTTACGATCCAGGGAATCCATATCAGATAATTCATTGCCCATATATCCAAGAATCATCTCAAGCTCACCAACAATCCGTTCAAACAGTTTGATCTTTCTTTGCAAAAGATGAACTATATGTTCCTCAATCGTATCCTTCACAAACAGATTGAGAATAAATACCTCATGTTTCTGACCAAGGCGATGAACCCTGCCAATCCTCTGTTCCACCTTCATAGGATTCCAGGGTAAATCATAGTTGATCATATAGCGGGCAAACTGAAGATTCTGACCCTCGGAACCTGCATCAGTGCTGACAAGCACACTCACACCATCTTTGAACTGCTTAACCACTGCTTCTTTCTGTTTAGAGGACATTTCCCCATAAAACAGGTGTACCGTAATGCCCTTTGATTTCAACGCCTCAGAAATCACCGTTTGGGTGCGACGAAACTGGGTAAAAATTAACACCCTCTCACCCTTCAGTTCATTTTCCAAAAGCTCAAGAACAACCCGCAATTTAGCCGGCATACTTACTTCTTTAGCATATGTCTCAAGCTTAAGAAGACTGTCCCTTATCTCAAATCCCAAATCGTTGCGACCCAAAACTCCGCTCACAGACTCGAGTAAGGCCTGAGGAGAGGATGTCATCAACTTTTGAAACAGCATCATTGTCAGCTGATTCATACCCTGTCTCTCAGAACTGAGCATAAAATAAAAATCATGTATCAGTGATTCCAGCTGATCATACAATAGCCTCTCAGGTTCCCCGAAGACAACCTCCTGCATGATGACCCGACGAGGTGGCAGATTCAGACTAGTTGAGCGTCTGGTATTGCGAATCATATGCGGCTCAATCATCTTCTTCAATTCTTCAGGCTGAACCGGCAACCTGCGGTTTACTGGATGAACATGTCGCTTTCTGAATTGCTGCAGGGTTCCCAAAGCCCCTGGAGCCAGGAGATGAATGAGATTGTACAACTCCAGAAGTTCATTCTGAATCGGGGTGGCGGTTAACAAAAGCAAAAATTTGGAAGATATTTTTTTAACGAACTGATAATTCAAGGTCTTACGGTTTTTAAGTTTATGGGCCTCGTCAACAATGACAAGATCGTAGGTATTTTGGGCAAAATAACCCTGATACCTTCTCAATTTTACGGTATCCAGGGATACAATCACCCGAGGTTCCTGTTCCAGAGCCTCAGAACCCAAAGCCAGCTCAAAATCCAGATCAAACTTCAACTTCAGTTCTGATTGCCACTGACGGGTCAAAGAAGCCGGGGTTACAATTAAAATCCTCTGTACTTCCCTTCGTTTTGCATACTCATGAATGATGAGTCCAGCCTCAATGGTTTTCCCCAGACCTACCTCATCAGCAAGCAAAACCCTCCCATGACAATCAAAAATTGCCTTGCGGACTGCCTCAACCTGATGCGGGTAGTAGTCAATTCCCTGTACATCTTCAAGCCCGATTAAACCCTTTTTTTTCAGATTTTTCTCTTCAACATACACATCCAGAAAACGAGTAAGTTGAGCCTCACTAATGCTCATTCCACCACTCAGATCCCACCGTTTCATCCAGTCAGATACCGAATTTAAGGGTAAAATCGCCGGAGATTGAAGTTCAAGCTGAGGAATTGCCCTGGCTCGAACTGTAGCCCTCATCACAGAATCGACTGTAGCTTCTTCATGGGGGAAACTCACATCAAAAATCCGGTGGGAATGAACAGAGCGTTTTATCCAGATTTTTTGGCCAGGTTTTAGTTTGAGACTAAGACACAGTGACCGTAGTTCCAGACTTAAGATAAAAGAACTGCCCTTGCGATAGCTCCCCAAAAGCTCGTATTTCCCAAGAATCTGAAAGACTACTTCTTCATGATCCCTTAAAAAGGAAAAGTGCGGGCGCAGGGAAGAGGACACCTGCATAATTCCGTTTTCCAGAAAATGTTCACTAAGACTGAATTCCGCTGATTGAGACGCTTTAGATTCCTGAGTTGTAATCACAAAAGACACTTTACAGCAAAATGGCAAGACCATGCGATAATATCCCGCAAAAGTTTCAAAATCCTTGCAAATCAAGCCCTACAACGATATATTGCCAACCTGCTTGCACCCGTAGCTCAGTCGGATAGAGCGTTTGATTGCGGATCAAAAGGTCACAGGTTCGAATCCTGTCGGGTGTACTGTTAAAGCCCTGTCACCTATACAGGGTTTGGTTTTTTGAAGGAATCAGCATGATTGTACTCCGGGGTGATGCCAAACCAGGAATTGGCACAGGAGATCTGGTTTCGTTGACCCACCTGGCCATGGGACTGGAATCACTTGATGTCAGGACAGTGATTGCCACGCAAAAGACACCGGAAGCCGAAGAAATCCTGCATTCCTACCCCTATTCTATGTGGTACCTGCCTGTTCTTGCCCCCCAGGAATCCTCTGAAGCCTTTCAAAAGGCCTGTCTGGAGAAAAATCTTACCACCGTTTTCTGGGAAATCACGGAATGTAGCCCCAGTCAGATTACATACCATCCAAAGCTGACACACGGGGGAATTATCTTTGATGAATTTCCTCCGAAGGAGTGGAAATTTGTTTTATGCTGGGATCCTGTCTGGGTTCATCAGATGAAAGACTTCAAAAAAGACATCGTGAATATCGCAGGGGTTGAGTATGTTTTATTACATCCTGAAATCAGCCAGTTTGTACATCCTGGCCTTGATTCCTTTCAGGATGTTGATAAAGTACTGATCACCGTGGGTGGAAGTGATAATGAAAATCATACGGTTCGGATCCTTAGGGCTTTAAGAGAGCAAAACCTGCTTCTAAAGAAGATTTCCATTATCTGGGGCCCCGGTTTTATTTATGATAACAGTCTTTTGGAGGAGCTTGAACTATGGGACAATAAACCGCAGATTTTCCGAAATATGCGTAACATTTACAGGTTATTTCCAGATTATGACTGTGTAATTTCTGCTGGCGGATTAGCAGCCTCCGAGCTTTTAATCACAAAAACCCCCGCCATTCTGTTTGCTACCTTTCCGCATCAAATCAGACGGTGCCTGTATTTTGCGGGACATTCCTGGTGCCTGTACTCGGAAACACCGGAACAAACTGATTTTTTAGAAATGTTTCATAAATTAAAACAGCTCACCCTTCTGGACTGGGGGGAAAAAGCCGGAACAATGGCTGTAGCAGCAGAAATCAGAAATTTTTTAAACCCATGATATCTGAGCAAATACAGGAGTTACATTAAAATGTTGACATCAGAAAAGACGGCTCACAATAGTTTTGAGGATTTTACAATTTCCCATTACAGAACAATTTTAAAAACAGCCAAGGAGAATTTTATCTTTCGTTCCTATAGAGAACTTTTCCAGTTTGAACAGGGAATAGTCTGGAGGCATGACGGTGACTTTTCTCTAAACCGATGTCTGAAAATAGCCAAAATCGAGAAAGATTCCGATATTAAGGCCACCTATTTTTTAAATCTCCATAGTGAATTCTATAATTTAATGGAACGAGAACAATTTCAGATTGTTCAGCAAATTCTTGCTTTGGGTCACAGTGTTGGCATCCATCTCGATTTGGCATTTTATAACCCAATAACAACAACAGAGCTCTGCGATGCAATAGAGCTGGAGATTTCTTTTTTCAAAAATCATCTGGGCGTCGAGCCGGAAGTATTCAGCTTCCATAATCCTACACAATTCGCACTTACAACCTTTGTGGAAGACACCTACTGTAATTTAGTGAACTGCTACTCTCAAACCTTCTGGCAGAAAGTCGCATATTGTTCTGACTCTAACGGTTATTGGAGATTTAAAAGGCTTTTGGATTTTCTTAAAAACAATACAGCAAGCCACCTGCAAGTTCTGACTCATCCTGGAATGTGGCAAGATACTCCCCTTGCTCCCATGGAAAGAATTCTAAGATGTATCCATGGAAGATCCGCTAATGTGCTTGACATCTACTATGAAACTTTACAGTCTAGTGGTCGGATGAATCTAGGAGGCCCCCTTGAGGATTTTGAATTCTTAAAAGCACTAGACCCCCAGCTTCATATGACATTACAGCTTCTTCTGCTGCACAAAAAATACTCTCAATTAGCCGTTATTTTTCTCAACCTGCATTTTGAGTGGCTTGTTGAATTTACAAGTATCCCAACATCTCAGACCGAAAACATACAAAACATCTCCAAACAATTTTACAATCAATATAATGTATCATGGCTAGACATCTGCCAGACAAATCTGGCTGAATACAACACAAATGCGGGAAAAACACATAATACCCATGAAACACACATTTACAGGTATTTCTTACACATATCAAAACTGCTGTTCATCTGGCACAGCGAATCGTACAATGCAAAAAATGTATGAATCTACCATAATTATGACCTGAATCAGGGAGGAACTCTTGAAAATTTTGGTTCTGTTTTTAGCACTTAGCAGTTATTTGTCTGCAAACAACCAGTGGGTGCAAAAATTAAATTTTGAAGGAATTGCAATTGATGCGGCCAAGCCTTTGGCTCATGGGAATCTAATTTATGTTTATGGGGGAAATACAGAAGCAACAGCTGGAGAAGGACTTACCGAGATGTGGATCTATAACACACAGACCGGACATTGGGTGCAGGGGCCTTCTTCCTCTGGCGATGGCAGAAACAGTTATGCTGCTGTTTCCTGTGGGGGTAAATTCTTTTATATAGGAGGATTTACCTCCCAATACACGGCTGACCCTTCCATGAGCAGTATTCTGGTTTTTGACCCAGCGGATGCCACAGAAAGTGTTTATGGGAGCTGGTTAAGCAGCCACCCGATTGATTCCCTGCCAAGTACTATATATTTAGCAGGGGTAGGAGCAGTTTGTTATGACAATCATATTTATGTACACGGAGGCTGGGGCAATCGTACCTACAGTAATATCGCCTTTGACAACCATGACTCCCTTTATAAAATACCGGTTAATACTTCCACACCAACTTGGACAACATTGGCCTCATCCTCTATCTATCGTTCATTCCATACCATGAATCTGATTGGAGATAAAATTATAATCACCGGGGGACTTTTAAATGCTCCAGTGGATTACAGTCCATCTACAGAATCAGTGGAAATTTACCACATATCCAGTAATGTATGGACATCCGGTGAGCCCATGCCAACTCCAAGATATAACCATTCTGCCGCTGTGCTTGGCGGACTTCTTTATGTTCAGGGTGGATTTGATTACAGACCTGGAGGATATATTTTAGATACAACCCTGGTCTATGACCCAGCAACAGACACATGGGTGGATTCAACCCCTCTGAACTCTGGCCGAGTTTCCCAGGGTGCCCTAACCATGGGCTCCGAAATTTATGTGATTGGTGGAGTCAATGCCATCTGGGAGCCCATGATCGAGGTTTTTACCTATGGAACCCCCCAAATGCTAGGGAATGGGGAACCAGAACATATACCAAAATGGAACCAGAATATGGAGCTGGTCAACTCCGTGTTCGTCCAGTATAACAGTATGATTGGCCTTGGAAATTCTACCCCGGTGGTTTCACTGGATATCAGCGGGGATGGAATCCGTATTCGTGATGCAAAGACCCCTGGCTCCAGTGGTACAGCCTGTGAGGCAGGACAAATTTCATGGGACTCCAGCTATATTTATGTTTGTATCGCCACTAATAGTTGGAAAAGAGTCTCTTTAAGCAGTTTTTAATCATGTCACCCGCCATTCTCTCAGGATTCAAATCCTGGGAAAATGGCACATTTGCGCAATGTTATCACCAGAATGTGTAACTCATATCCAAGGAATGATTAGATGAAAATAGCATGGCTTTGCACTGTACAGACTGGTCTGGACACTCTTGGGATTGTATCGGAACACATCCCTATTAACCTTGTGATTTCGCTCAGGTCTCCGCAAAATCCTGAAAAGGTTTCAGGATTCGTGGATATGGAACCCTACTGTAAACACAAGGGCATTCCTCACCTAGGAGTAAAAAGTTACTCCTTGAGCCATACATATGATAAAAATATAATACAAACAGAAGATTTTGACTTACTCGTAGTTTGTGGTTGGCAAAGGTTAATCCCTTCGTGGCTCATTGAAAAAGCCAGAGTTGCTGTAATTGGTGCTCACGGCAGTGCCTATGGCCTTATCCAGGGAAGGGGTCGTTCTCCTCAAAACTGGGCCTTGCTCGAACACAAGCCTAAGCTGGATGTCTATATATTCAGAATTACCACTGGAATTGACGATGGTCCAATTCTTATGCAGCAAAGCTTTAACTACAGTGACTTTGATGATATCGAATCATCCTACTTCAAATCTGCATGGGTTCTATCTCAATTATTAATTACGCTACTCAGAGATCCCAAGCCAGAACACTTTGCTGGAATTCCTCAATCAGGTGAAGCAAAATATCTGCCCCAACGGATACCAGAGGATGGAGGAATCGATTGGAATCGTCCATTATTTGAAATCTACAATCAAATCCGTGCCCTTACCAGACCGTATCCTGGAGCATTTACTTTTATGGGTGACCATAAAATCCATATCTGGCAAGCCATCCCTTTTCAAATTGATGTAGAACAGGAGTTTTTACCAGGTCAAATTGCACGAATATTTAACAATGGAGCAGCATTTGCCGTAAAATGCAGTGACAGTTTCCTTTTAATCAGAAACTACAGCTCCCCCACCCATTGGTGTCCTGAAGTGTCATTAGTATTTAAATCATTCTACTTTCGCGATAATTTGCAGCAAATCATCACCCGGCACACAACTAATTATCCTGATTTACCCATTCAAGAAGACATTTTACGAAAGCTGGAGCATCATTTTAGCTGAGTCTTTTCTTCTAGCACAAATCGTATAAGTAGGGAATTCGACATAGAATGTGGCTATCATGAATTGAGACTGTATACAAATAGCCTTCTTTATCCCAATTTTTGTCTGTATCTTGGGGACTGATTACGGTTATAATATTGCCGGAAACACAGGGACAGAGAAAATAATTGGAGAAAAATGAGAACACAGTTTAAAGTATAATGGTCGAAAAATCAAGACCAATTTTAGGCTACCCTTAATTGCTTTTCCTTACTCGTTCCGTTCCTAAAAATTTCCTTACATTCCTCAAACGACAGTGTCCTCTCTGGAAGCCGGCATGAAAATACCATTTAGGGTGCTGTAATCTGGTTTTGTTGTGGTCGGAGCATGTTTTTTGCGACCACGGGGAAACAGGAGGCATAGATGTTAGATACAGCAGTGGAGCAGAATGCCAGCAGGCAGCAGCTGCAGGCGGTGGCTCAAATGGTGTGGCAGTTTCGCGAGAAACATAAGCGGGGAAGGCTCCCGGATACGGTCTGGGATCAGATTTGCCATCTGGCACAGTCTTTAGATAAACAGAGTCTGAGCCAGGAACTAGGTATAAGTGTACAGAGCCTGAATCAGCAGTTACAAAAACGCCTCAATGCAGAAAACCCAGATTCTGCCTTTTTGCGTTTATCCACTGGTCTTCAGCAGGTGCTACGGCCTCAGGCCGCAGTGGTGGGACTTGAGATCTGTATTCAGATTCCTGGGATTGCTTCGTTTACGGTTCGTAGCAGTGCGGAAGATGTGTCTGAGCTGGCATCCCTGGCACAATCCTTTTTAGAGAAATGTTCTCCTTAAGTCCAGCAACCGCAATCTATTTGCACCAGCCAGCCACAGATTTTCGTAAGGGAATTGATGGCCTGCTTGGGATCGTGAAACGCACCCTGACAGAGATTGACCCCATGGCTGGTGCGGTCTTTGTGTTTCTAAACAAAAGCCGCAAGTCTTTACGATTACTCTTCTATGATGGGCAGGGTTTCTGGCTATGCCAAAAACGCCTGTCCACATCCCGCTTTCCATTTCATCCCCTCAATCATGAAATGTTTGCCAGAATGCTTCTTCCGCAACTGCTGGTTCTGGCCCATGGGGGAGATTTTCAAAAACTGCGCCTGGCTCCCCAGTTTCGTTAATCGTAAATTTTACAAAAATATGGTTTTTTCTCTTGAATTTGTCCTCCCATTCATGATCTTCTGTTAGCCATGTGCAAGAAGGAATCTAAAGAGCTGAAGGAACCACGATTCAAGGATGTCACTGTTGACGAAATCTGGCAGCTTCTGGAGCAGGTCAAACCCCGTCTGAGTGATGAGGAATACGAGTTCTTTCTCTCCATGGCAGAAACCCTTCTGTATCTTAAGGATGTTGCGGATGATCAGAAGGTGCGTATGCGCGCCCTCATCAAGCAGTTGCTAGGCAGCAAAACCGAAGAGCTCCTTTTGCAGCAGGAACAGGGTTCCACTTCCAGTGCTGAGTCCCTGGATGAAGACACAAAAGAACAGAGCGATAGTCAGGACAATAAGAACAAAAAGCCAAGAAGTGGCGGTGGCCGCCACAGTGCCAGCAACTTTCCTAAAGCTACCCACATCGTCCATGAAGTAGCAGGAATGAGTGCTGGTACTCCCTGTCCTCGTTGTGGCCAGGAATCCCAGGGTAAACTCTATGCCCGTGAGGATAAGGTACTCTTACGCATCAAGGCACAAAGTCCCATTGTTGCAATGGTCCACCATCTGAAAAGCTGGCGCTGCCGCTTATGCGATTACACCATCACAGCCACACCACCAGAGGAAGTGGGAACCGCCCGCTTTGATGATAGCGTAGGCGTGTTTTTAGCCATCAGCCGCTTTGAACTGGGACTGCCCAGCTTTCGTATGGAAAACTGGCTCAAACGGGAGCAGACACCAATCCCCCAGGGCACGCAGTACCAGCTGATGCATGAGATATTCCTGATTCTGTTGCCAATTTACCAAAGACTGCACCTGCTGGCTGCCCAGGCAGACTGCTTCTTAAGTGATGATACCAGAAACAGGATTCTGAACTACATTCCCGAGCTGGAAGGCTCTAACCGCAGACAGATTTTCACCACCATTATTCGAGCACGGGGTCCCACTGACTCATTTGATGACAATGAAAAGAACTCATGTGAGATTGTGCTCTACAGCACAGGGCCACGCCATACCCGGGATAATCTAAAAACCCTGCTTTTACAAAGAGTACATGGGTTAAGATTACCTTTGGTCATGACGGATGGTAGTTCCATGGCCAGTCTTGAACCCGCTAAGGCTCGAGGCAAGGGCACAATTGAGCAACGGGAATACTCTGAGAAAATAGCCGTTATGGCGGGCTGTCTTGCCCATGCCAGGCGCAAGTTCTTTCTGATTCGCACAGATTTTCCCAACCAATGCCAGCCCATTCTGCAGGCATTTCAGAAAATCTATGCTTTGGAGAGTAGCATGAAACGATGCGGGTTTGAGCCGCTACAAAGGATGCATGCCCATCAGATGCGCTCAGCCAGCCATATGCTACAAATTCGCCAGATCTGCTTGACACATTTGCAAGACAAGTTGGTAGAGCCCAATTCAATACTTGGTCAGGCCATGAATTACTTTCTGAAGCAGTATGACAAGCTGACGGCATTTTTGCGGGATGAGCGCTCGCCCCTAGACAACAATCTGGCAGAGCAGGGTTTAAAACTGCCTATTAGGCATCGCAAGAATTCACTGTTTTACAAAACCGAAGCCGGAGCCAGAACACAGTCAGTGGCAAAAGCCACCGGAAGTCCTCAGCAATATGCAAGAAATCTACAAATGTTTTTCCAGCTATGACTGCGTGATTTCGGCTGGAGGGTTGACTGCCTCTGAATTAATGCTTACCCAGACCCCTTCTATTCTCTACGCTACGGTTCCTCATCAGATCAGTCGTTGTGAGTACTTTCATAGCCAGGGATGGTGCCTGTATGAACCTTCTTTAGAAAGCACAGACTTTAACAGGTGTCTGGCAGCCTTAGCCGACCTGGATACAGCCAACTGGGATCAATCTGGAACTCGGGCCGTATCCAAGAAAATCAAATCTCTACTTTTCTAAAAAACTGGGTAATTTTTTTTATGCTACAATGTTTTTATGCCAAAAACTTCTGATCATGATGGAGCATTCAAAACCCTGTTTTCCTTTCCTGAAATTGTCAGGGATTTTTTGAAGGCCTTTGTCCTGAAAGATTTTTCGGATAGCGTGGATTTTTCCACCTTAAAGCCCGTTCCAGCCGAACTTTTAGGTCATGGCTTGCGCAAACGCTATGCGGACATTATATGGAAGGTACAGGTTGAGAGTCAGGAAATTTATCTCTATTTTCTATTGGAGTTTCAATCCTCGACTCACCAGTCTATGGTTCAACGGATACTGACTTCCACCATGCTTCTATACCAAACTCTGGTACGCAACAACTGGGCTTCATCGAACCAGTTGCCCCCCATTGTTCCTGTTGTTATCCACAGCGGACAATGTCCATGGAACGCCCCCACCTCCCTCTCAGATGTGGTGATCAAAGCTCCATTTGGCTTGTCGCGTTATCAACCCAGGTTTCGTTTTCTTCTAGTCGATCTTCCCAGACTGGGAACGCATAAATCTGACTCTGTAAGCAATCTGGCCCGTCAGGTGTTTGATTTGGGTTACATCCGTGATTTCGCCAAACTCAAAAACAGGGTTTCAGAAATTGGTACAATCCTTCAGGGAAATGACTACCAGGAGCTAAGGGAAGCAATCACCAATTATATTACTGCCAGTCTGGCACACCAGACAAAAATTACTGGCCTTGATGCCATTCAATTTGAGGAGGATAAAAGTATGTGGGCAATTGCGGAAAAAATTCGTGAAGACCGGAAAAAAGCCAGGCGCGAAGGTAGACGCGAGGGTAGGCGTGAAGGCAAACTTGAAGGCAAACTCGAAGGCGAATTTATTGGAACCTTAAACGCTATCTATCAGTTCTATTGTGACGGAGATGTGAACCTTGCAAAGACCATAAGCAGGATGGAATCTCTTCTTGGAAGGGGGTTTGATGAACTGGTTCAGGAATATCTGGCAAAGCTTGGAAAACAGAAGTAGATACTACACTACTTTGCCGTAGTATTCAGCATCATGACCATGAAATCCAATATTGAGAGCATTGGACTGGGTACGAAAGCCTATCCTGTTTTGGAAAGAAATTGTATGATGTGAGGGTTTATAAATCCAGCAACTATGAGGATGAACCATGAGTAAATCAAGACTGATGACGGCACCCAGAATATTTTTGGAAAACGCTAAAAAAATGGCAGAAAAACCCCGCTTTCAGATCAAGGATTCTCAAGGAAACTGGAAACCAATTTTATGGTCTGAATACGCAGAAAAGGTAGAACAAACAGCTCTTTGGCTGCGTTCTGTTGGAGTGGGACTAAATCAGAAAGTTTCCATATTTTCTGGAACCAGGGTTGAATGGGCCTATGCCGGAATTGCCACACAATGCGCCAGAGGCGTTCTGGTTCCCATTTATCACAGCAATACCCCGCCTCAAACCCAATATGTTCTTGAACATTCCGATTCTATCGTCTGTTTTACTGAGAGCGTTTTTCTGGACCATTTCCAAAAGTTCTGGGATCAAATCCCAAATGTTAAATTTATTGTGGTTTTGGACTGGGAGGATGTGTCACAGTTGAATCACGCTCAATTTCCAAACCATGGTGTTGACAAACAGATTCTTGCCTATGGGGATGTTTTAAAGGCAGGAGCCAGGCTTCATGATGAAAACAATCAAGCCTTTGAACTTCTGGTAGAGGAAGCTGAGGATGAAGACCCCTGTTCTATCATTTACACATCTGGCACCACTGGAATGCCCAAAGGTGTGGTACTTTCCAACTACAATGTGGTGAAAAATGGCGAGGACTGGATTTCTGTACTTGGTAGTCTGATACCTGAAACAAGAGTAGATCTCTTATGGTTGCCCCTTTCTCATATTTTTGGCTGGGGAGAAATTGGCCTCGGTAACTCGTTAGGATTTGAAACCTATTTCACCAACCCTAAGGATGTATTGCCTCTTTTACAGAGTATAAAACCCACAGTCTTTATGTCCGTCCCAGCTTACTGGGAAAAGCTCTTCCTTCAGGCAATCAATTCATCCTCAATTGAAACAGAACAAATAGAAAAGCTTATGGAAGTTACTGGTGGTCGTTTGAAATTCTGTCTCTCCGGGGGGGCTGGACTCAAAAAAGAAGTTAAAGATTTTTACTTCAAGGCTGGGATCCTTTTGGTAGAAGGATACGGACTTACCGAGGCATCTCCCACCATCACCATGAACAGACCTGATGATTTTAACTTTGAATCTGTGGGTAAACCTTTTCCCTCTGTTGAGGTCAAGCTTGGAGAGGACGGAGAAATTCTGGCCAAAGGACCCAATATCTTTGTAGGGTATTACAAAAACCCCGAGGCTACCAAAGATACAATGACTGAGGATGGATGGTTAAAAACCGGAGATCTGGGAGAATGGACAAGTGACGGATTTTTAAAGATCATTGGAAGAAAAAAGGACATTATTGTAACTGCTGGTGGCAAAAATATTTCTCCACAACTCATAGAAGCTCAGTTTCTGGACAATCAATTGATTGAACACATTGTCCTTTATGGAAATGAACATAAATATCTCGTGGCCATGATCACTTTGAAACAACACGAAACCCAAAAATTTGCAAAACAGGCTGGAATCAGTACATCGAATCATTCTGAGCTGTGTACAGAAAAAGCCATTTTGGATTTTGTTCAGAAAAGTCTGGAGCAGATAAATCAGGGTCTGGCTTCTTATGAAACTATCAAGAAATTTTTTATCCTGCCTGAAAGCCTGTCGATTGAGAAGGAATTCATAACCCCTTCTTTGAAAATCAAAAGAAATGTGATTCATAAAGCATTTCGTGAACAGTTTGAGGCATTATACAAATGAACACAATTCCCGTAGCCTATTTCTGCCATCATAAGGATTTGGAAGTACCTCCCTATCAATCCTATGCTCTAAGGCCTACCAAAAAGCACCCTTGTCTTCTGGCACTAAAAATTCAGTTTCTCAAGGAAGTAGGAGGGTTTGGGCCATTTTTTCTTCTCGTAGATTCAGAGGAAACCAAACAGGCTTGTACCCACCTGGAAGCTGAGGATGTTCACGCCGTTGTTATTCCAGAAAATTATCCAGATGCCCCTGCCAATTTTAATCGCCGACTCTGGAATATGTACCATCCCAGAAATGACTGTGAAGCCTACCACTATGCCGCCTATGTTTTGATGAACGCTTTGAAAATTCCCGTGCTATTAGCTGATATTGCTCATGCTCAAGCACCGGACAAAGACATACTGAATCAAATTAAGGAACATGTAAACTCCAGAGAGTTTGAACTGATCATTGGTGTAAGTGCGTTGGGAACC
>JACFNL010000167.1 GCA_019454875.1 Candidatus Cloacimonadota bacterium | reverse complement strand
CGCTAAAGTCCCCAAAGTACCATTTCCCGGACTCTAAGAAGCTGAGGTATCAGTTCAACCCATTGATCTTCCGGCTCACAAAAGCAGCGGTACCCTTCCAGAAAATAGCGGTAAAAGTCACGGCCATAGGCGTTGAGGTCGCGGGTTTCATCCAGGCGGCCTACAGTGCCAATTACAGAATAGAGAATTACGGCAATGTCATTGGCAAACCAGTCAACCTGGGAATCATCAAAGTCAAAGGCAGTGATGCCCCGTTCATGCAGAAAAAAGTTTCCCTGATGTAAATCGGCATGTATCAGGCCAATCTCCCGGCCCCAGTCACAATGATGAAATCGGGATTTCAGGTTTTTAAGCAGGGGCTCGGCGGCTTCCCTTAACAGTCGATCTTCCTGAAGGGGCATGTAGCGATCCAGATTGAGGTATTCACTTTCATGCCAGGCCCGTCGCTGGTGTCTGGCCCTGGGCATCTGCCGGGAATAATAATGCATTTGTCCAATAGCGTATCCCCAGACACGGTACAGGGTCGGATTAAAGTCGTTTGGATTGGCAGGATCCGTCAAACGACCGGTAGCGTGTTCAAAACAGCAGACAAAAAACTGGGTGCCGTCGGGAAGCTCAATGTTTTCCACCAATGAGTAGTTTTGCGAAAGTATGGGAAAGGCCACATCACAGCCGGATCGATGAAGGTAATCAATAAATTCCATTTCTGCCAGAATTTCATCTTCAGCCCGATGTGAGGAATGAGTCAGGCGTAATACCCTGCGGCCCTGTTGGGAAACCCCCTGGTATACATAGTTTTCCATGTCTCCCATGAGGGCAAGAGATCGCACTTCAATTCCGAAAAAAGCACAGGCCTGAGACTGAACCTGTGGGCTCATCCACTGACTTACATTCTGTTCCATGTTTCACCAGAGACTATGTCTGATTTCTTTCCATGTGGGCCGTCTCTGATAACTCAGACTGCCAATCCGAAAACAGCGAACTGCCATAAAGATACTAAAGGCCATCCCCAATCCCAGACAAAACAGACTCAATAACAGATCCCACAAGGCAATACTTCCCAGACAAAACCTGAGAATGATTACCATAGGAGAAGTCAGAGGAAACAGACCCAGAAAAAAGGCCATAGGCCCATTCAGATCATTGGCCACCATTTGTAATACATACAGGGGTAAAAACGAACTTATCAAGAAAAAGGATGACATCTGCTGTGAATCCTTGTAATTGGCTCCTAATGCACCAACACCAATCATAATCGCAGCATACATTAAAAAGCCCATCCCCAGAACCAGGATGGCTAAAAACCAGTGGGACCACGGTACCTGATGAAACTGAATGGAAATACCCATATTTTTAGCCAGTGGGGGTACAAGCAGTACAAAACCCAGCATCCAGACTAAAACCTGGGTCATGGCAGCGGATCCAAGTCCTAGAACCTTTCCCGTAATCAGTTCTGTATCACGCATGGCAGATAAAAGGATCTCCATAGTGCGGTTTTCTTTTTCCTCAGACACACTCTGGAGTAAAAATGTGGAAGCTGTGGACAGGCTTAAAATGAAGATGATAGTAAACAGTACCGGAACCAGAAGCTTATGGTAATCGTAGGCAAAAATACCTGCCTCATTCTGAAAATAAAGCGATACCTGGGAAGAGCGGTTCAAACGATCCATCTGCTCTTTACTCAAACTGTTGGCTAAAAGACCCTCACGGATCAGGGTATCAATGCGTTTTCTAAGGCTAGTTGCCAGCCCCAGGGCCTTTTGTTCCGAGGCTATCAGATCGACTGTGCCGGTTTTAAGCCATTCTTTATCAAAGCGGATACAGGCCAGGACTGTTTTGGAGATTGGGGGGCAGGAATCAGCCACCACCATTTCTGATCCCTGTACTGGTAAAAGCTCCTCCGGGACATTGGAAACATAAATTTTGGCACCCTCTTTTAAGGCCAGATCCAGGCTTTTTCCAGCGTGGGTCTGAGAAATATAACTCAGCCAGAATATCAGGGCCACAAATAGGGGCAGACCCAAAGTAATCAAAAGAAACTGCCAGCGTCTGGCAGTCTGCATAAACTCAAATCCAGCTACAATCAGAATTTTATTCATCAACGACCACTTCATCGCCACACAGCTGTAAAAAGACATCATTCAGGGATGGTTCCGCTATTTCAAATCGTTTGATCCTGGCGTTTAACATTAGATCGCGAATCAGGGACTGCGGGTCTGTATCCTCTTTATAACGGATCTCTACAGTATTGCCATGTACCCTTTTCCATTCAATACCCTCGTGTTCCCCAATTTCTCCTGAGAGTATGGTCAGGGAGAGAAAACGATCCGCATAGGCACGACGAATATCTTCTACCTTGCCATAAGCTTTGGCCTGTCCATCAGCCATTAAAATGACGCGGTCACAAAACTGCTCAACCTCGTGAATTTCATGGGAAGAAAATAGAATGGTAAAACCATCCCGCTTCAATTCCTGCATACAGTCATACACCAGCTGTCGATTGACAGGATCAAGACCACGAAACGGTTCATCAAGAATCAGAATACTGGGTTTGTGCATTAAGGTGACAATGATCTGAACCTTTTGCTGCATACCTGAGGAAAGCTGCTGAATGCGCTTTTTTTCATGGCCTTCAAGCTTTAATCGCTTAAGCCACTTTTGTGAGCTGCTTAAAGCTTCGGCCTTTTCCAGCCCCCGTAACCGCCCCATGTATAAAAGGACATCCATAACCGTGGCTCTAGTATATAGGCCCCGCTCTTCAGGCATGTACCCAATCTGATTTCTCAGACTGTCATCAAAAGGGTGGCCCTGAATCAGCAATTCTCCCTCATCTGCCTGATAAAGCCCAATGAGGGTACGAAAAGTTGTAGTTTTACCGGCCCCGTTTCGGCCCAGAAATCCGAATATTTCGCCCTGATTCACCACAAAATTCAGATTATCCACGGCCTTCTGCTTGCCAAAAGACTTGGAAAAATCTTTTACCTGAATGACCATATTTATTCAGACCGAAGTTTACGCCAGCGCATTTGCCGAATCTGCCGCCGTAGAGAACCAGGGACCTGTACAGTACCAGTTTCATTAAGTACCGCAGGTTTCATCTTATCGGCAGTCAGTTCAATCTCAACTTCAAATTCGGATTTTGGGTTAGGCTGATCTGTGCCATCCCGTACCTGAGCCAAAAGAGATTTTAATTGCTTCAGGGTGTCTAATTTTTGTTGTGCGGGGCTAATTCCCAGTACCAGGGGACAGAAAATCAGCATCAAGATACATCGAATCATAACTATAGCAAGGTAACATTGAGTCATAAATTGGGCAAGGAGTAAATCCCCCTGTGCAACTAAGTGCCAGCAAGCCTAGCTTATGTTACTATTGGCATCATGATTCAGCTAAATAATATTGTCAAAACCTATATTCTGGGAGAACAGGTTGTGAAAGCCCTAAACGGGGTCAGCCTCACAATCAACGAGGGAGAGATGGCAGCCATTACCGGAGCTTCCGGCAGCGGTAAGTCTACAATGATGAACATCCTGGGTTGCCTGGATCGCCCTGATGCCGGTGAATATTTTCTGGCCGGACAGAATGTGGCCGGCATGAACGCTGATGAACTTGCCGGAGTCAGAAACCGGCGTATTGGTTTTATATTCCAGAGCTTTCATCTTTTACCCAGAATGAACACCCTGGAAAATGTATGCCAGCCTCTATACTACCAGGGCCTTTCCTCAAAAGAAGCCAAAGAAAAGGCCATGCATTCCCTAAAAAGGGTATCTTTGGATGATAGAATGGATCACCTGCCCAACCAGCTTTCCGGTGGTCAAAGACAAAGGGTTGCCATTGCCAGAGCCTTAGTTGCCAACCCCGCCATACTGTTAGCTGATGAGCCTACAGGCAACCTTGACTCCAAAACCGGCAAACAGATTCTGGAACTTTTCCATGAACTGCATTCCGAGGGGCGAACCATCATCATGGTAACCCACGACCCGGAAATTGCCGCCATTTGCCCTACCTGCGTCCAGATGCGTGACGGGGAAATTGTGGATTACCGCCGTGTTGTGCCAGAAAAATAGCTATAAAGGGTGCTACCAACCCTCGGGGCATAACCGTTTGGCTATTTCGAATAGGTTCAGCTACTTAAATTTTTCTATGTTGAGGTCTGTTGATTTTGCTCCTTGATAATAAGTTTCACTCAAGCTGGGTACAATTCATCTGTCACGCAGGATGCTGGGCCCACAGACAATGAAAGAAAACATATTCCTCAACATATTTTAAATCAGGTGATTTTGAGGGATAAGGGCCGTTGCAGCTTTCAAAAGCATGGACGAAGGTGCAGTCACAGGCGGCATCTGGACATTCACCATATAAAACCCGTAAAGGATGGGGGTCAGAATACAGTTGAAAATTTAACCATCCTTTGTGAAGTGCATCATACTTACCTACATCATCGGGAGGAAATTGACAGATCTTTGGCACTGATCAGGAAGCTTCGCCTTGAGCAGGGGATCA
>JACFNL010000020.1:25206-40233 GCA_019454875.1 Candidatus Cloacimonadota bacterium | reverse complement strand
TACTCATTTTTTCCTTCTGTTCCTCAGTAATTCCCCTGATTTGATAATCCTTTTTGGCTCTTAGTTTTGAATCAATCAACTCAATAGTCTGATTGTAGCTTTCCACAAAATTCATGACAGCCGTTTTGGCAGTATCTGTGTCATTGGTAATATTGAGTTGGGTTGTGCCTAATCCTTTGAGGGAAATGGTAACCTCTTCGAGGGCATCGGTAATGGTGTTTTCGGCCCGTGATACAGATACTCCGTTAATGGTCAATTCAGCATCTTTGGCCGACTTTAACTCGTTTTTAAAGCCGGACTGAATACCAATAATCTGAGCTAATGACCCTTGAACATCCAAGACATTTAAGGGGCCTGTACTGTTAAGCTGCAACACTCCGGCATTCAAGGTTGCCGTTACCCCAGAATCCGGGGTTTTAGTGTTAATGGCATTACGGATCTGGGTAAGCCTTGCGTAGGCCGGGATAGTGACCTCTTCACCATTCACGGAAATGATGGATTCCTCATTGTTGTAATGTTCCCATTCCAGGGCAGGGGTTGTTGGTGTTTGCAGGGTGAAAGCACCAAATTCAGGGGCAGCATCCCCACCAATGTTGATGGTAAGGCCTGGATCGGAATATATTCTTAGACGATTACTCCCTGGAGCAATACTGGCCCGAACCCCGTTTACCTGGGCTGCATTAAATTTATCTGCAACTTCCTGAGCTGTAGTCTCCGTAGTAAAATCAATCTGTTCTCCGTTTACAATCAGGGATTTACCGGCTAGATTAAGAGTGCCCAAGGCAGAACTCTGCATAAAGTGCACTTCTTTTAGGGCTGAGGCATTGATCCCGGAGGTATCAGAAATTTCCAGCATTCCGTCTTCGCTGTGAAATACCAGTCTGGTTGAGAGGATTTCCATGTTTAGCCCTGGTATGTTGGCATCTTGAATCTTAGCTCCTAACTGGGCAAATGTTTCGCCCCCACTCAGAATGATTTCTTTTCCGTTGATGGTCATGGAGCCGGGAGCAAATTGCCAGTCACCTAAGGTTACAGTTCTTAATGAACTGCCTAACGCATCATCAGGTCCAATGCTTGAGGTGGTATTGTCAGCCAGAATTCCGATATCCCGAAGAAATGTCCCACTAGTATCTTCCATGGTGATGGAGTTTGCCAGACCGGTTTTGCCGCTGGTAAGCACAAGCTGTTTATTAATGATGTCAGCCTGAACCCCAGTCTGTGCCTTCAGGCCATTAAGGGCTGTCCTTAAGGAGCTTAGGCTTGTGCCTGATTGAACCGTAACACTGATTCCGTTCAACTTGAATGTTTTGTCAGCTGAGGTGAGGGAGTCTGTGACACTAGTAACAGCATCTGAGGCCACACGGTGAGCCTCGGCCAGTTGAGTTACATTCAAATCGTAGCTACCGAGCTCAGCTGCAGTAGTTGCGGCAGCAGTGGCCACGGTTTCATTGCTTGATTTTACGGTTTTTCGATTGAATGTGGCACTGAGCGATAATTGAAGAGCCACATCTTCCAAAGCACTTATTGAGGAAAAAATACTCTGATATTCTTCCTTCTGAATTTTCAGTTCGTACTGCTTTCGTTCAGCAATGTTCATCGGCTCTTTTTGCCGGGCTGTCAGAGCATCCACAAGTGCTGCGGAATCAATGCCAGAAACTAACCCTGTACCCAAGCGTAAATCATTACTCATAAACTACTCCCAGTATGTCCTGTCTGATCCTATCGGCAGAACAGCTCATAAAGTTTAGCCTTTTTTGTATGACTTTGTATGAATTTTTTTCTGAAAGTCATTCCTGATTAGGCCGGCAAACCGTAGAGATCCACAATAAACCAGGACCTTATTATCCATATTCAGACCGATAAACTTCTGCCAGACTTCCCTGCGGCCCCTTAATAGATGCCCCTCAGGAAAACATGCTTTAAGTTCTTTTGATTGCATAAAGCCCTTTTCACGGTGTGGGACTAACCAGATTTCACAACCCGACAGAATATCCTGTAGATTTTCGTGAAATTTACTGTTCTTCATGGCCAGACAATACACAATGTCTCGATCCTTAAACATGGAGTTCAGATTCATTTTCAAAAATTTCAGCCCTTCGGCATTGTGGCAGCCATCAACAATCACCAAGGGGTCCTGGTTCAGAATTTCCATTCTGCATTTGTGGTACACATTTTTCAAACCAGCCTGAATTGATTCTGAGTCAATGGGAAACCGCTTCTCTATTGGACTAAGAATACTGAGTGCACAGTTTAGATTGTCCACCTGATGCGAGCCAGTAAGGCGGCTAACAACATCATAAGATTTGTTCTTCCAGTCAAGAGAAAGACTCATTTCAGAAATATCCATCGATTTAATTTTTACGAAACTTCCCACCGTAAAAAACCGGCAATTTTTACTTTGGGGCATAGATTGAACCGTTTCAGATAATTCCAAAGGCAATCCTAGAATCCCATAATCGGATCGAAAAAAGACGGCAGCCTTTTCACGGGCAACATCATTGAGTGTTGGGCCTAGAATATGCAAATGATCTGCACTTACATTGGTAATGGCGCCAACTAAGGGGTTAAGGCACCTGCTAGCATCGCGAAGCCCCCCTAATCCAGCCTCAAACACACAGATATCACACTTTTCTTCGTAAAACCAGTGAATGGCTATGATAAGCATCCACTCAAAAAAAGTCAGTTCCCAGCCAGTGCTGTTTGTGAATTCGAGGACTGTCTTTTGAAGACCAGAAAAGATCTGTTTCATCCTGTAATCCCTGATTTCCTGACCATTGATTAACATTCGTTCCCGGGGGTGAACCAGGTGAGGGGTTAAAAAAAGTCCGGTTTTGTAACCCTGTGCCTGAAGGATGGAAGCAAGAATGGAACAGACGCTGCCTTTGCCATTGGTTCCTGTGACTAGAATCTGGGGTGTGAATTTCGCTTCTAGGGAGGAAAACTCTGAAAAGCTCAATATGGGTTCGGCCTTGTAGCGGATTTTACTGGTTTTTAAAGATTTAAGAATCTGGTTCAGGCTTTTATTCTCTGTTGTCATGTTGGTTCATTGTGCCGATACAGTCAGCATTATGCTACATAATACTGCGCTCAATTGTGTTTTATTGTTGCTTATATCGGTAATTTCACCGGTTTTTGGCATTCAGGTCTTTACTACGGAAGAAATGGATAGAATCAAATCCACCCTGAATCAGATGACACATTTAGTTGAGAAAGAGCACGAAGAAATTCTAAAAATCGAAGAAGTATTATCAACAGCTAATACAGCACTTAGACGGGCAAGGCTTCAGGAAAAAATAAATGCCTTAAGTATGTCGGCTCTTGCAAGAATCAAGGATCTGAGAAAATTGCGTTCTTCGTTTATTCAGGTACCTGATTTAAGAGAGTATTGTATTGCTTTAGATGATCGTCTGATGCACATGGAGAAAAATCTGGCTCTGATTGAAGAGCTTCATTCACCTAGAGTTTTGGCGGTAAAACAACCTGAGCCTGATGACAAACACTGGCCATCATTCATCAATCCGGGGGATCCCAGATATGAAATGGAAGAACATCAGGCAAGACTGGCAAAGGTCTTGCAAAAGGGAGCGGATGTTTTGACTCTGGCCCATCCTCATCGTCGTGAGGACAAGGCTTTTGGGGAGTTTCTGGGAGAGCTAGATTCCAGTCTTAAGGCGGAAGATAAACCAACTCGACCCGTAGTGCCTGTGTTATCGCACCACAAACTTGATGATTTTCATAGGCAGCTGGAAGAAGCTCGCAAAAAAGATCCGACCTATGCCTGGGAAGAAAATCGTAACGATCAGGAGTTTCGCCGGTTTTTGCAGGGGGTTGAAGGTCTGCATCAGAAAGCTATGGAAAATGTCAGGGTGGTTTCTAATCATGTCAAGGTGGATGAGCCAGAACTGGCGGCTAGCAAAAAGACTTTTGCTGATCTGATTTCACGAATTGATGACGGGGTGAGGCAAAGAGAGAAAAAACGGGTGGTGCTTCGAAGTACTGGAGTTTCTGCTCCGGTTTCCGGAATCAACAAGTTTATGAATGACACCCGCCTTGATATGCATAAACCTACAGCCAGAGAGTTTAACTCATTTTTGAATGAGCTTGAGCCTGTTCCCTCGGAGATCGTTTTGAAACAGGGTAAACTTAAGCCTACAGGAGAACTTCTTGCCGTAATTCCCATGTATGCCGAGGAGGATTTTTTAGAGTATCTTGAGTCCCCAAAACCCATTCAAAAAAGACAAAGCAGATCCCTGACTTTTGATGGAGTAATGAATGAGGTTCGTTCTGTGCCCCCAACTTCTTCACTAATTGGACATTCTTTAGGCCCTAAGAAGTCACTTCTGCCAATTACATTGACTCTATTAGATGATGAAAGACAACCTTATGTTGCTTCCTTGGTAGAATTTGTTTTGAACCTGCCGTCCAATCAGGTAGTGGGAGGCATTCTTGAGAGTCAGTCCAAGGATCCTTTGAGGCATGAGGTTCTCACAGATGAGAATGGTGAGGCCCTGATTCATCTTCTTATGGAAGCAGAGTCTAATCAGTTGCAGGTGCAGCGCAAGGTCTCAGTTCTTGATCCTGCCACAGGCAAGCTGCGCTGTGAGCTTTTAGTCAGATTGTCCGGAAACTAAGCCGCCCGAATTACTCTGTATTGTTCCTGATGTCGGCAGACTATACAACGAAGATATACGGCATAAATATGTCGAATACCCAAAGGGTTTACCTTAATCATCTGACCTTTCTCGCAGGCGGGACAAATCATAAATTTCCTTTTCTAACTCGCATTGGTTATCATAAGACTGTCGGATGAAAGAGCGGAATTAACAATGGCCTCAGGGTTGTTCACAAAAAACAATATGCAAAAGCATATAATTGCGGCTTTGTTTGTAGGGTCTGGATTGATCCTTTTATTGTTTCTAAGTTCCCGATCCCTGGTTACTGAAAAAAACTATTTCGAGAGCCTGATTTTAAGTTCCAATCGGGATGTGGCATTTTTGGCAGCCCGTCATGCAGTGGATGAACTGCAGAAAATTCGACAGCAGATTGATGGTCTAGGCAGGCTAATTCTGCGTGAGGATTTTTCCTCAGAAAAGATTCAAAGTCATCTGCGGTATCATTTTGAAAATCATCCTTCACTCGTGGCATTGCGCTACCGTCGCCTAGAGGACAGGAACTGGACAGAGTTTCATAATGTGGGTTCCGGATTGTCCAACACATTGCCTCAGCATCCCGTAGCATTGATGGAAGAAATTGCTCGAGCTTCCACGGATTTATACCTGGAACCTTATGAAGTGCGATCTGTACAGATGCTATCACGCATTCAGATGATTAAAGATCTGAGGGGCAATAAAATTCCCGGCTTGATTGAGGCTCAGATTTCGGTTGAAAAGCTCTTTGGCTCTGCAGTAGAACTGTCACGACAGAAGGGCGGGGCCATTGTAATTGTAGGTCCAGGTGGACAGGTTTTAGTCCCTAGGATTGGGGGCCATGCATTTTCAGAAAATGAGTTCAAAAAAATGCGTGAGGAAGGATTTGGAGGAGTTCGCAGACAGCAGGGGGCGGCTGAAGAACTTCTGGCATGGTGCTCCTTTTCATTGCTTGAGCCCGTGCATGCTCCGGACTGGCTGGTAGTATATGTAGAGCAGGATCAAAGCATCCAGGATTTTTTGAAACGGATTCGCAGCAATCTCACGGGTCTGGTTCTGGTAGGATTATTGAGTATGCTGCTTTTGACCAGACTGGTGATATATAAATAATATGAGACCCTGGATTTTCCTTTTGTATCTAGCCTTGTTTGCAACAAAGGTGTTGGCCCTGGATTTAAAAAATCCCCTAACTCAGGGGGGATGGTTTAATCAGAATGCAGTTTTAAGGATTGTCGAACCATATGGTTTTGTTCTGGGTAGTGGCGGGGGTCTTTCTACTTATTTGATTCGATATCAAAGTGTGTCCCCTCTAAAGGAGTGGAGTTTTAATATTCAATATTTTGGGGCGATTGGAATCAGGGTAGAGTCCAGCGGGAATGACCCCTGGACATCCACAATCCATTCGGCAGATAAAGTACGGGAAAAAACCCTGAGTATTCAGTTAAAATCAGCAGTTCATCATATTGAGGTGCAGTTCGAGATAGCTGATGAAGACAGTTTTTTAATAGGGGCTAAACCTGCTTTTAGTGAAGTTACAACCGAAGATATTGTTTCATATAAAGATGCAGGTCCCTGGAATATAGATAATAGTCATATACGGTTTTCCATTCCGCTTGGGGTGAATCTGGAAGCGGAGTATGTTTTTAGGGAATCAGGGCCGATTCAGAGACAGATGCTGCTTAAGCAAATCAAAAAGGACGGATTTAACAGCATCCGATTGCATAAACTGATGGATGCCTGCCAGGCTCCAAGGTTTTCTGGCTGTTCGCCATCGTTTCTACGAGGGGTGGAGAGGTTTTTGCAGGATGCAGTTGAGATGGGTTTTGTTTTGTCTTTAGATGTTTTAAGCAATCCTGAGGATGGGGGCTTTTATGAGGGCTGGAAGGGGGAGATATTCCTGAATAAGGGACTTCAGGACCGACTCAGGGAATGGATTTTTACCTTAAATACTCTAAAAATAAATGGTAGTTCCCTCTGGTCCCATCCTGCGCTAAAACAGGTGGTTTTGTTCAATGAAAATTCATTGTTTTATGAGACAGCCCCTGAGGTTAAAGCCTTGTTATGGAAAAGTTATCTTCAGGAGATAAAAAATGCGCCTTATGTATCTTTAAGGGCCTATGCCGAAAGCAGGATGCTTGACTTTGGGTTTGAGCTGGAAAGGATATTAAAGGATCTGGGTTATCGTGGAAATATCTTTTTCAGTAATTATCAGGCTGCGGGTAAAGATCTGGATTTGAATCATTTTTTTGGTAATGGATTGGTTGACAGACATTTATATGTTGATTATCCCAGATTTTCTCAGGGAGCGGTAAAGGTCAGAAATGTTTCTCCGGTTCTTAAGCACAAACAGCTGTTTGAGGAGTACAGGGCCCTGACAAGATATGGCCCCATTTTTATATCTGAGTTTAATTTGCCCTGGCCCAATCGTTATCAGCATGAACTGATTCCTCTTTTATTGTCTCTTTATGCTATCGAACCTCTTCGTGGAGTCTGGTTTTATGACTACCGTCTGCGCACAAAACAGTTTCATAGTGGTGGGATTTTTGGAGTGCAGAAGTTTCGTTCCATCATTGGTCAGCTGCCCTGGCTAGCTAAGGCTTTAGAACATCCCTTGAATCTTACTAAAGAAGCGGAAGCCCTGATTGTCAAGGCCGGGCCATATACTATGAAATCGGGCTTTTTTAAGGAAAATCCTTTGGCATATTCGATAACCTGCTGGCAGGAAGGCCATGTATTCAAGGAATGTTTTTCCTTTGAAAAGGCAGCAGGTGATGTATTTGACCGGATGGGAACAATGCAGTTTCAGTTTGGTGAGAAGGCATTTAAGGCAGATGTGGCAGAGGCAAGTTTTTCCTTCTGACAAATCCATTCTATGATAATATAGGCGCATTATGGCTGGTTCAGGTTCCAAAGTTCTGGTTTTTTCCGCAGATCACGGCGGGATTGATTTAAAAAACAAGTTAGTAGCTCATGCCGGGTCTTTAGGACATACGGTTGTGGATGTGACCCGCACTCAAGGAGAATCCGTAGATTATCCTGATGAGGTGGGTGCAGCTGTAGAGTATTTTTTGCAAAGGCAGGCCGATTTTCTAGTTCTTGTCTGCGGTTCTGGAGTAGGTGTTAGCATAGCCGCAAACAGGCATCATAAAATCCGTGCAGTTTTAGCAGATAATCCATATACTGCCGCTCTGGCAAGAGCACATAATCATGCCAATTGTTTATGTCTTGGTCAGAGACTGGTTGGAGAAGACATGGCCTGTGCCGTGTTGGACAGCTTTATTGCCAATCAGCCAGATCTGTCAGAGAGGCATAAACGAAGGGTGCATAAACTGGAGGAACCGTGTCGAACTTAGTGGTTGTCAACCATCCGCTGATAAAGCATAAACTGACTCATCTACGCAATAAAAACACGGATCCCAAGCTATTCAGAGAGCTTGTGAATGAGGTGGCTAGCCTGATGGCCTATGAGGTGACACGGGAAATTCCTGTGATTCCCGTTGATGTGGAAACTCCCTTGATGCCGACTCGAGGTTATATTGTGAGCCCTGAGTCCATAGCACTTGTTCCAATTCTGAGAGCAGGATTGGGTATGATTGATGGTATGATGCGTATTGTCCCGATGGCAAGAGTGGGCCACATCGGGTTGTATCGGGATCCCAAAACCCTCCAGGCCATTGAATATTATTGTAAGCTGCCTGAGAGACTAGCAGAAAAGTTTGTTATCTTAGTGGATCCAATGCTTGCGACGGGGCACTCATCGGCAGCTGCCGTGGACATACTTAAAAAACACGGGGCTACTAAAATTGTGTTGAACTGTATTATTGCTGCTCCTGAGGGCGTGGAAGTCATGCAGGAGAAACATCCAGATGTGGATGTATACACTGCATCGTTAGATACAAGATTGAATGAAAAAGGATATATCATCCCCGGTTTAGGCGATGCCGGGGACAGGATTTTTGGTACAAAATAGCTGCCTGGCACGGGGTGCCTTGATTTACACGGAGGAAGTTTGTGACAAAACGCATTTTTTTTTCATCGGAGTCAGTGACTGAGGGACATCCTGACAAATTGGCGGATCAGATCTCGGATGCCGTTCTTGACGCAATCATGAGTGCAGATCCTAACGGTCGGGTTGCCTGCGAAACAGCGGTCACAACCGGCATGGTTCTGGTGATGGGCGAGGTCACCACGGATGTTTATGTGGATGTACCTAAAATAGTCAGAAAGACTGTTGAAGAAATTGGTTATACGGATGCTTCCTTTGGTCTGGACTTCAAAAGTTGTGCTGTTTTAACCACAATTGATGAGCAGTCGGCAGACATTTCCATGGGAGTGACCAAATCCCTGGAATCCAGAACGGATTCAAAGGATAAGTACGATGAAATTGGTGCTGGGGATCAGGGAATGATGTTTGGTTTTGCCTGCAATGAAACCCCAGAACTGATGCCAATGCCGATTATGCTTGCCCATAAACTCACTCGCAGACTGGCAGAAATGCGAAAGCGCAAATCACTTAGATATCTGCGTCCTGATGGTAAGGCTCAGGTTACAGTGGAATATGATGGATATAAGCCCATCCGTGTTGAAAATATTGTAATTTCTACTCAGCACGATGATGAAATTGGTGCTGATGAGTTACGAGAGGATATTATCCGTCAGGTCATTGAGCCTGTGATTCCTCAAGGAATGATTGATAAAAACACCAATATCTATGTGAACCCAACTGGTCGTTTTGTGATTGGAGGGCCCCATGGGGATGCAGGTCTGACAGGCCGTAAGATCATTGTAGATACCTATGGTGGTATGGGTCGGCATGGTGGAGGAGCTTTTTCAGGCAAAGACTGTACGAAGGTCGATCGGTCAGCTGCTTATGCTGCTCGCCATGTAGCAAAAAACTTAGTAGCATCCGGCCTAGCAGATCGGATTGAGGTTCAGGTAGCTTACGCCATTGGGGTATCCCATCCCATGTCGGTTATGGTGGATTCCTTTGGAACAGGGAAACTTTCTGATGATAAGCTGGCTGAAATTGTAAATAAGGAATTTGATCTGCGTCCAGGGGCGATTATTGATAATCTACGGCTTAGAAGGCCGATCTACAGACAGACTGCTTCTTATGGTCATTTTGGAAGACATGATCTGGATCTTCCTTGGGAAGCCTTGGATAAGGTGGAATCCCTGAAGAAATATCTGTAATTCTGGTGATTTTTTAGCCGCCGTAGCCTCTGGCCCGGCGGCTTTTTTTATACAAAAAATAACCACAATTTATATATTTTGTTGTTCTTATCGCAGTTTGTTTTTCTCTTTTTCCAAAGAGTCTGAAGAGTATGAGAACCTTCTCCGATACGGTCTTCGAGATGCAAAACTACAATAGTTTATTCATTTACCTTTTGATGTATGCGGCTTTTTTGAGCCCAGTCACTGCCCAGAGAAACAGCCTTTATGGACCCACTGGTTTAATTTCCATTCCTACCGCCGAAAAGGTGGTGGAACAGGAAGAAACTTTAGCTGCCTGGTACTCATTTAGCTCACAGGACAATCATTTTGGATTCTCGGCAAGCCTCTCCGTGGCAGATACACTGGAATTCAGTGCATTTAATGATATGGGCTCAAGTATCAGAGATGGAAGCTCTGCCATTCTTTCCTTAAAATACACACCAGACTCAAGGTTTGCTGCTGGGTACATGCATGATATGCATAAAAGGCACAGAGATGTGTTGTACGGGGTTTTTGGTAAGCCGGAGCAGGGTGTGTATCTGGGCGGAGGAATCACTTTGGGAAATGAATCCCTTTCTGTATTAGGAAACTATTCAGCCACCACCCGATCTGTGAACCGGACTTTTTTTATGGCAGGTGCCCGTATTGAACTTTCCGAGATCCATCCTGGACTCGAGGGTCTGATGGAGTTTAATGGAGAAACCACGAACTTTGGGCTTGCCTTCAAACCAGAAAATTTTGTTCAGTTACAGCTTGATTATTTCACTCGCGGAGACTGGCTCAATGAAGATAAGTATGTATTGTCCAGCAATTTGAAGTTTTAGGAGAAATTTTATGCGCAAATATTTATTACTTGTGGCATTGATGGTTAACGGGTCGGATACACACTCTTTTGTACATAGAAGGAGTTTGGCTCCTGTGCAACATGCTGCGACGAATACTTCAGCACCGAATGTGGAAGTTACCCTTCAGGAAGTACCACAAACAAGGGTAAGGCCAGAGTCAGGCTTTCAGGACTTTTTACAGTTTGGACAGGAGCCATCGGTTCAGCCAAAACGGCCACAGCCACAAAAGGAAACTCTTCGCAGTAATGGTACCGCTTTGCGTCAGGCTCCCCAGAAACGCACAACGGGACCTGCTTTTCGGGGACAGTTTTACAGTCCTCAGGTACCACTTAGTATAGACCCAGGTCTAATTTCGAGATGGAACCAGAATCAGTGACTTTTTTTCTTTAGTATGGAGACTTCTGAGTAGCAGTTAGGGCATATGATCATGCCTTTGGCAGATTCAGCTTCTGTAACACGATGGTTAAAGAGGTCTCCGCAAATCGGACATTTCCACAGTTTAAAAATCGGTGGTTCTGTACTCTGTTCTGACATGTGTTCCTCTACTCATCCCTTGCCGTGACGCGTAACACTTCCTGTAGTGTGGTTATACCACGAACAGCTTTTGCAATACCATCTTCACGAAGTGTTCGCATGCCAAGTTCCTGTCCCTTCAGTTTGATTTGTGAGGTGGATGACTTACTGACAACTAAAGAGCGGATCGGTTCTGAGTTAACCAGTAGCTCGGTAATACAGGTTCTGCCAATGTATCCTGTCTGTTTGCACATGATACACCCTTTGCCCCGGTAAAATTGTACCTTGCCAACCTTCTCCTTGGGGATTCCTAGTTCCTGTAGCAGCCGGTCACCCACTTTCACGGGTGATTTGCACTCTGGGCAGATACAGCGGACCAGCCTCTGGGCCATGGCACCTAACACGGCTGAGGCCACCAGAAATGGCTCAACACCCATATCAATAAGTCGATTCAGGGAACCAGCGGAATCATTGGTGTGTAATGTGGAAAACACCAGGTGCCCGGTAAGTGAAGCACGGATGGCAATCTCAGCAGTTTCCAGGTCGCGAATCTCCCCAACCATAATCACATCAGGATCCTGTCTTAACATGGATCTTAGTCCTGCTGCAAAAGTAAACCCCGCTTTTACATTGACCTGCCCCTGATTTACGGTAGGCAGCCTGTATTCCACCGGGTCTTCAATGGTAATTACATTCAATTCCGTGGAATTGATTTCCTTGAGTGCAGCATAAAGAGTAGAAGTTTTTCCAGAACCAGTAGGTCCGGTCACCAGTACAATTCCATTGGGAGCCTTGATCATCTGATAGAAGTGTTTTAAGACATAATCATTAAATCCCAATTCGTTCATGCTTAATACCACAGAGGATTTGTCCAGAATCCTTAATACTGCCTTTTCCCCGTCCACACATGGAAATGTAGAGACACGAAGATCAACCTCCCGATTTGAAAGTCGAACTCTGGTTCTGCCGTCATGAGGCAGGCGTTTTTCTGCAATATCAAGATCGGCCATAACCTTGATTCTGGAAGTCAGTGGATTGGCCCATTCTTTACCTAGACTCATAACATCTTCTAAGATGCCGTCCCTGCGAAAACGAACTCTTACATTACTGTCCGATGGCTCAATATGAATATCGGAAGCCTTGGAATTTACGGCATCCTGAATAATTTTATCCACCAGATTGATTACATTGGCCTTGTTTGTATCGGTGCCTGAGATGGAATGTGCTGAAGATGTCTTGTTGACTCCCTGTATTGATTCAGCAAGATTCCTTAATGCACTAAGGTCATCTTTTTTTTCAATCTCTACTTTGCGGCTATAATACTTGTCGATAGCCTCCATAATCTCGTTGTAGGTAGATACAAGAGGTTTGACCTCACAACCTGTAGTTTCCTGAAGGTTTTCCAATACAAAAGAATCCAGAGGATCCACCATTGCTACCGTCAGGGTGTTTTTAACCTTGACCAGGGGGCAAATTTCGTATTTTCTGGCCAAATCCTCGGGGATTACCTGAATTGCATTCTGGTCTACCACATAATTGGCCAGAATTGCGTGGGGAAATCCAAGCTGGGTTTCAAGAAAAGTCAGCAATTGTTTTTCAGTGATGAATCCCTCTCGAACCAGAGTTACTCCCAATGTGCTTCCGGTTTTTCTGTGGGTCTTAAGGGCCTGATCCAGCTGCTCTCTGGTGATCAGTCCAGCTTCAATAAGGCTTAGCCCTAGAAGCTTTTTCTCGGCACGATAGGAATCACTCATTTTCACACCATCCGTTGCATAAATCTGTAGAACCATTCCAGGGAAATTGCTGTTACCAATAATACCAGCCAGATCCAGTTCGCCTGTAAATCGATGGTTCTTTTTTGCATTCTGAGTTGTTTTTGCAGGATTTCAGCTGGAATCTGATGCAGGAAGTTTTTATCTGGCTCTAAAATCTGACCTTTGTTTCCAACCGTGTTTCTCATCCAGTCTATGGAGTTGCCTAGTGATGCCATTTCTTTAAATGGAATTCCTACAAGCAACTGTTCCTCCCTCAGAATCTGACTGTTTGGCCCACTAAATCGGAATTGATAAAGCCCCTGATCAAGTACTTTATTCATAGTTACGGGTAGACTGGATGACCATATCGAATTTTTACTTTTATCTGTAAGAGTGACACTAACCGGGGCTTGGGAAGAGAACTCTGCATTGAGTCGTTCTCCCTCCATCATAATCTGGGGCAGGTTCACGATACGGATTCCATCATTTAAATTTTTGGAAATCAGGGAAGAGATGAGGAAGGTAAACAGTTTGGTTACAAATTCCTGATGGATGGAACGGGCGGAAGGAAAAAAATCCATGGTTATTATTTCTGGATGAGTTACAACCCAGATAGTTTGTGAAGTATCAGGAAGCATAAAGACGAGTGGGATAGATTTATTTTGATCTTCCAGGCTTAGAATTGACTGAATCACGGTCTGTTGTGCCGGTACAAACGCAGGAGCGGGAGGCCTTAAAGTTTCCAGTACTGAACCAATTCCCTCAAGCTGTGACAAAAACTCTGTGTGATGGACCTTGAGATCTCCGTTTAAGGGGCTGGCAGTAACAAGACTGCTTCTTAGTTTTTCTGGCCATATCTGTGATGGAGAAGTTTTGGGGTCAAGAACCACCAAAACAGGTAAATTTTTTAGAGAAGGGAACATAGAAAATGTATCTAGTCCTCCCCATAGGATAAGGCTGTGGTAATCCCCGGCTTGTAATTCAGGATGAAGCTTTGGATAATGAACCACAAATCTGAGGGACGGGATTTTGGATAGGAGCTGTAAAAACTGGGATAGCTCAAAGCTAGGTGCTTGAGCCAGTACTAGAATCTGATGGTTTTTTTCCTGAACTGTTACGGTCCAGTTTAATGTGTTGTTTAAAAGTGTCGCTTCTTTGTTTGCCGAAGAAGATACTTCCAAACCAAGATTTTGAACCCCGGACTGATTCAGGATGATTTTAAACTCTACGGTTTCACCTGCTAATGAGGCGTTGATCTCGCGACTTGCTATTTCGCTCTGATTTAAGTGCAGTCTGATGTTTAGTTTTCCCGTGGTATTGGAATAGACACGGGTGCGAATACTGATTTCCTGGCCAAGATAGGATTTTATAGGAATGTCTATAGGTTCAATTCCAGAATCAGTCAAGTCCTGAGGGGCGGTTGAAGGGAGGATAAATATTGGAGTGTTGCATTGTAGCTCCGTGCCTTGATGGGATTCCTGTCCATCGGTAACTAAAAATATGGCACGATAGTTTTTTTCTAAGCACAGGGCATTCAGATTGGCCGTAATGGAGTCTGCCGGGTAGGCCAGGGCCTGATTTGGGAAAGAAACATTTCTAAGAGTACCCCATTGCCCTAAAAATTCAGAAAGAGAAGATTTATGCTTTGTGTAATCTTCGCTTAAGGAACGAACGGATAGGCTCTGGTCTTCAAGCAATGCAAAATGGGGCAGTTCCAGATTTCGGGTTACATCTTCAAATCTTGGAGAAAACCATAAAACCGTCACACCTGTTAAAAATGCAAGTCTGAGGAATGTACATATGATTCTATCTTTGTGACTGCCTTTGAGAGCAAGAAGTTGCAGGATAGAAACTATAAAAATCAGGGCGAAGATAATTTGTGTAAACATAGGTACATAGAGTTTACAACCTGTGGGGCTAGAATCGGAAGTTCAGGTTTAGGAAAGTGCCAGAAAATTCGTGTTCAATGCGAACTAATTGTAATGTGTCCGCATCTGCTCTTAGGGATTCATCAAAATAGCGATACCCAAAACCTGCATTCAAATTAGTAATTCC
>JACFNL010000020.1:19533-25169 GCA_019454875.1 Candidatus Cloacimonadota bacterium | reverse complement strand
GTTGCCCTTCAGCTTGTGTTTCAGCTCCGTACTGGCCATTATGGATCTGGTTTCTGTCCCGCCCACTCCAAAATAGGTCATCAAGGCATCGGTTCTGAATTCAAATTTTGGATTAAGATACCAGAACAGCCGGTACCCAAAAGCTGGCTGTAAACTCCATTCTTCCCAGTTTAAAGTTCTGGACCCATCCCGCAGTCTCATTGAGTTGGAATTTATTCTCAGTCCTGCCCTTAAATGTAATTCACCGTCGGTTCGGCTAAACAGTACTTTTCTGGTCATGATGTCAAAATGTTCGTAGTCTGAACTGATGGCAGCCCCTAATGGAAAACGGGTATTTTTTACGGTGATATCTGCATCAAATCTCCCAGAATATTCGTGGTGCAGCCAGAAAAACTCCAGGGGATATCTTCCCGGCCTTGAATCCAGACTTAGATGAAACACATCAGATTTGAGGTTTCTTACTTTGCCGATGTGATTGATCACAGCCTTACTGCTAGGTCTTATATATAGTCCCATTTCAATTGATTTTAAAAGTTCCCAATCCTGATTTTCTTCGGGGAACAAGGATTCTCCAGGTTTTATCTCCACCTTTTTAGATGGTAGATGCTGATCAAAAAAATCCTGACGAAAGTTTTTATGCTGCTCATAATCCATGGATATATGATCTTTTTCCAATCTGAACGAGAATGGAATGGAGTCTGGTGGTGGGACAACTCTGCCTGTCTGTCTATCCCAGGAACGAATGGCGGTTATCTTGCCCAAAGTATTAAAATAAATCTCAATAAATCCTCGGTGGTTTAAAATGATGTCCTTGGAGATTGTCTGTAAAAATATGCGGTCTTCATCCTGTAACCTTTGTCCTGTGTGTTTGTTCCATACAGTCCTTCGAAAGATAAGTCCTTCCGAAGTGTACTCAGTTTTTACCCGGTAATCTCTGGTTTCTGACCAGCGAACCACCTGGTCTCTAGCAAAATTCCGGTCGGCAAAGATAATGGCCTCCCAGTCTATGGGCAGAACTGGTAGCTCCTCGTCACTTACAGAATAATTTGTCAGTGCGGCAATTTCATTTTCTCCAAGCCGTAGTTCTCCCTTTTGATCCCCATCTTTTTTAAAATATCTCTGGGAAATCAGGCTGCCATTGAGGTCGTATCTCAAAATTTGCAGGTTCTGCGAGTCCTCGTAGTGCTCCTCAAGGGTACTTTCTTCGGAGATCCATTCTGTCCTTTGGATTTCTTTGCCCGTGTGTCGATCCATCACCTTGTGCGAGACGGGCTCACCGTTGTGATAAAGCGTTTCCAGCTTGTAGTTGAGAGTCACTCTGGTATGAATGATCTCAGAGTTTTCCTGGGAACGCACAACTGCGGACATATGCAGAAATAATGTCCAAAAGAAAATCCATTTCATTATTCTGGATCTTCGTCCAAATATCCATCTACTATGACAGATTCATAAGAATTCCTGTCTGATAAATCAGAAAGGATAAGGCGTAGGCAATTATGGAAAACCCGGCAAATTGCCAAAGACCCCAGGCATAACTATTGGTTTCTCTGATGGTTACTGCGATTGTAGACATACAGGGGGTGGATATCAGACAAAAAATCATCAGGGAAACAGCAACCAGTGGGCTGAACACCTTTTCACCAGCCCTAGGATGTCCAGGAAGATATTTATCCTCTTTTAAGGCTTTGCTTAATGCATTTTCTCCATGGCTCAAATCGGTTAAGGAATCAGTATCAATATCTGAACCCATTCCATAAATAATGGAAAACTGGGTTACAAAAACCTCTTTGGCGGCAATAGCTCCTATTAAGGCTGTCACAATTTTCCAGTCAAAGCCAATGGGTGCAAAAAGTGGGGCGAAAAATGTGCCGATCCTGCCAGCATAGGAGTGTAATAGCTCCTGATTGGATTGAGTGTTGGCAATTTCAGATATTTCGGACTGATATTTCTCCCAAATCGGGGAAAACTCCGTGTCAGATTTAACTGAATCCACAATCTTGATGAACTGATCCACAGTTCTGATTTCACCGCTAATTTCCTCAAGCTTAAGGTTTAATTCACGGATTCCATCCTGATAGTCGGATTCCCAGCTGTGGTAATTTTTGTTGAGATCTTCAAGTCTTAAAACCAGGGGGGCATGTTTTGGTTCCGGCAGTGCCTGTGAAAGCTCAGATAGCAGAAGTGTTCTGGCAGTTTCAGTTCTTAAAATCAAGCTTGGATCCTCAGATTCCAGTCTTGGGTATCGTCCCAAGACCCACAATATCAGGGAGCAGACCAGAATCACGGTTCCGGCCTTTTTTAAATAAATTTTTGACCTTAAGAGCATTTCTGACCACAGAAATCTCATGGTTGGCAATCTGAGAGGGGGGATTTCCATCAGAAATGCGGATGAGTTGTGACGAAACATAGTCATTCGCAATAATTTCGCGCTTGAGATTAAAATCAGGATACCAACCAGGTAAACACAGAACAGTACAAATCCCCTTTGTTCCAGAGGAAAAAAAACAGGGATTAAGAGGCCATAAATAGGCAGTCTTGCCGTGCATGACACCATGGGTAGTACCATCAGTGTAATCATGCGATCCGCCTGATTTTCCAGAACCCTGGTGGCCATGATTGAGGGAACGGTACAGCCTAAACCCGATACCAGGGGCATAAAACTTTTTCCATGTAATCCAAACCCTTTCATGACTCTATCCATCAGAAAGGCGGCTCTTGCCATATAGCCAGTACCATCCAGAAAGGCTATGGCGATAAAAAGGAGCACGATATTGGGTAAAAAGACGATGACTCCTCCAACTCCCCCAATGAGTCCATCAATCAGAAGGGACTTTAGCCAGGTATCTTCGGATTTTGGCCAGTATTGATTCAGTCCCTCCTTGAGCCATTCAAAAAAGGACTCTATCCAGCCCATGGGATAGTCTCCCAAAGTAAACACCATCTGAAAAGTCAGATAAACGATGAGAAAAAATATAGGAAGTCCCAATGTCTTGGACATTAAAACGGAATCCAGAGAATCCCAGATAGTCGTTTTGACAGGTTCGTATTTTACACAGGAGTCCAAAAGGTTCTGAATCAGGCGGTAACGAGCTTCCGCGATCAGCACGGAGGCATTTTCATCATAAATCTCCAGAATTCTTTCTCTGGATTTTAGACCTTCTTCAGCAGCCAGGTTATTAAATTCAGGGTCGTCTTCAAGAATTTGCAGAGCCAGAAATGAGGTTTTGATTTCCTGGGTTCCTAGATGTTTTTGTAGTCTGATTCGCTCTTCATAAAGGGTTGGATTCAGACTTAATGGTACAGATTCAGCAATTACAGGCTGTTTTGAAACCTTTAATATTTCTTCAATCAATGGGACCCGGCTATTTGGTTTGTTGGCAGATAGCTGTAATATGGGGACACCAAGCTCTTTGGATAATTTTTTTGTATCGAGAATAATTCCTTTGCTTTGCATCTCATCTTGCATGTTGATCACAAGAATCATGGGTCTGCCAAGCTCCAGAAGTTGCAGACTCAGATACAGATTGCGCTCCAGATTTGTGCCATCCACAATGTTTAAGATAAGTGCATCTTTTTCTTCAAAGAGATGTTTTCGGGCAATTTTTTCTTCCAGGGAAGAGGGTTTTAAAGAATATGTTCCTGGGAGGTCAATGACTCGAAACTCGTCTTTTTGGTAGTAGACTCTGCCAGCTTTTTTTTCGACTGTAACCCCGGGGTAGTTACCCACTTTCTGATGGGTTTTACAAAGAAGATTAAAGATTGAGGTTTTGCCAGAGTTAGGATTTCCGGCGAGCAGTACTGTAGGTAGATTTTGACTCATGATACTCTTTCGACCAGGATGTCTGATGATTCTTCCCTGCGAAGGCTTACAGAAAAGCCCCTCAGTTCAAACTGTACAGGATCTCCAAGGGGAGCTGTTTTGATTCTGCTTACAAGGCATCCTGGTAAAAATCCCATTTCAATGAGCCTTGAGTGGTAGGGAGAATCTCTTTTAATACGGATAACCCGTACCTTTTCCCCATCTTCAATGTTATTGAGACTAGGGCTTTCACCAACAAGGTGATTCATTTGTTCCAAGGTCTGTTTGGTTTCTTCAGGGCTTAATGCCTTTACAAGAATTTTTTCTGCCTTCTGTCTGGGTATGATCAGCCTGTGTTCCAGCCAACGGGCCAGGACTTCTCGCCCTTCTTTGGTCTGACCCAGGATTTCTATCCTTGCACCTTTACCAAAGCCAAACTGACTGATTTTATGGAAAAATTCCCCATCCTGTTCCCCTAAATCAGTCACCTCCACCACCTGTTTTTCAAGGGCTGAGAGTAGTGAAAAACCAGTTTCTGGGGATTTATCAAGGTAGGTTTTTGAAACCCCGTAGACATTGATTTCTACAAAAACAGGTAAAAAAGCATGTTGTCTGGTTAAATCGGTAATAACTTCTTCTAGTACCTCGGACTGGAACTCTTCAACCATTCCGGTTTTCATACATACCATATGGTAGTGCCGTTTATCCGGGTGATGATGTTCAAGAACATCCACACCTTCCAGGCTGGTTTTAATCACAATCCTGTATTTCAAAAGAAGTTCAAGGACCCGAATCCATAAGACAGGGGAGGCTTCAGGAAACTGTCTACCTAAATGAGCATGGACTTCTTCGAGCCGTACATGATGGCCAAGTTTTAGTATCTCTTTGGCAATCAGGGTTTCTTGATCGGTTAAGGCAATGCCTGCCTGATTCATCAGGTTAAGAAACTGCTCTAAGAGCAGGCGGTCCATTTTTTGTAATGTTTCAAATGCAGGAGGAGTCATAGTTCACCGTTGAAAACGAAATTCAATATCAGCGAAGATTACTCTTCCTGTAAAGGGATTGTCAAGAAATTCGACTATGGACGGGAATTGGAAACTCGCTGCAAAGCAGCCTGAACCTCAGATAACATCAGAGGTTCCGAAGCTACCATTGGCGATAATTTGTTCAGTTCTTCCCTGGCAAGAACCAGATTACCTTCTTTTTCCAGGCTCAGAGCCAGCTTGAAGCGAATGCTGGTATTGTCAGGAGAAATCTGTAGCAACCCTCTATAAATTTCCGAGGCCCTGGAATAATCTCCCTCATTAAAACTTATATCTCCAAGGTAGTTATAAGCCAGTTGATGGCGAGGATGGAAACGAATCACTCTTGAGTAATATTCCTTGGCTAAATCGAGCTGGTTTCTGTCTTCGTAGAGCAGGGCAAGGTTAAAATTTGCATTGAGCTGTGTAGGTTCCCGTTTCAGAACCTCTTCAAAATAGCGAATTGCCTCAAAGGTATTGTTCATATATTTGGAAATGATGCCCAAGGATAAATTGACCCAGATATCATCAGATTTTATCTGTTTGGCTCTTAGCAGGTACTCCTGAGCATCCTTGTATTCTGAGAGATCTTCCAGATAATGCCGGCCAATTTGCGACAGTGCGCGAAAATGTTTCGGGTCAAACTCCAGCACTTTTTGATACCAGCGGATGGCATCGGCCTTATTATCATTTTTCCAGGATTTTTCGGCTTGCTCCAGATGCTGGGCAATCGAGTCTATGGTGTTCACCTTACTGATTTCAACCGGTTTGATAGCTGGGGCGTTTTTTTGGATTACAGCTGTGGGCGGGGGTAT
>JACFNL010000020.1:0-19523 GCA_019454875.1 Candidatus Cloacimonadota bacterium | reverse complement strand
ATAGGTGTAAGGCGTTTTTTCAGGGCGGCTATTTTATCCTTTGCCTGAGAGTGAAAGCTTGATGTTGCGGGAACTCCCTCGTAGGCCGTGATTGCCTCTTCAAATTCGTTGAGTTTTTCATAGATTTGTCCAAGATAGAACCCGGCCAGTGGATGAGAGGGATTCATTTTTATCAACTGGGTCAGAGACTTGGCCCCCGCATCTAGTTCTTCAGCTTCAAATTCAGCAAAACCCAACAGGAACAATAGGGACTCATCTTCAGAATCCAACGCCAAAGCCTTACGATAATTGTGAATGCTACGGGCAGGATTGCCCACTTTTCTGTATGCCAGGCCGAGATTTTTGTAGACATCCTTTCGTTCTGTGTCAAACTCAAGAATTTTCTCAAACCAGGGAATGGCATTCTGGTACTGTTCCTGTCTTAACCAGGCATTGCCTAAGCTGTAGAGAAACAGAAAGTCTTCGGGGTAGACTTTGAGAGCGGCCTCCAGATGTTTAATGGCTTCTCTGTAATCCTTCTGTTGAAACGAGATCGCATTCTGAAGAAGAAATGCTTCCTTGTCCGTCCCTCCGGCCAAAAAATAGCTGTTCAGCTCCAGTTCGGCTTTATCAAGTTCTCCCTCCCTGTAAAGCACTATGGCGGAACTAAAGTCAGGTTTAGCTATGACTTGTGGTTGTTTCAGTCTTTTTTCTGCAAGGAGCATAGTCTGCATCAGCCAGGCTACATGGGGGTGGTGCCTTAACAGATCGGATGCTAAAGAGTGAGCCTTACTCCATTCCGATGTTTCCATATATTGATTTAAAAGAATTTCAGCAGGTTTTAAGTCCTCTTTGTTTTCCAAAAGAGTGTCTAAAGCACGGCGTTCAAACTCCGCGGCTGGAAGTTGTCGCTTTAGTTCATTCCAGTTTACATTGCCTGTCTCCATGACACCATCTATGACAAAATCCATAACCACAGACGGGTTTGTATCACTGATGGCAGGCATGGAAGTACCTAAAATCTGGTGTAAATATTCCTTTTGCAGGGTATTTAACTCACCTCCGTATTTTTTAAGAAACTCATCGGCCTCCAGGCGGGCATGCAGGGAGCGGTTGGATTCAAGGTAGAATTCAATCAGGGACTTGCGGGCGGCAAAATCGGCAGGGTTTTTCTCCACTTTAGTGAGCAGGGATTCTCCAGATGATAATCCACCACTAAAAAAGAAGTGCAGGATAGCGGCAATTGCACCAGCGTAGATCAGAATGGTAATTGGCCCATAAGTTCGGGGAGGAAGTTCTTTTTCCCTGCTGAAATCCCAGCCGGGTACATCGGCCTCAAGAGCTATGGTTCTCCAGGATACCATTTCCAAAAAGCTGGCCATGCGATAGGCATCCAACACATTGTAGGCCCATAATGCTATGGACAGTAACACAAAAAATCCAAAAAATGCCGTGTATAAAAATGGCCCAAAATGTGAGCTCATGACTGAAAACACAGCTCCCTGCTGGAAAAAGTCATGAGTGTATAAAACAGTCGTGACAAGCCCCCCGAAAAACACACTGGCCTTGCGTCTTTCCCTATGAATCCACTGGGCAGAGCCCCAGATCACGGCAGAATAGATCCCATGCAGAAACGGGGTGGCACTTTTTCCGATGCGTGCTGGCTGGGCTATGGCAAAAGGATCCATCACGGCAGATATTCCTGAAAGACACGGTTGGACAAAAGCACTGAAGAAACCGGGATGCGGTAGTGTGTCTGAGTGGTTTCAATTAACCCTAATTGTAACAGCCTATGCATGCGTGAACCAAGCTCCAATTCAGGATGGGCATTGTTTAGGTTTGTGTAGTCCTGTATTGTAATGCCTTCCAGGAGTCGGAATTGTAACATGATTTTTTCCAAAACAGAATCAGACTGTGACAAGGTGGTATACTCAGGCCCTGTGTCCGGAAATTTTTGGCAACGGATCCAGTCCACAAGGCTTTTAGGATTCTGCCAGCGAAGAGGGGATAACCAGGACGCAGCCGATGGCCCTGCTCCAATCCAGTTCTGATGCTTCCAGTAGCGAAGATTGTGTAAACATTCTTTGCCTGGTAACGAAAATGCAGATACTTCGTACTGCCCATACCCGGCATTTTTCAAATGGGATTGCATCTGTATGTAGAGTTCAGCCATCAGGTTTTCATCAGCCACTTGAATTTTACCCTCTTGAACAAGCTTGAACCAGGGGGCATCCTCCTCAACACTTAGAAGATATGCCGAGACATGGGATGGCTTATAGGATAAAGCTAGAGTCAAGGACTCTAAAAAACTGGTTTCATTCTGTTTAGGAATACCAAGCATCAAATCCAGATTGTAATTGACATTTTTTTTGTTGAGGGCCTCCAGAGCCCTGATATTTTCTTCCAGCAGATGGCCACGGGCCAGCATTTTAAGTTCCTGAGGATTTAGAGACTGGATACCCAAAGAAATACGGTTAATCCCCGAATCAAGGTAACCTTGTAGTCTGGATTCGTTAAGACCTTCAGGATTGGCTTCCATGGATATTTCTGAGTATTGGCTCACTTTGTAATTTTGGGAAACCATTCTTAGTATATCGCTGATTTCTTCAGGCTCAAGCAGGCTAGGGGTTCCACCACCAAAGTAGACAGATTGCAGGGGCTGGCTTGATTTTGGGAGTCTTTTGATTTCTTCCTTCAGAGTGTCTAAAAACAGTTGCCTTTCCCCGGATTTTTCAAGATCGGTTGCAAAATCGCAGTATGCACAGCGGATGCGGCAGAAGGGAATATGCAGATAAAGCCCGAGGTCTTTATCTGTCCATGATAAGGATGACACCAAGGTCACGAGCTCTCTCGGTTGCCAGCGGGGTCAATAAGGTTTTAGGACGAATATGAAGAGTTAGAATCTTTCGTCTGAAATATTGTTCGATATCGGTTCCCGTCAGAACTTTACCAGGGAAAATCTCACCTTTGACTGGCACTGATACTGAGGTGGAATTCAAGGATTCAATTTTATCCACGACTTCCGCCACCAGTTGACGAATGAGTTCTTCCGTAATTTGCATAGGCCCAGTATATCACCAGAAATTGTCAGAGCTGACAAGAATAATTTGGTCTGCCTTTGAGTTTGTTCATCGATTTATCCTTTTTTATCAAAAATTTTTAAATCTGGGAGCTTAATTATGAAATTTTCTATTGTTACTCAGGATCTGCATCTGGAAGGATTTGCCTTTGTTTTGTCACATCATATCAAAAAACCCGTACTGGTTCTGTGTGAGGAAAACCTGATTTCTAAACCAGTTCGTGACCTTAGCCTTCAGAGTGTCACACTTGAAGAAATTCTGGACACGGCCCTGATCTGTCATACGAAACTTGATTATATGGTTCTTGAGGACCTGGTCTTGATTCATGACTCTTCCCTGTTTGCCTATACCTCCATACCCCAGGCATGGGAACTGGAGCTAGCCTATACCACCGATGATATGGGTGGTGATTTGGAAACAACTGCTTTAAACATTCTTTTGTTTTTATCCCGCCGTTTCAAAAAAACTATTCTGGCACCAACGGATTCCCTTAAGTTACAGGCACCCATACCATTTTTTCTGAAACGCAGTGAAGGTATGGCCAGTCTCCTATTTCGCTTAAGTCAACTGGCCGGATTTACCTACAGCAGTTTTGAAAACATGTTAAGTATTAAACCGCAGGCTCAGAAAATATTGCCCAAAGCACCCACAGTAATGGCCATTTTGTAGATACTGTCCAATGATTCCTTGAACTGGTTTCTGCGGATTTGAATTCTGGTAGGCACAATGATTGTGTCTCCAGCTTCGATGAGCTGGGCAATACCTGGAATGCCTGTTTCTTCCTGGGTGCGAACGGGTTCTACATAGCGAAGAGTTTTGTTACGAATCTGGCTGACTGGAACAGCCTGCCCGCTGGCTTTGATTACAAACACCTTACTGGTGTAGGCATTGTCATTAAATCCTCCAGCAGCCTCAATGTAGTCCCTGACTGTCAGCCCATCGCGATGAAGTATCGTTGAGGGAGCATAAACCTGTCCGGCAATAGTCACCTCAGAAGGTCTTGTTGGTATTTCAAAGCGATCCCCATCCTCCAAAACTATATCATTGATGGAGTTTTTTATGTCTTCAATGGAATTGATATTGCGAAAATCCAGAGCCAGCCTGCCCTCAATCTCAATTGATGAAAGTTTTTCCAGGGTGTCATCGACCTGTTCCAGAGACTCAAGGGTTGCCTTTTTGTCCTGTGCCGATTCTTCCCCGGCCATCTGTGATGCCTTAATCTTCAGGTTGTTGAGGTTTTCCTGTTCTCTGGCCACAAAGGAGTCACGAATTTCCTTCTGTCTCATGGCAAGATTTTTACGGTACAGTTTTGCTCCCATTAAAAATGCACCTTCGGATAACCCTCCAGCCCGCATCAAAAGATCGGACAGTTTTGCTCCGGTATTAAATTTGTATTCTCCAGGATACAAGACCTGACCACCAATCACGATGGTACCCTGTTTGGCAAGCCGTGGGTCTTTAAACACTGTGATGGAGTCCAGATGCTGCAAAAACAGGTTATGTTCATCCTCACCGGCCAGAGCCTGACCTACTGAGAATCTAAGCGTCTGAATTCCATCTTTTGTCTGTCGGGAAAGCTCTCCAGATAAAAGATGAGCACTGTCCTTGAGCTGTGCTTTTACCAGAACATCTCTTACTCTGGTATCTTTTTGAAGCTCGACCGAACCGGTACGCATCACTTCCCCACTGATTTCAATGTGTGGCTGGATCTGCATTTCATTTAAGGAAAAAATGCGAATTTCGTCCAGAGGGTGTAATGGGGTAGAAATTTTTCCTGACATTTCCTGACCAAGATTCACATGCAGAGTCTGATACTGAGTTCTTAAGAGCATTCCCTGATGGTGAGGAACCGTCTCCGGCTTGTCCATGAGCCGTTTGATTTCGGCTGTGCCAAGATGGGTTTTTGGTTTAATCCCCTGGGCTTTAGCAATCAGTTGTTTTAAAGTAAGTTTTTGAGCCCATTCATACACCCCAGGAGCAAATACATTACCGTTGATAACAATTTTGTTTTTGATTGTATTTTTGGTGGAGCCTGCCAGCAGAACCCCCCCATCCTGCGGAGCCTGATTTGCCAGTGAGACCTCATTCAAATCTTTCATGGTAACAGTACCATTTTTTTGAAAGCTGAACCATTTCAGACTTTTGGGATCCGCATCTGGCTCCAGGCCCCCAGAAAGTTCAAGAACCTTGGCCATGTCCGGCTCATCATGGATTTCGTATATCCCAGGTCTCTTCACTCTGCCTAAAATTGCCAGCCTTTGTTGGATCAGCGGTACATGGATGACATCCTGAGAAAGCAGTTTCTGGTTGCCTTCCAATACACCTTCGGTCAAAAATTTCTGCAAATCTACAATCTGAAGCAGCTCGGAGTTTCTTAGAATTCGGATTTTTCTAAGACTTCCATTGACTTTAGGGCCTCCTGCTGCACTTAGTAACTGAATTGGTGTGGAGAGGGCGTTTGCGAGATACATCCCAGGATTTTTAACCTCGCCGGTAACATAGAGTGGAAATTGCCTTAATTTTACAATCTGGTAGGAAATCTTGAGATCCTTGTAAAACCCTTGCAGTTTATTCTGTAAATAGGGAACCAGTTCCTTTTTTGAAATTCCGGCAACAGCAATCTCACCTGCTAGTGGAAAAGGAATATTGCCTTCGGAACTGACTTCAGCCAAAAAAGTTTCATCCTGGGTTTGATTCCAGACATGAACCGACAAAACATCACCTGTTCCAAAACTGTAACTATCCGGGACATCCTGTGGCTGCAGGGTCTGCATGGCATAATAACGGCTTGACTTGGAAAACAGTTCCTGCCCAAAAACCTGCAGATTGTGGATTGTGTTTGTAGGAATCAGATCTGGTTCCACTGACATTATCTGTAAAAGAGGTGGGAAAACCTGCCCAATCGTGTTCAATGGGGCTGATATGGGCTCAGCGTTTTTTTCCTCTTCTTCTTCTTTTGTCCTTAATTCGTCTAAATCAGCCCTGTCAGACTGTTTCTTAAGTTCTTTTTCTCGTGTGGGCAACCCTTTGACACTGGTGCTGGCACTACCCTGAGTTACTCTTTTTTGTTTTAGAAGTTCTTCGAGTCTTTCCTGTCTTTCCTGAAAAGTTTCAGAAAGAGCAAAACCGTTGCCACACAGAATCACAATCAGGCTAATTATTCGCAACATATATTACCTTTGGTTTTAGTCATCGGACATGCTATCGGTTGAGGCTTGTAGAAGCTTCAGTTCCAATATAATGGGAATGTGTCAATTTATGGTTCTTAGTGCAAAATCAGAGCTTAGGGGAAAGTTTTGTCGGATTTGAACTTATGAAACACAAAACCCCGCATTCCTGCGGGGTTTTTCTAGTACTTTCGGCGGGACTCGAACCCACGACCCCCTGTTTAGGAAACAGGTGCTCTATCCAACTGAGCTACGAAAGCATCGGGGGCAGGATAGATGAGTTTAGCCAAAACTTCAATCCATCAGATCAAATTTCAGGGAGTAGCCGAGCCCAAGATAGCCATATCTGCGAGCAGAGCGACTGGCTACCAGAGTGTTGTACAAAAAGTTGTGTTCCCCAATGAACTGATTTTCCATGTATCTGGCCTGTAAATTGACGAATTGATTGGTTTTTAGCTCATGAGACCAGGAAGCGTTTATGATACGGTTGACATCTACCGGATCGGACACATCTTTGGAACGACTCAGAAGCATGTAGTTATAGTCCATCGAGATTTGATTGGCTGGGTCCAGTCTCCAGTTCAGACTGTATCCAAATCTATCCTTGTGCTTTTCATAACTTAGGGGAGCCAGGGTTTGCTGGATCTGAGGGGAAGGCAGGGTTGTAGCAACTCCAGACATAATATCAGCCTCAGAATATTCATAGAACAAGCTGCCAGTCAGTTTTGGTTTTAACTGTTTTGTGGCAATGATCATCATGGCAAGTTCCCGTTCCCTGACCCCACTAAATGTCAGACTGACTGGGGGATTGAATGTGAAATTGGCATTATTAAGACTTACCGTACTAAACATGCGGCTCAAATTGTTGCCCGTTTGATTGCGGTGGGTAAGTTGAAGGGCAAACAGGGGTTCTTTTTCTTCTTTATCAAAAATGGGGATTCTGGCTGAAAGCTGCTCTGAATAGACAGTAAGCTGATCCCTTCCATAATCGTACTGCCGTCTATCCCGATCCAGCATTAAGGTTAATTTTTTATGCAATCCAGCTTTGATAGATAACCCCGTCCCATGCATGTCACCGGCTGTATCCAGTGTGCCTGCGGGCAAATCAGGCTTTAACCCAAGAAGGTCCATTCCATCGTTTACCTTCCACAGTCTGACGGAGGTTTCAAATTGACCCTTGGGGAGTAGGTAGGCATTAGGGCTGTCCCCCAATAAAGGCAGACTCCAAAGAGACATTGGTGTACAGATTATAGTGGCAGCTCGAATCAGTGTTTTCATTGAATTTTTGCCCTTTCCAGGCGAAAGCCGTTCAGGATGGTTTGCTGGTTTTGCAACCTGATTTTGACATTCTGGTTAAACTTGATTTCCAGATTGATGGTTTTTCCAGACAGGGATGGTAAAACATCAGCTCCAGCGGCCTGTCTGGCCTGAGCTAAAAACTCATCCACCAAAAAGTCAATTGCACCTGTTTGAGAGGGATAACGGTCTTCACTTTGGTTACTTAAGGTTGCCGAAGCTGTGCCCGTAGCCTGTGTTCTTTTTCCACTTAGCAGTGCACCGACAGGAAACACAAGTGTAAAGTTGTTTTGAGCCTGGATTTCCACTGGGACGACAGTGACGCTGAGTGTGTCAGTAATCGAATTCAGATCACTGGCATACACCTCAAGATTTACATGCATCTGACTTGTCAGAAGAGGTTTGTATACAAGATTATCTTGTGTTCTTTGCATACGAATCAGTGTGGGAATCGCAGTAAGGACTATACCGCTGGCATCGGAGGTAGTGATGGGACTGATTCCTGACACCGGGGAACCAATTGTAAAGAACTTATTATCAACCAGAATCTGGTTTTGAATTTCAAAGTCGTCCACTGGCCTGGATGGGCTGGTGGCAAAGGTGGTTGGCCTTGTGCCAGCCGTGGAACTGGTGGAAAGTATCATAAATGCCTCGGAAAAAATCGTTCCTAGTGCATTGGCATTGGTGGATATCAGAGAGCTTATAGAAGATAGTCCCACAAAAAATGTGCTGCTGGTTTGAGGGTATACCGAGGTCTGGCTGGTTTCCGTAAAAAATTTTTGCAGGAAGGAGGCAGTTTTATCAACTGTAGTGGTGCCTGCCTCATTTTTGGCAGCGGCTTTGATCATTTCATTAAACAGTTGAAACAGGGGTGCATCACCCTGGGTCTCTACCTGATTGGAAGTGTTACCCAGATATTGGCTGGAGTTGATATCAATGGGAACAGATTGGGTTGTGAACAGAAATGGCTGTACAGCTTCGGCAGCTAGCTGGCTCACAGGAGTCTGGGTCTGTTTGGATTTTGCATAGGCTACCACCGTGGTGAATGGATTGATATTTACCCGGGGAATTGTGCCCGAGGAAGGAATTTCAACCACTCCCAAAAACTTGCTTCCCGTACCTAGTGTTTCACTACCACTGCTGCCCCCGGTAGCTTCAAGATACAGTAGGTTCTGGCTTACAGGAACAACCAGATCCTGTCTGCCTGTTTTTCCATCCTGAGAAGTCTGAATCACAGGTAAAGCCAGAGGAACCAGATTCCCTTGAGAGTCTAAGGCACTGCCCATACGAATAGATGCGCCCACGATTTTATCGTCTACAGCCAGAATCTCCTGGATTGTCAGATTTTTGGAGTTTGCAGCTGCAGGAATGTTGTATCCTGTTCCGGCAGAGGCCCCACAACCGGAAAGAATCAGGATGGCAACGGGAATCAGGGATAACCAGTATTTTAAGTGCTTGTTTGCAGATTGCATTAGTTACTCCATGGGCGGATGACCCAAAGTGGCATAAGATGATCCAGTATTTGGTTTTTTGTATCGGCAAATTTCTGACAATTTTACCCAGAATTTGTCAATGTTTTCTGGGACAGCTTATTGGAAGTACCGCATGGATGCTTTTAAGTCGCAGGAGGCGGATTGCCATCGCGAACCTTCGCATGGCTGGTTTTGAAAAGGATGCGATTCGCCTTTCCTTGAAGTCCTTTCAGCACATGGGAATGAACCTGATAGAAGTTTTACTTCTTCCCCATTTGGAGAAATTAAGCCCCTGGCTTATTTACGAGAATCAAAAAGATCTATGTCAAAATCCTAAAGGTGTAGTGCTTTTGGCAGCCCATATTGGAAATTGGGAGCTAATGGGAACCTATGCCCGCCTAGGGGCCCCAATTTTTGGTTTGTATCGTCCACAGAAGTTGAAGTGGGTTGATGAATTGCTTTATTGGCTGCGTTCCCAGACAGGCATGAGCCTTTTGTCATCCCATCAGTCATTAAAAGACACATATCGAGTCTTAAAAGATGGCAAGGTTTTAGGAAATGTAGGAGATCAGGGGCAGGGATTAAAACTTCAGTTTATGGGGCGGGAGACAAACTTTCCAGAGGGCCCGGTCCGCCTGGCGCACAGAACGGACTCGCGGCTTTTGTTTTATGCCTGCCTCCGCGAGGGGAAATACTTGCGAATGAAACTGGTTTCAGAGATCGTGATAGATTCAGAAAATCTGTATAATGCCATGCAGGATTTTGCCATTACCCTTGAAAATCTGATTCGTATTTACCCTGAGCAGTATTTCTGGGTTCATGATATCTGGAAGGAATTTCGGCGCAAAAAATCATGATGTTTTATCTAATCATTTATAATCTGATTCTGTTTTTGTTGATCCCAGTCCTGTTTGGTTACTGGTTTCACGGTCGTTTTGTTTTGGGTAAATACAGATTTCCTCTCAGATTAAGACTTGGTTTCCCTGGAGTGAAAATCCAGGAAGGACAAAAAACTATTTTAATACATGCGGTTTCAGTAGGAGAAACAGTGGCAGCTCAGCCTTTTGTCGAGGCTTTGAGGCAAAAGTTTCCTGATTCTCATCTGGTATTCAGCACAGTAACAGAAACAGGGCAAAAACGGGCGCGCCAGATTATTCCAGCGGATTCTTTTGTATTTTTTCCACTAGACTACCGTCTTTGTGTCCACACATTTCTGGATATGCTCAAAGTACAGAAGGTGTATATCCTGGAAACAGAAATCTGGCCCAATTTTTTGCATATTTGCCAGCAGAAGGGCATTGAAGTCATTTTTGTAAATGCCCGCATTTCGGATCGGTCACTGAAGCACTATTCATTGCTTCGTCGGCTGTTTCGACCTTTGATCCGGCAAATCCGTTTTTATGCCCAGACTGTAGAAGATGCTCGCCGACTGGAATATCTGGGCGCAGAGCATATTTCTGTGGCGGGCAATTTAAAATATGATCAGCTGTTAAGAAATCTTCAGTCCCCAGTCAGGGAAATTCTGAGATCCAGCCTTTTGCATATTTCTCGGGAACGACTGGTTGTTCTTGGCTCGTTTCATCGAGAAGAGGTTTTACAGGCCCTGGATATGTTTGTACAGCTTAAATCGATTCAGAGTGGATGGCGATTTATTCTTGCTCCAAGGCACATGCACTTTTTGAAACAATACCAGCAGTATGCCAGAGATATGGATATTGATATTTTGCTAAGGTCTGAAATGCAGGAGGGGCAGGATTTTGAGGTGCTCCTTCTTGACACCTATGGGGAGCTGCCCTTGATTTATGAACACGCCAGATTCTGTGTGGTTGGTGGCAGTTTTGAAGCTGTGGGTGGCCATTCCATTCTTGAGCCTGCCTTGTTCGGGTCTGTGATATTTTATGGTCCAAATACACAGAATTTTCGTGAGGTCTGTGAAATGTTTGAACAGGCTGGAGCGTCCAGAAGGATTCAGTCCCTACGAGATCTTCCAGAGCATTTGATTGTGTTGGATGTTGAATCGGAGACCTGTGCCAAAATGGGGAGTGCCGCCCAATATCTGGTTCGCAATAGCTGCGGCGCTACGGAACGGATTTTGGGAGAGAGTGCAACAAAATCGTCTGGACAAGCGTAGGAGGTTGGGAGGAGGATTATAATGAAATGGTTGCAATGGGTGATTCTGTTATCTTCATCGATTCTACAATTGGGGTCTGAAGAGATATATTCAGGAACAGGAATTATGCAGCCCAGTTATGCAGGAATCCATGAACCTGCACCAGTGACTATCCGGGATATGGACTACAGCAGAATTTATCATGTCCCCCAGATTCAGGCTCCCGGTGGTTACAACCATTATAATCAACTGTATTTTAACCAGTATAATTACCAGATGCAGCCTTATCCCTACATGGCTTACACCGGTCGAGGGCCAAACGCTCCTACCTATCCAATGCAGAGAAATACCCGAAACTCTACATCATCTCCGGAATTTTCCGGGGCAAGAATAGTTCACGAAAGAGCTACTATTTCTGAGTCGGGACGGCAGGTTGTGAATGCAAATACCATGAGACAGGTGTGGGTGCAGTCCGTTGGTGGACTCAAAATGCCCCCGGTAATTGCCAACGGCCAGGTGGCTGCTGTTGTGGGTTCTTCTCAAAGTACCAATGCGCTTATTATTGAAGAAGTGAAAAAGAACGGGGAAAAGATTCAGGTGCTTTTGAAGCGGGCTAATGACAGATCCTTTTATCAGGAGGATTCCCAGAAGCCAGGAATTTTGTCTGTTGCGGTTTTCAGCAAGGGCAATTTGGAAGTTGAGTTTGTGGCCCCATCTCAAAGGGAGTCTACTGCAAGTACAACCAGCCAGGATGATATTTTACCCCATCAGTTTGTGCGGCGAGGATTGTATACATGGGAGCTGGAAGACCTAAATACTCCTACATCACACAGCTCTTCGGATACAGGCCGTTTTGTGAAGGCTTTGTACTCCCTGGAAGATGCCAAAAGTTATCTGGAAGTGTTTAAGTTCAAGCCTAGCTTCGAAAGTATCCTGGATGGGATTAATTTTGACAGGCAGGTTCTGTATTTAGTTGGAAGATACTTCCGTACCAGACAGAGGGCTGAACTGTTATCCAGTCTTGAGTATGTGAAGATTACCCCCCAGGTTTCGGGTAACGAAATTATCCACAAGATATTCTATACGGAGAAACCTGAGGCCGTAGATGAACTGTCGGCCCGATCGGTAATGGAAGAAGATAAGGATAAGGTTGTTTTGAGCGGGGCCTATGCCGTAGTTGAAAAACCGAGGAACCTGTACCGGCGTCCCAGCTTTCATTTCCAGGATCGCAGGGTAGCTTCCCACACTGGTAGTCTGGATTAAGCTCAGGGATGAATCAAATCTTCCTCTGGTTCGTAACCTTCAATCTCATAACCCATCTCGATTTTGAGTCGCAGGGCGATACCTGGATGGGAATTTAAGAAGTCCGAAAATGCTTCTTTTGGCAACCACCAGGTAGTTGCCTGAGTTTGTACGGTTGCAATCCACTGCATACTCTCAAGCCCGGATAAAAGCCTGGGGTCTGTTACCAGATCTCCCCGCATCAGTTGTCGATTCGGAAGCTTTTGACTTGCACTTTTAAGCAGAATGGTACCAGACTCCAAAAGTCCGGCACCACGACAAGTGTCGGATGGAAACAATACTGTTCCCGGGCTGAAATCGACTTTTCGCATCAGACTTTGAAGGTGGGTTTTCTGGGTAGAAGAAAGATGTTTTAAGAGTGGGCTTTCCATCATCAATTCCCAGCTGGAACCCAAACGATTGGCATGCAGCCGCCTCACAGTACCAGCCACATCTGTGCCACGAATCCAGTAGAGAAATTCATATTCATCTACAGTGGCACACTCAAGCTCAGTATGTGCGTAAACATCAGCTGTTCTTGGAATATCCAAAATGATGGAAGTCTCTCCAAAATAATCTCCCTCACCATAGACCTTGATAAATGGGACTGCATTGTCTGTCACATGGATTTTGGCCTGCCCTCCAAGGATCAGATAAAATTCCTTCTTTGTAGTTCCTTTGCTGATGATTTTTTCCCCTTGGGGGAATTTGACGATGCGGCACAAATTGAGAAATTCCGGGGCCTTTTTCATTTGAAATCCTGAAAACAATGGGGTCCGCGAAAGGATTTCCAGTATTTTTACAGTTTTATCAAGTTCAGTCTGTTCCTTTTTTAAAACAACAGTATTGCTTAACCCGGGCCGGGCAATTTTTAGGAAGGATTCGGGTTTAATCTGGGATTCGGACACATGTAAAAGGTGAATTCGTTTTTTCACTGATTCAGGTAACATTTCCAGGTTGCTGATCGGAGTATGCAAGGGAGGTGCACCCGCTTCGTGAAATATCAGGGGATGGTGCCAGGGGAAATCCTGAAGCTCGGTGTGTCGGTCAAAGGAGATCAGAGACTTCTGGTAGAGGTCGTTGTATGTTTTCCAGTCAAACAGGTGATCCGATGTGTAAATGAAGGACCGGCCAGAATGAAACACCTCAAATCCGATGGTTGGTACAGAATGAAGAGACCAGCGGAATCGAAATTCCAGACCTTCAATAAAAGTTGGTTCCATGACCCGGATTGCATGAAAGTTATATAGGGAGCAGTAATTGTCTCGAGTCATGCCTGTCATGGCACAGCCCTTAGTCACAAAGGCCTCATGAACAGCCCTGGTAGTAAACAGATCCACCCGATGCTGCTCGAGGATCTTCTGTAGGGTTCCTGAGTCGTGATCAGCGTGGCAATGTGTCAGAATCAATGAGTTGATTTTTAAATGTCCCAGACCGTTTTCTCTTAGCCAGTGTGTGGTGTCAATGGGAGGGTCCACCAGAATTCCAGCCTGATTTCCCCAAACCAAAAACCCACAGGTCTTGGAGGATTTATCAAATCCGTGACCGGAACCGATAATAGTTACCCCAAAGCAGGGAGGGGTAAAGGGTTCACCGATTTCAGGTTCTTCCGATTGATACTCTGGCAGAGGCGGGTCTATAGCCAAAGAGATTTGCTCGGATTGAACATTGAGGATGAAGCTATTGTTTTCTCGCCTTATAATCAGATCGCCAATTCGGTATACCCCAGAAGAGTCAGGCAAAATAAAGTCCAGAAAATGATCCAGTTCAAGCAATGAGTCTGTACCGAAGGGACTGGCTCGGAAGTAGCGCATTTCTGCCAGGACATCCTCAATTCCTGGTTCAAGATTAGCTTCTAGTCTCTGCGGTCCAAACACGGCAGTGGCAAAAATTTCCTGGATGCGTTTTTTTATGGGAAGAGTGCACAAAACCTTGGTCTTTTTTTTCAGGGCGAAAAAATTGAAGTAGGCAGGAAACTCAAGCTCACAGGTACAAACTCCGGTGCTCGGATCAAACAGCTGGTCTCCGATCAGATAATAATCAGGAACTCCGTGCCATGTGCCCATGCTGTCTTTGATGGTTTCAGGTGGTATACCATGCTGCAGGACGATATCCCCGGCTTTGATTACTGTACCACCTTTACTGAGACTGGCCAATTGCATGCTTTCCTCTATAAAACCCGCTCCCATAAGGAGCCATTGATTGCTCTGACTTTGGCAATATGGTACATTTCTCCTTGGTGCTTCCGGTGTGGTTGTGGTAAAACCATGAGCGCGGAGCAAAGGAGTAGAGTTTTGCCAAAGTTCAAGAATATCACTTTGTATATCCTGATGGCTATTGTCATCCTGACTATCTTTTCCCACTATTATTCGGATCGTGATATCAGTCGGGTAAATTATTCTTCTTTTGTCACTATGGTGGAAAAGGGTCAGGTGATCCGGGCCAAGGTGAATAATCTCAATATCCAGTTTGAGGACAACAAGGAAGGCCAGTATACTACGGTAGCACCCCAGGCTCTGACCCCTCCCTATCTTGAGCGGGTGATTGAAAAGGGAGTGCAGATCGAGTTTGCCCCCACAGAAACATGGCCGGAATGGTTGAAGGTTATTTTTCAACTTTTCCCCTGGATTCTGTTTATTGGTCTTTGGTTTTATTTTATCAACAAAATGCAGGGAGGCTCGCCCCGAGGTATGAGTTTTGGTCGTTCCCGTGCCAAGATGTTTACTGAAAGCAAGGAGAAGGTAACTTTTAAGGATGTTGCCGGCTGTGATGAGGCTAAAGAAGAGCTGGCTGAAATCATTGATTTTTTGAAGTTCCCCAAAAAATTCAAAAAGACCGGGGCCCGTGTGCCTCGTGGGGTTTTGATGATGGGGCCCCCAGGTACAGGAAAAACCCTTTTGGCCAGAGCGGTTGCCGGAGAAGCAAATGTTCCCTTTTTTCATATGTCCGGCTCGGATTTTGTGGAAATGTTTGTAGGTGTTGGTGCTTCCCGTGTCAGAGACCTTTTTGAACAAGGGAAGAAGGCGGCACCGTGCCTCATTTTTATTGATGAGATTGATGCAGTCGGGCGACAAAGAGGCAATGGTTTTTCCGGGGGTAATGACGAGAGGGAACAGACCCTGAATCAGCTTTTGGTGGAAATGGATGGATTTGACAATGACACAGGAATTATGATCATTGCGGCCACCAACCGGGCAGACATTTTGGATCAGGCTTTGCTCAGGCCGGGACGGTTTGACAGGCAGGTGGTAATTGATCTTCCTGACATTAAAGGCCGTGAAGGGATTCTCTCGGTTCACCTTGGTAGAGTACCGGCAGCCCCCGATGTAATTTTGAGCACCTTAGCCAAGGCTACACCAGGCTTTTCCGGTGCAGATTTGGCCAATATGGTGAATGAAGCTGCCCTGACAGCTGCTAGAGAAGGGGCAGATCAGGTCACTATGGTTCATCTTGAAGATGCCCGTGACAAGGTAATGATGGGACCTGAGCGAAAATCCAAGGTCATGAGCGAAAAAGAGATTAACAATACGGCTTACCATGAAGCTGGTCATGCCCTGGTGAATCTGCTTGTGGCACATGGTCATGAAATTCATAAGGCCACCATCATTCCTAGAGGCAGGGCTTTGGGTATGGTTTCATTTTTGCCCAAGGAAGATTCTTATACCAGAGAAGAGTTAATTGATCAGATCTGTGTTTCTATGGCTGGTCGCAGTGCTGAAATTGTGACCTTCAACACTTATACTCCTGGGGCAGCCTCAGATATAGAACAGGCCACAAGGCTGGCTCGCATGATGGTTACCCGCTGGGGCATGAGTGATTCATTGGGAACAATTGCCTACACAGAAAATTCGGAACGGTGGTTTGGCTTAAAATCGTATTCAGATACAACGGCAAAGGCCATTGATGAGGAAATTCATCGCATTGTGAACACCCAGTTTGAAAGAGCCAAACAATTGCTTAGAGATAATTTTGATACCTTAAAGCTGATTGCTGAAACCCTGATTCAGTATGAAACCCTGACTCTTGAGGAGTTAAGGTCATTGGTGGCTGGTAAAGAGATTGGGCCAGCTCCTAAACGAAGACTTCGCTCCAAGGAGCAGGTTGAAGCCGAAAGACTTGCAGCCAAGGAGAACGAAGAAGCTATGCAGGCAGATGAAGATGCAGACAGAAGGGCGGTTATTACCCCTCCTGATGATTTGCAGCCTCAGAATCCGGCATAAATAGGAGTTTTTCTATGAAACTTCCCCACAATCAGATTGTTGTTTACGATGGTGATTGTGGGGTTTGTTCATTTCTGGCAACTCAGATATCACGATGGGCTCAGGCTGACTGGGAATTTCACCGGGGCTTTTTTGATAATCTTAAGGATTTTGGTATTTCATTGCAGGATTGCCAGAATTATCTGGTTTTAATTTCCCCCAAGGGAGTTTTTTTGGGAGCTGAAGCGGTTCTGAGAATTTTTGGGCAGAGACGGGGATTTTATTATCTAAGCCGCATTTTATTGTTACCCCCCATGATTTGGGTCTGCAAGGTGTTATATCGTTTGTTTGCCAACAATAGACAAAGGATTTCCAAACTGGCTGGGTTTAATGCCTGCCGATTACCATAAAAATTCAAATCGAATATGGTTTTGATTTGTTACAGGTCTACCAGTTTTTTATCATCGGGGCTTGTGTAGCTGTAGAGTTTCTTTTTGCCATCAATCATGGTTTCGAGGTGCACTGGTCTTTTCCAGATATAAAAAATAGCCCCGAGGGTATCAAAGCAGTAGTCCGTTCTTAAATCGCCCTCATGGTGGTGTTTAAGGTATAGCTCACCACGGTTTTTGTAGTTTCCGTCTTCAACCACAATGTAGGGAATTCCAAAATTGGCCAGGTTGGTTAGAAGCTGGTCTTTCACAGATTCAAAAGAGCGATCCGATACAACCCATTGACCAGTCTGTTGATTGTAATTGTATTTAAACAGTTTGTGTTCGTCACAAAATTCTTCTGTCAGGTATTTGTCGATAAAACTGTAGTCGTTATCAATGGCTCGGATTTCAAATATTTTTTCCCGTCCGATATTGGCCTTGGTATCCCAACGGTCTCTTTCCCTGGGACTTTTACATTCTTCCCATTTTTCGCCAAACTGACCACGATTATAGCGTTTTTCTATATCGTGAAACAGGGTAAATCCCAGATAGTAGGGGTTAATCTGGTAGGGGCTTTTTGCCAGGGTTCCAGAGTGATCCATAGCAAATTGAATGACCTCATCCCCATCTAAAAAATGCTCCGTCATGATTTTGAAATGCCAGTAGCTAGCCCAGCCCTCATTCATGATTTTGGTCTGGCCCTGGGGCACAAAATAGTAGCGTTCCTTACGGATGATATAAAGGATGTCTTCTTGCCATTTTTTTAATGGAGCGTGCATCAATAGAAAAAACAGAAGATCCTTCACTGGACTGCTTGGAAATTTCTGGGCCTTCTCAAGGCGACTTTGATACTGTTTTTTTCGCAGTTCAATGTATTCCTTGGAGTTTAAAAATGTCTCCATGTATTTGGGATTCTTTTCCAGCATTTTTTTCTTGCCATAGGCCAGAAACTCCTCTTCGGAACTGAGTTCTTCCTGATAATCCACCTTAGTGATCCCAAAGGGATGGATATGCTCCTGAATACACATACAGGCATCAATAAAGCTTTCCACTTCCGAGGCCCCGTAATTCTGAATATATTTTTCTACCCGACTGGAGTGGTTTGCCATTTCATCCAGCATATTGCGGTTGGTATTGGCAAAATAGATATTATTCTTAAAAAAGTCGCAATGCCCATAAACATGGGCCATGACCAGTTTCTGCTGCATTACATCGTTGTTTTCTAAAAGGTATGCATAACAGGGGTTTGTGTTGATCACCAGCTCATAAATTTTACCCATGCCCCATTCATAACTCCGTTTGAGTTTTTCATGCTCAAGCCCGAAGTTCCAATGGTAATAACGGGAGGGAAATCCCCCGTGTGAGGCAATCTCTGTCAGATAGGAATAGGGAAGCATATAGAAGATGGTTGGAAAATAATCCAGACCATAACTGGTCGCCACATCCATGATTTTTTCATTCCAGCCTTGCAGTTCAGGTGTCAAATCCATAAATCACTTCCCTTGGTTCCTATTCAGGATAATGCGTAGGCGAATACTTTGAAAACAAATGTGCCGCTTTATTTATTGCTGCTTGAGCCTGTAGCATGGATTTTTGCCATAATAAGGAGGAGATGTGCTGTTTGAAGTCACAATCAATGCCCGCATTCGACCAATGCAGCGAGGTGAGATTTACGAAGATGTTCTGGCTGGAATTCTTGCCCAGCATTCACTAGGCAGTGTCTTAGGTGCTGGAAGTATGTTGTTGCCTTCTGGGGAAATCGGCCATTGTAATATCGAAATAGAAGTTAGCAAATTTGAGGAAGCCACTGCCCTGATTCTGGCAGTGCTCGAGGAAATAGGCGTTCCCAAAGGCTCAAAAATCAAAGAATGCTCCACTGGTTCTGAAATTCAGTTCGGTACTCTGGAAGGACTGGCAATTTATCTGAACTATACCGATCTGGATCCTGAGATCTACGAAAACTGCGATCCCAATCATGTATACAGTGAGCTGGATCGTCTAGTTGATGGTGTCGGCAAAGTTTTCAATTACTGGGAAGGTCCAAACGAAACCGCCCTGTATTTATATGGCTCGTCCTATTTACAAATGAAAGCCCTTATTACTGAATTCACACAAACCTATCCTCTTTGCCAAAAGTGCAGAATTGAGCAAATTGCATAGGATGTTAAATAGCATTGACCAATGCAGCAATCTGTCACGGCCTGTTTGATTTCTGCTGATGTTGATCGAATTCCATAGTGGCTAATAAAATGCATCTGTCACGCCCGCTTTATTGCAAATTTATCTTGACAGGATTTTGGACATCAATTTGCAGTCTATCCCAACACCTCAAAAAATATCGGTTTTAGTGCCTCATTTCTCTCTATTCCTGCCCGATCTTAGGCGAAACTTCTAGAAATTCTATAATTTCGGAATTTGCCCACTCTAGCCGCATCAAATTAAGCCCAAAAACCCCGTGATAACATAAACTCATGGAAAATCTACATCAAAAAATCACACAAACTGTCA
>JACFNL010000166.1 GCA_019454875.1 Candidatus Cloacimonadota bacterium | reverse complement strand
CAGAGGGTCCCGAGGGACACTCAATACGGTGGGGTTTGTTGTTTACGGGTAGCTTCACCCATGCCACCTTGACAGTTTTTTTCTAAGCCTTAACATTGAGGTGTGATAAAAATTATATTTTGTATTTTGGTCCTGCTCCCCAGCCTTTGGTCTGAAACAGTCCAGTTTAGTGGAACTCTTCATTCCTGTATTCAGGATGCCAAAGGGCATGTCCCCCTTAAGGTTTTGCAGGCATCCGTTAGCGAGGACGAGGAGAGAACGATAGCATTTCCAGTGCAAGCTGGTTTTAGTATTGCTGAAGCCATGGCTGAGCTGAAGGAGCCACAAGGTATTATTGTAGCCCGTCATGAGGAAGAACAGATACACCTGGACTGTGGAACAATAGATGTCTTGCCTGCCTGGAAGTTTCTTTTGAATCTACCAATGTGATCTATATTTGGCTGCCACCTTACCTCACACAGTATATCTCTGGTTCCAGATTTTCAATCGTATCCTTTCCACCCCGGCTCAAAGGCTTTATATGATGAATATCCACCCTATATTTTGATTCATAAAATTCTCCAATGTCATGGCTTGACTGAACCAGGGTGACACATATGGTATAATTTTCCATATCACAGGTAGGGTTATGAAGAAAAAACAATTGGTTCGTTTTGACTGGGCCATCAAAAAAATCTTGCGGCAAAAAGCTAATTTTAAGGTGCTAGAGGGCTTTATATCCTGCATTCTGAACCGCGATATCAGAATCAAACAGATTCTTGAGAGTGAGTCTAATCAAGATTTAGAGCATCAGAAATACAACCGTGTCGATATTCTTTGTCTTGATGAGGACAAAGAACTCATTATTGTGGAAGTACAGGTGGAGTATCAGCTTGACTACCTGCAAAGAATGCTTTTTTCCTCCAGTCGCTTGGTTACCGAGTATTTGCACACAGGCCAGAAGTACGGAGAAATCCACAAGATTTACTCCATTAACATCCTCTATTTTGACCCTGGTACGGGCAAAGATTATGTCTATCGGGGAAATACAGAGTTTCGCGGCCTACACACTCAGGAAAAACTGAGCTTAAATCCCACTCAACAATCTAAATTTGCTCCAGCAAAAGACGCTTCTGATCTTTACCCTGAATACTGGCTTATCAGTGTGGAAAGATTTAATGAGACGGCCAAAGTTCCTTTGGATGAATGGATCTATTTTTTGAAGAATGAAAAGGTAGAGTCCCACTTTACGGCACCAGGTCTTTCTGAAGCCCTCACCGCCTTAGATATTTTAAAGCTCTCTTCCAGAAACCGCCAAGACTACAACCGCTATATGAACCGCCTAAGAGACGAGGCCAGCCGGGCCGACACTCAACAAACCCTTCGTGAAGAAGCTTGGGCAGATGGTATGCAACGCGGAATGCAACGCGGAATGCAACAGGGAATAGAAATAGGCATAGAAAAGGGAAAGCTAACTTCAATTTTTGAGCTTTATCAGGAAGGAGTTCTTGATAACGCTACAGCCCATAAAAAAATTGAAGCCTTTTTTGGCCGGGGTTTTGATGAATTGGTACAATTTTATTTGTCCCAATTATCCTAGAGACTACTTTGGACGGCTACTAAAGTCGGTACTTTTTTTACTATCACAAGTGCGATTATGCTTTTGCTCTAAATCTATTTATTTTATCGGTCATCAAATTCAAATTTTTAAAATTTGGGCTAAATTTTGTCGATACTTAAAGAGTGTTTTATTTTCAGTCACTGACTAGCGTCTTGTCAACATTCAGGGAGGAGTGTTATGAGAATCGGAACGGGACTGACGGTTCCTGCTTTAAGGTCGTCTTTTCAAACCCAACAGTCACAATTGGGCTCAATGCAATCCATTGAGCGGCTGAGCAGTGGATTAAAAATCAATCGTGGTGCAGATGATGCAGCTGGTCTGACAATCAGTGAGAAGCTCAGAGGTCAGATTCGAGGCTTGAATCGGGCAATTACCAATTCTTTGGACTCGATTAGTATGGCACAGACTGCCGATGCAGCAGTGCAGGAAAATCAGGCAATGCTCAATCGCCTGCGAGAGCTTACAATTCAGGCTCAGGATGGGGCCCTGACTCGTACCGATCGTCTTGAAATTCAAAAAGAAGTGGATCAATTGGTAAATGAGATTGACTCTATTGCAGAGACAACAGAGTTTAATACCAGAAAGCTTTTGGACGGCAGCAGTGGCTATAGAGCGACTCTTGATAGACAACGCTTTGAATTGTATCACATGGGGGGGAATACATCGTCTACGATTTCGGGCAAAATCGAAGCGAACCTGAGGCTGGATCATCTGGGGCAGAGACAGGAGTTGAAGAGTACAATCCTGCAATCCTCGCATATTTTAACAACGGCATCTACAAAGCTTAAGGAACTAGATACTTTACAGTCTTTTGAAGCACAGGCAGCTTTGTCCTCTGGCGTGGAGCTATTGTTAAAAGGTAGAAATCGTAGCACAGCGGTTAGAATTGATGGAGAAATGAGCCTTGGTGAAATGGGACAGCTTATGGAAAGGGCAATGCAGACGGATTTGGGAATGCAGAAGTCCGAAGTTGAGTTTGTACAGAGCTGGGGCCAGTTCTGGGTAAAATCCGGGGCAGCGGGTGCGGATGGAGAATTTTACATTACGGGCAATGATGCGATTATCGATGGTTTGGGATTTAGCACGACCAAACAATCAGAAAATTCCAGTTATACAGTGCATGCCAGTACAGGAAGCTTTATTTCCGACAGTCATGGAGGCAATGCTGAAATAGGAGATATGCAACTTCGCTTTGCAAATCTTGAAGGAGCATCTATCAGAACAACCAATGGACTGCCAGTGATTCGAATCATAGAAACCTCGCGTTTTACAATAGCAGATACCAATGTGCATGGATTGATTGGCCCAGCTGCCATTCAGGATATGGTCAGTTCGGGATATTCACAGCCACTACAGATCAGTATTGCTTCTGGTTCCTATACCTTTGATCAAATTGTGAATACCATCAACACTCAAATTGACAGCACCGCACAAAGTCCAAGAATTCGTGCCAGCCACAATGGTAATGTATTTGAACTTAAAACCCTGGATACAGGCACAACGGCATTGATCTCAATTGTCGCAGATTTTAATACAACCAACTATCTTGGTTTTAAAACTGGTCGATATGAAGGAAGTGGCGGCTCTCCTCCCACATTGGTTAATCCCAGGGATTTTACGAATGGATTCACAGTTCAGGATCCCCATCGTCGTGTGCGTTTGCTTTTTAGTACAGCAGACGGGGAATACGATCAAGTGCGTCTTGAATCACCAATATATCCATTGGGTTTATATTTGTCTCAGGATATGCTAGTCTCAATTTATAATGGTGTTTTTGATACACAGGCCAATGGCCTGATACGGGCTGATATCAATTCATCCGGTCGTTTGGTATTTCAGGCATCGGCAGAGATGGGCACAGGCCAGGATTCACGATTTTTTCTGGTCGATGAAGATGGTAGCGATTTTACTTTTCAGATACCTCACACAACCGCAGTATCTGGTTTTTTTCCTGGAAATCCAGCGGTACTTATCGGTTCTCCTAGTAACAGCTCTCGTGATATGGGTTATCAATTGGAGGGTATGGTCAACTTCTTTGTGACGGATGGAGAGGGAAATCGTTCTGACAACATTGTATTTTCTGGTGAAAATCTGCTCAGTATTGGACAGCCCTATATTCTTGCGAAATCCCAGATTATTAGCATTATGGATAATGCAAATATGGGGCATGTAAAAGTTGGCTATCGTTTTGATGAACTGGGGCGTTTTGAGCTTTTCAGTACCGATTATGGACAAAATGCCAGAGTCATTTTAACTGCTCTGGATTCTGATTCAGATATACGCGCTCAAAAAGCTTTTGGCATATCATTTAACAGTCAGGATCAGGGGGTTGGTGAAAAGGAATTTCGTGCCCATTTGAATCGGCGAGTGTTAAATTTTCAGATAGGGGCCAATCGTGGCCAGTCTGTGGAAATTGCCGTGGGGGATTTGAGAGCCAAAGCACTGAACCTTGATGGACTGGATGTTTCAACGAATGAGCTGGCAACGATCTCTTTAGGGCGTATTGATCGTGCTGTACTTACAATGTCAAGCACCAGGGCAAATCTTGGAGCCTTTCAGCAAAGGATGGAACTGCTTTTTGATAACCTCACCACCTATAGTGTGAATCTTACCAGTACAGAGAGTAAAATCCGTGATGCAGATGTGGCTTTGGAAACAGTAGCTTTGACCCGTGAGCGTATTTTGAGTGAAAGTTCCATATCTGGCCTGCAATCTGTACGGCAAAATGCCTCGTACATTCTGCAATTGCTTTAAGTGTGTCCTTCCAGCGAAGCTGCTTAACTTTTGGCTTGGGTGGTATTTTTCTGCCTTGCAGCCCAGATCCAGGGTATCCAATGCTCGGGCATGAGGGTTTCAGGGGTGTTTTTCTGAAACAGGAATTTTAGATATTCCCATGGGTTGATTCCGTTGGCCTCACAGGTTTTGATGACACTTAACTAGATATCTCCAACTTGGGCTCCCTGAATGGTACGAAAAAACAGGGAGTTTTTTCTGTGGTGAGCTTCCGTCTGTCATGTGCAAAGGCTTTTTTGTGTGCGGCTTTCTTTGCCTAAGAA
>JACFNL010000165.1 GCA_019454875.1 Candidatus Cloacimonadota bacterium | reverse complement strand
AAACTATTAGGTATAACCCTGGGTTCCATTTTTTTGCTGACCCTGCTTTTATGTGATTATTTTTTGTAATCCATCAAACTAAACTCCCTGGTATCTGCCTCCGATAAAATCCGTCTCTTAAATGACAAACACAAAAACCTGATGGAACATGCCCTGTCTCGGGTACAGCATATATTTTCGGAGTTTCGTCAGATTGCGGATGCCTACGAGTATGCCATGCTTCTTGAGCAGCACAGGGAGGTACACAATCTACTGGTTGGTTTTTCACACAACAAAATCCGTCAGGCATCGCAAAATTCCGTTTTCCCCCTGATATTTCTTTATCAGGAAGGGTCCCAGCCAATTTTTAACATGCTGGCTGAAGGTATTTTTGGTAACCCTGCTGACATCATTGAAACCTACAAAAACTCTCAGGAAGGAGTATTTTACGATAGTTCCATTCAAACCTTTGTCCTGATCCAGTCTGTTTCATTAAGGTCCGGCAAAAAACTGGTCATTGGAGCATTATTAAACCCGGAAATTCTGAGCGAATACCTGAGTGCATATGCCAGGGATCTGCGGCAGGCCGGGTATACCACTACCACTGTATTCATTCAGGGAACCCTGTTCAAAAAGGTTCTGGGAACTCCTCTTGAACTGCCTTCGGTTGGTCCCATCAGCAGAGAACTTCAGGTTTATGGACAAGGATATCTGGCTTACAGCCATATCAAACTTCTGGATGGGAGCCCGGCCAATCTAGGCTGCCAGTTATCATCTACGGAAATTTTCAGAACCGTTTATCCAAGTCTTAGTGATTCCCTGATTCTGGCTTTTTTTGTGGCCCTTATAATCTCACTGATTCTCTGGCAGTACCTGGAACGAAAAATCATTCGCCCTCTGGAAATTTTACGAAGCAGTGCGGAAAATATGCGGATCCACCAGAACTATCACAGCATTGAATTGGACCGAGAAGATGAACTAGGGGATCTGATTAGAACCTACAATCATCTCCTGCATGATTTTATTGAGTCTCAAAAGAAGCTGAAACAAATCAATGATAATTTAACTACCCATGCCACAGATGGGAGCAGAACCTTAAAATCCTTTTTGGACAACTCCTCCCAGGGTATTTTGTGTTTTGATCATCGCTTTCATTTACAGCCTGAGTTCTCAAGGGAATGTTTTAAAATTTTTGGACATGACCTTCAGCCACAAGATCTGATCTTAAACCGGCTGTTTCGCAATGCCATTCATCGTGAAATCTATGAAGACTGGTTGAATCTGGCCTTTGATCAGAAGATAAATTTTGTGGTTATCGGGGATTCCTGTCCGTCTTACATTCAGATTCAAAGAAAGCTGTACCGTTTGGAATGGAGGCTTCTTCCCGATATCTCCCAGGCAAAAGTTCTGCTTCTGATTTCTGACACTAGTCCCATGCAATCGGATTCTGATAAAACCAATAAACTGGCCAGAACACTATTGAGGATTCTGGAGCATCGTGATGATTTCAGGGCTTATCTACAGAAGTTGCAGTCGTGGGAAGAGCAGTTTTCTTTGGTGATGAAAGCTGGAGATGATTTGAATGCCTGTCTGAGTATGATTCCCCAGTGTGTTACACTTTCTAGGCTGTCACGGGCATTTTACCTCCAGGAGTTAAATTTTCAGTATCAGGAACTTCACCAGTATCTTCTGGCAGTCAAATTAAAATCCAGACCACTCTCCCCCGTGGTCCTCAGAAAGTTTTATGAAGATATTGCTGTGGCCTACAACGGGCTGAAGGATGCCATATCCCGCCATCTCAAGGATTTATTTCTATCCAGTCCTATTCCGTCCAGAGAAGAAGATTTTGCCTTCATTCGAGTTTTAAAACTATTGAAGGATGAAGAGATCAGAAGATACAACGAGGAAATCAAACATCTTACTCAGGTATTAATGAGCAACTGGGCTCTCTACACCGCCTACCTGGGCACTGAGATAGTGCTATTGGGGGCTGAACATCTTCTGATGATTTCCCAGCCCATGAAAATTTTGCCCCTTTTACATCAGATACTGCCTGATGTGTGCCAAAGTTCTTTTGGTCCAGTAACGGTGGAAGCCTCACAGAATCAATATGAGGTCTCTATCCTTCTGAAACAGAAGGCTCCATATCCAAGGACAAAATTCCTGGAAGTTCCTTTGTCACGGATTGGTGAATTTGCCAGTCTTGAGGGTGCTAGCTTAGAAAGTAAATTCAGGGATGAACACTGGGAACTTCATCTGACCTTTCAAAAATCTGGGGAACATTCATTGACATTTTTATAAAATTTGTGTCATTATCCCCAACTTTTATGAAAAATATTATCAATGCCAAACAGTTTGTAGAAGTCTTAAAGACACTACCAAATACCTTGATACTCACCTCACACATCAATCCTGACGGGGATGGAATTGGCAGCATGATTGCCATGGGTATGGCCCTCAAAAAAATCGGGAAAACTGTTCATTTTGTGCTTAAAGAACCGGTTAAGGACTACTATCAGGATTTACCCGGGGTTTGTGAAATTCAATATCAAATCCCTAAGGACTGCCCTGCATTTGCCCTCATGACCTTTGATTGCTCCTCCATGGATATCCTCTCCCTGCCTTGTGGATGGAGAGATGGGGCCAAAGCCATAGTGGTACTGGATCATCACCTATCCAATCAAGGTTTTGGCGACTACCATTTTGTCAGAACAGACTGTATTTCCAGCTGTGTACTGGCCTATGAAGCTATTTTGGCACTTCAAGTCACTGTAAGTCCTGAGATGGCAACACTTTTGTATCTTGGACTTGTATACGATACAGGCCGCTTTTCCTATACCTCTGATCCCGAGGCATTTTTGACCGCCTCTGAATTACTTAGGGCCGGTGGGGATCATCAGGCTGTGTTTAACTGCCTTTATCGACACAATAATTTAAAGCAGTTTCGTACCAATGCCGAGTTGATTTCGCAGATTGAAGAGTTTTATGATGGAAAACTCCTGGTTCTTGAGATTGGTAAAAAGTACGAGAACCAGATAGATCTGGAGGAGACAGAAAACCTGATCAACCAGATCGCAGATATCAGAGATCTGGAAATTGTTGTAGTATTTAAGTATATGCATGAAGAACTGACAAAACTTTGTTTTCGATCCCGTGGGACTCACTCGGTATCAGATATTGCCTTAAGTTTTGGTGGCGGCGGACACCGCTGTGCCTCTGGAGCTTCTGCAAAGATGAATCTTTTAGAGGCCAGAGAAATGGTTCTTAAAAAAATTCATGCCTTGTGCCTATGAGAAAACCAGTCAAAAAAGGAATCATCTATACCTGTCTTTGTAATTGTGTGACTGAGGCTGAGATTCGGCAGGCCGTTCGTATGGGACATGACACACTGGATAAAATCCAGAATTTCAATTTTGCGACCGTCGGCCCCTGTGGAGGTTCCTGTCTGCAATCCGTGATCCGTATTATCGAAGATGAAGTGAATCAGATCCGTTTTGAACCCTCATGAAACAGCTCCTTGTTCTGATTCTGGTATCAGGACTTTTTGGGTTGTTTTTGTATTTTCCCCTGCCTTCCCTGAAACAGCCTTCCACCTCACAACTGATCACGGATAAAAACGGGGTTCCATTGCGGGTGATTCTGAATCAGAACGGGGATATTCATTTACCTTTAAAATCCATTCCTCCCCTTGTAAAACAGGCCGTTTTGGCTTTTGAAGACCAGTATTTTGAATGGCATTTTGGTATCAACCCTTTTTCAGTACTCAGGGCAATGTGGCACAACCTGTGGGGTAAATCAAGAATCGGAGCATCAACCATTAGCATGCAGGTGATTCGCATGCAAACCAGAAATCAAAGAACCCTTGCAAACAAACTGCTTGAGACCCTGTACGCCCTACAACTGGAATGGCAATATGAAAAAGAAGAGATTCTTCTACAATGGCTTAATCTGACCCCATATGGCAGCAATATTATCGGAATGGAAACTGCCTCGTGGCTCTATTTTGGCAAACCCCTTGCCCATCTTGGTATGGAACAGGTTCTGATGCTCTCAGTGCTTCCCAAAAATCCTAATCCATCCCAAAAGCAGCTCAAAACCTCCATAAACAGACTATGCAAACAGTTAAAAATAACTCCATATTCCATAAAATGGATTGATGAGTTTTTTACAGGCAAGCGGTTCAAGCGACCTCCCCTGCCCTACCGTGCCGCCCATTTTACCCATTTACCCGTCTTTGATTCCTACCCCAAAAATGAGTCCATAATCCAATCTTCTCTGGACTACAATCTACAGCTGGATCTGAACAATACCTTACGATCCCTGGTGGAATCCCATCAGAATCTGGCTGTGACCCATGCCAGTGGCATGCTTCTTGAACTGAGTTCCATGAAAATTCTGGCCTGGGCTGGCTCACAAAACTACTTTGGGCCCTTAGGTAAAAATGATCTCAATCTGGCCTTGCGATCCCCTGGTTCCACCCTAAAACCCCTGATCTACACCCAGGCATTTGAGGAAGGTATTTTGATACCAGACTCCCAGCTGTTAGATATTCCTCAAGGCTTTTCTGGATACTTCCCGAAAAACTTCGACAGAGGATTTAAGGGGCTGATATCTGCCCGTGAAGCTCTGCAGCAGTCCCTGAACATCCCAGCAATTGAAATTGAACTGGAACTAAAAACCCGTCTGCACCAGATTCTGAAAACCATCAACCCCCAGGGATTACACCCGGAACCCGACCACTATGGAACTTCATTAGTCCTAGGTGGAG
>JACFNL010000019.1 GCA_019454875.1 Candidatus Cloacimonadota bacterium | reverse complement strand
GGAAGAGTAGGTCGATGCCAGCTCCATTGAAAAATATTCTCTTTTCTTATTTCCGTAGATTGAACTAGGAAAACCCCCGCATCAACACTTATGTGCATGAGCGGGGGTTTTGTTTTGTCCTCATGCAACCTTTTGGGTAAAATCTCGTAGATAGGATCGCATGAAGATATTTGCGGACATCTGTGGTATTCCTGGAGGATATTCCATGAAGGATATTTTTAAAATCAAAGCGGTATTAGCAGTAGGGTTTTTGGCTGTCAGTACAGTCTCGGCCAACTTTGATGGTTTGATTGTTGAATCGGACTACTATCAGTTGGATCCTGCCAATCAGGCAAGGGATCAGCGGGTACTGGATCAGAAAGAAAATCTGGCATCCAATACAGCCAGGGTGTTAGGCCATATTGCCGAAATTGATGCCAAGATACATGAAATCGACGCTGACTTGGCTCGTTATTCCGCTCCTGAAGCCAGAAATATTCTATTGGCAGAACGCCGCAAATTGTTTCAGAAGCGCAAGGAATATCTGGCACTTTCGGCTGCCTATACTCAGCAACAGACCAGAATGACCCGTGATCTGACACAGAGTGGGGTACAGGCCGGGTTGCAGGCCGGGGGCCAGGGTTTTACTATTGATGGAAGCCCAACTGGTGGTACTGGTGTAGATACACCTAACTGGAGAAGGCAGGAAACCTCTCAGGCCAAGCCGTTTATTCGTGTTGAAAAAGAAAAGAACATGAAAGAGCTGGCTGAGGTTCTTTCTAAAAGAATCTACGGAGAGTTCAACCAGGACATTTATGTAGAGCTTTTGTCTCACAATTTTAATCACTCCATCAATCCTCAGAATCTGATGGCAGGAGACATTGTATTTCTGCCCCACAAGATTGCCATGCTTACTGTTATGGGTATTCAGGAAAAGCAGCTTCTTGATGTCACAATGGCCTTGATTACTGAAATTAAGGATGCTGATTTAAGAAGAAAAATGATTCGTTATGCTGCCGAGGCTGAGGAATCCAAGGAAGCTCGTAAGGCTTTTACCGAAGTTTTGATTGCCCTTAAAATGCATGGAGAAAACAGCAACGAGTTCAAAACCGCTTTGACTAACTACCATAGGGTTCATGAGGTGGCTACCCGTGGTGGAGCAAGCCAGATGCTAGTAACGGAAGGCTCCTTCCCTATGTCTCGTGAATTGCGCGACAAGGTTGTGGTGGTTTCCAATGCATCATTACAGCTTGATATGTTGCCTAGAGATGTGGCTGAAAAGGTGAGAGATGCTGCCAGAAAATATAGAGCAGCCAAGGATGCAATAGCCACTTCCCGGACTGCGAGCGGCTCAGCTTCATCGGCTTCTGCTACTGCCATTCGTGAATTTGAAACTTCGGTTAATGTAGCCTATGAGGCTGTAGAAAATTATCGTCGCAATGGTGGGGCGGTGGCAACCGATCGCTTCCGTATTGAGGAAGATGTTACAGGCACTCGTTCTTCAGCTAATGCCCGAGTGGGTATGACTAGAGAGGTTCGGGAAATGAACCGTGTTCTTTTGCAGATCGTTCAGGATACCGTGGATATCCTGGGAACGGGCTGGACTGCTGAGGGAACCTGGTGGGAGAATCTGACGGAATCCAATAAAAAAGAAGCTACCCGCAAACTTTTTGAATTGACTAATGTGGAAGTGGAAACCTCCCGAGTAAGTCAGGTATTGAACAGGTTGAAGCTGGTGTATGCCAATGTGGATCGCTATTCAGTGGATATGTATTCTGATTCGGAGTTTTCTTCCCTGAGAAAGAGCATGATTTCTCTGGTGGGTATGGCAATGGCTATCAAGGCAGTGCAGCCTTCCTGGTGGAGATCTGGAGATGGCAAGTTCAGGGATTTAAATTCAAGTGCGGCATTAAGAAGGTTAGGTATTGATCCTGACAAAAAAATGTTTATGGATCGGGGTACTGGTGCCAAACCACAGTTTGAAGATTTGATGGAAGGTAACACTGCAAAAATTTCTCAGGCCACAGGTTTAAGAACTCAGTGGCTGTCAGGACTGAGCAGTGTAGCAGCCTTGAGTGCATCCTTTGCAGATCAGGACAGGTTAAGCACTGCCACAACAGATGCCAGAAAGTTTTTTGAGGAGTTATCTGAGAAGATGGATAGGGGTATCACAGGTACATTGTTAGGTACTGGTTTAGGTGCTGGTGCTACTGGCTTGACCTTGCTTGCTGTTTCTAACTTCTGGAATCCAGTGGGATGGGTTGCAGCGGGTATTGTAGGCGGTGGAGCAGTGATTGGTCTGGCGGTTGGTAATACCATTGATCAGAATCAGCAGGTGGCCATGATCCAAAGATATGGAAATGTGAAGGTAATTGCTGAACTTGGAGTTCATGCCACTGAACCGGGCAAAATCAGACTGGTTGAAGGAATGTTATATTTTGATGAACTGGTGAAGGGTTATTGATTTAATTCCCTGATTCAGAATCAGACAAAGCCATCCACAGATTCGTGGGTGGCTTTTTTATTTTGCATTGGGCTACAATGATTCCATGAAAAAATCAGCAACAATTCTGGTGAGTGGGGGTGCGGGCTATATTGGCTCTCACACGGTCTGGTACTTAAACCAGTTAGGTTATAGAACCATAGTTTTTGACAATCTTAGCACGGGATTTCGACAGGATATGCTTGGTGATGTCAACCGGATAGGGGATCTTCAGAATCCCTGGGATTTAAAAAGACTTTTTTTGCAGGAACCAATTGATGCGGTGATTCATTTCGCAGCAAATATTGCCGTGGGTGAGTCCGTCAAAGAACCTTTAAAGTATTATCGTAACAATACTGTAAGTCTTGTCAATCTGTTGGAAACCATGCAGGCTTCTGGGGTCAAGAAACTCGTATTTTCGTCCACAGCAGCCGTTTATGGCAATCCCGTTCTCTGTCCTATATCTGAAGATGCCCCGATAGCTCCTGTGAATCCCTATGGACACAGCAAGGCCTGGGGTGAACAGATGTTAAGGGATTGTGCCTCAGCTTATGGAATGGATTTTGTGGCACTACGCTACTTTAATGCCTGTGGTAAGGCCCCAGCAACCCATCTTGGGGAAAAACATGATCCAGAAACCCATCTGATCCCTCTTGTATTAGATGCAGTGGCAGGCAGACGGCCGCCACTCAAGGTTTTTGGCAATGATTATAATACTTTAGACGGTACCTGTATTCGTGATTATGTCCATGTGCTGGATCTGGCACAGGCCCATGAACTGGCACTGCAAAAAATGGGGGATGGTGGCTCTTTTTCTGCCTTTAATCTGGGCAATGGACAAGGGCACAGCGTATTGGAAGTAATTCGGGCTGTTGAAGAAATCTGTCAGAAGCCAGTGCCTTTTGAGTTTGCTGCCCGCCGGGAAGGAGATCCGGCCGTTCTTGTGGCTTCCAGTGCCAAGGCAAAGGAGAAGCTGGGATGGAAACCGAAATTTGAATCTTTACAATCCATTATAAAAACTCTGGTGCAGTGAAGATGATACCTGGGGTAGAAAACTGGTCTGGCCTGATTTTTTTCCTCTGGTTTCCTATCCTGACGGCTTTGTATTTTCTAAATGTGAAGCCGAAACGCAAACAGGTCTCATCGCATTTTTTATGGAAAGTTGTAATTGAGAAGCGAAACCGAGACTCTCTGTTTGAGAAATTCCAGTCCAATCTATTTTACTGGTTGCAGCTTGTGTTTTTTTTACTCCTGTTTCTGGCCTTGTCCCGACCATATTTTTTGGGTGCAGGGGTGCAGAGCCAGATCGTACTGATTTTAGATAATTCAGCCTCCATGCTGGCTATGGAGAGAGGTTCATCAAGACTGCAACTGGCTTATCAAGCCGCAGAAAAGGCTTTGGTTCCCTATTGGGGTGATGCTCAAGTCGAATTGATTGCCTGGAGTTTAAGGCCAGTATTTTTTTCTGCCTTGCCGGGGCTTTCCCAGACTCTGTCTCAGATTCAGCCTACCCATTTGCCCAATGGCTCGTTTATGGAACTGCAAAGACTGATGCGTGGGTTGTTGGCCCAGAACAAGCAGGTCATATTTGTAAGTGATGGCATGGAGCAGAGCGAAGTATCTGAGCTGAATCGTCTGGGAGTGGCCTTTATTCTGGTTGGTCAGAACAAAATGAATGTATTTTTACAAGAGATATCCCAGGAAGAAAAGTCCAATCAGAGTGGAATCCGGGTTCACATAGGCCGTAGTGGCCCGGTAAAGGAAGCTTTAGTACAGATTCGTGGCAAATCCGGTCAAGAACTTGTCAGGGCTCAGGTGAGATTTTCTGATGCACAAAGATACGACAGAACCAGTGTATGGCTACCACTTGCGCCCATGCCTGAGGAAGTACTGGTAGAAATCAGTTCTCCAGGAGCAGATGCCTTAAAAGAAGACAGTAGTATGGTGTTTTGGCCCAGACAGAAAAAACTGGGGGTTGAAATTCTGGGGTTTACTGATACCCAATCTCCTCTTGCACAGTTTGTGAGACGGTTTGTAGAACTAGATGATCGGCTGGAAATTGTAAGTCCACCTGCCAGACCTGATATAAAAATTTCTGATTCCCGTACTTCCATGGATGCAGATATTGTGTTTATGGGGCAATCACAGGCCAAGAATCGTTTCAGAAGAAGTTTTTTGACAGATCCGACCTCCCCGATAACCAGATACCTTCAGGGTCATGAACTGGAACCTGCTGATTGGACATTCACCAAGTGGCCGGGTTTTTCCATTCTTGCACTAGGGGTCAGTCCCCCGCCACAGGTTGCGGCAGCCGTTGTTTTGTGTGAGGGTAATTCAGGTGGGAAGTGTATTCTCAATATCAAGGATGATCGCCGTGTAGTGCATGATTTGGAATTTTCAATACTATTGGAGAATATCCTAAAGCAAAGGCTGATGGCAAAATTGGGGGATGATTTTCTGGTTACGGGTAATAACAATCTGGATAACAGAACTTACCTGCACACTCCGCTTCTTAACATGCACAGGATATATGAGGATCCTGAGATACTGGATCGGGTGGGAGTCTGGGAAAAAGGTGGCCTGCCGACCTATGTCAGAATTCCAAATCGGGAATCTATGCTGCGTTCTGGGGAAGATTCTGTCAGTCCAGTCTGGTTAAGTATGCGGAACAGACAATCGGGACTCGAGGAGGAATCCCGTGAACCGATTGCAGGAATTGTGCTTATTTTTGGCTTTCTGGTACTTTTTCTTGAGTGGATTTTGTTTGTGAGGAAAACCTGATGTATTTTGCCTGGGAAAGACCCTGGGGAGTCTGGTTTTTTCTACAGCTGATTCCCGTGATACTTTTGGCCTGGCGCTGGTTTGTCAATCCTTCCGAGAGACCTAAACTATTTTTGCTGTTTTTGAGGGTACTCGCACTTTGTCTTCTGGTTTTGGCCTTAATGGGACCAACCCAGTTTTCCGACCCTCCCAAGAAGCCAATTGCTCTGCATATAGGCATTGATTCATCAGCATCTGTTGAGCCGGATTCATTAAAACAGGAGCTTAACAATCTAAAACAGAGACTAAGTCCCTATCTTTTGAAGCATCAGATAGTTCCAGACTATTTTTTTCTAAATGGAAAATCCTCTGTGTTTGTTTCTGAACAGGAGATTGAAGAACAATTGTATAAAGAAAATGGATTGTCGTCCCCAATCTATCGTTCCCTTATGGATGTTTTAGCCTTACGAACTTCTGAAAAATCCCATCGCTACATTGTCCTTTCGGATGGCAATGACACAGAACGCTCCATTGATGACTTAAGAAATTTTGCCTTGCAGCCTGTCTGGTGGGTTCCTCTTAGGAGTAGAACTCAGGATCTTATGTTTGTTCGTGCCCTGCAGATTCCTAAAAGCGCACTGACGAATCAGCAGGTATCGATTGAGGCACTGGTGGAATCTAAGGTGGCCGGGAAAGCAACCATTCGCCTTTTGGAAAATGATAAGGAGATTGAAATCAGGCCTGTTCAGTTGCAGGAAGGCCTGAATCTTTTTGATTTAGCCTATGAAAACTCCGTTCCTGGCAGATACATGCTCACCTTGCTGGTTGAGCCGGAGGCTAAGGATCCGATCCCTGGTAATAATTCGGCCCGGGCTACCCTTAGGGTGTTTGATCAAAACTCCATTCTTCTGGTTGCCCAGGAAACAGGGGATGCAAAAAACCTGCAAATGCTTATTGAGGGTATGAATATTGGGGTAAAGACAGTTTCCTCGGAAGAGTTTAAGGATTTGCCTCTGGAAGGGTATTCAGCCATCCTGTTAATAGACACTGAAAAATCTGCCTTAAATCAGTCCATGGAAGACAGAATTCGTGATTATGTCTTAAACGGTGGAGGGTTTGGGGTTTTGGGAGGGAAACGAAGTTTTGGCTTAGGTGGCTGGTTTCGTTCCACTCTTGAAGAGGTAATGCCTGTATTTTGTCCGCCAAGAAGCTACCGTCGGTCGGTTGCAATGTTGCTGATTATTGATTCTTCCGGTTCCATGCTGGCTGAAGATGCGGCTATCTGGTCCGATCCTCAAAAGCTGATGCGTTTTCTGGCTACAGCAAGTGATCAGGAAAAGCCGATTTATGTGGCTAAACAGGCAGCAAAGCAGGTTTTATCCGAGTTACTAGGAATTGAAGTTGGTGTTTTAAACTTTAGTGATAATGTTTCTGTGGCCGTTCCCCTGATGCGAGTCACTGAGGGTAATCTTCCTTATCTTGTATCGGGAATTGATTCCATTCAGGCTGGAGGTGGTACCAGGTTTCACCCGGCATTAACCGGTGGATTGAGCATGGTTTCCGGCAGGGGTTATCAGGAAGTCCACATGATTCTTTTTTCGGATGGTGTTCCCTCGGATCGGGCATATTTACCGGACATCCTCACAAGATTAAAACAGGAGAAAGTCAATTTATCCACCATAGCCTTTGGAAAGGGAGCTGCCACTAGCCTTCTAAGGAGTATGGCCGAGGAAACAGGGGGAAAATTTTATGCCTCAGATTCCATGACGGGGATGAAGGGTGTATTTGAACAGGCCGTGGAAAGAGTGTTTGGTCCACCAGTGCGTACCGGAGAAATACTTACTCAGGTACATGGAAGTCAGAATCTGATTGAAGATGCAGATAAGTTAAAACTTCCGTTGTTAAAAGGCATCGTTTCAACATCTCCCAAAGAACGGGCGGAAGTCATACTTCTGGCTGACATGGGAGAGCCACTGCTTGCACTGTGGCAGTTTGGTCTTGGGCAGAGTTTTGTCTGGACATCGGATGTATCTGGGCAATGGTCCTCAGAATGGATGGGAACCGATGCATTTGCCCAGGTCTTTTCACGGCTTATAGCTAAAATTCTCAGAAGAGAACATGATCCGATGGATTTTAGGACGAGTATTGATGGCAATCAGTTGCAAATGCGTCTTAGAGCAATTGATGAAGAGGGAAACTACATGGACAATCTTTCTGTGTCGGCTGAGATTCGTGCCGATTCCGAACCAGACCGGATTGTAAGACAGATGGATTTGAGTTTTTCTGGTGATGGGGAGTATGCCTCGGCTGTAAGTCTTCCCCAATCTGGTTCTTATACAATCCGCCTTCAGGTCAGTGGTTCAGGAGCAGACTGGGAGCATTCCACCAGAGTAGAGGTTCCTGTGGACACGGAATTGTCATTTAAGGGAGAAAATGAGGCACTGTTTCTGGCTCTGACTAAAGATAATGGTGCCTCTGTCTTGAATGCAAAAAGCCCTCTTGAGCCAATTTTTTTAGAAGATGCCCAGACTCAGTCTGTACGAAGTTTATCGTATGCCAGTTATCCTTTGGCTCTGGCCATCTTTCTTTTATGCGTGGAAGTACTGTTGCGGCGTTCACGAGTGCTGGATCAGATCAGTACGGAAAAGATCGAAGATGAAGCCAGAAAACGCAATCTTTGCCAGTCTTATCTGGATCAGGCCCGGGCTTCACTAAAACATGGAGAAACCAAAGATGCTGAAAAATTCTACCTGGCCGCCCACAGAACGGCTAAACAACTCAATGATCCTTCGCTTTTGCAGGCGGTCTGGCAGGAATACAGGGCAAAAATTTAAATCAGACGCGATTGTAATCGTCTGAGTAGCGGGTTATATCATCTTCTCCAAAATAGGAGCCCGTCTGAACCTCGATAATCTCAAGCTCAGTATCCTGTTTATTTTCAAGCCTGTGTTTGGAACCCACCGGTATAAAGATGGACTGTCCAGGCTCAAGGGTAAATGTGGCATCATCAAGCTCAACTGTAGCTATACCTCGCACAACGATCCAGTTTTCTGATCTCTTTTTATGAGATTGCAGACTCAACCTTTGTCCTGGAGACACCAGAATCGTCTTGACTTTAGTGTAGCTTTTGTCATACAAGTTGGTAAATTTGCCCCATGGGCGTATTTCTGAGTACATGATGTACGAAAAAATACCCTCATTCTGTTATATTCTCAATCTAAATTTTGGAGGAGAGATGAATCAGGTTGAAAAGCCTCAGGTAGAGGATGAAATTGATTTGTTTGAACTGTTTGCCATCCTTTACAGACGCAAATGGTTCATTCTTGGATTTACAGCACTGATTTCAGGACTTTCCATATGGTATGCCTTGTCCAGACCCAATATATATAAAGCTCAGGCGACTTTATTGCCTCCGAGTTCAGGGGATAAGGGTAAACTTGCTGGAATGCTCGGACAGCTTTCTGCCCTGCCACTTCTGGGAATGGGGGGATTAGGCGGTACAGACAATGCAAACTCGTTTGATATTTTAAAAGCCCATTTACAGACACGGGAAAACCTCTGGAAAGTAATCGATTCGTTTGGTTTAAAGGAGCATCTGAAAGTGGAGTCAAAATTCCGTGAGGATGTGGAACAGGCCTATTTGAAGGCTCTTAATATTGACTCAGACAAAAAGTCAGGCATCATAAAAATTGCCTATTCCGATACAGATCCTCAATTGGCTGCCCGTATTGTAAACATGAATGTGGAGATGCTGGATCAGATTAGCCGTGAAAAGGTGGTATCTGAGAATCGTAAAAAACGCATGTTTTTAGAGGAACGACTGGCTGAGGCAACTCAGGATTTGATGAAAGCGGAAGAGGAGATCCAAAAGTACAAAAAAGACAATCGTCTTTTGACTGTGGAAGGTCAGGCAAAGGCAACTGTGGAAGCTGCCTTTCGTATCCAGTCTGAGATTCTGTTGAGTCGTGGAAAACTCAAGGTAAGACTGGAGCTAGGTTCAAGTGATAATCATCCCGAAGTAAAGATTCTGAATCTGGAGATTCAGGCTATGGAAAAACAGCTTCGGGACATGGAAGAGGGGCGATTGCAGATTGAGCCTGTGGCGGCAAGTAGGACTGAGCTTCAAGATGAAGATAAAAAAAGGGTGGCTCTGACTTATATTCCTCTGGCTGAAATCCCTAGAATTGAACTTGAAATGGAAAGATTAATCCGCAAAAAACTTGTGGCCCAGGAAGTATTTACCGTCCTGACCAAGGAGTATGAAGTCAGTAAGATTGAATCTTCCAAGGAACAGGAAGTAATTCAGGTGGTGGAACTTGCCGAACCACCTCAGAAAAAAGATAAACCTAGCAGGGCTGTGATTGTAATAGTGGCCACTATGGCTGCATTTATGTTTTTGTGTTTTTCTGTTTTGTTAATGGATGCCATCCGAAAGAGACAAGATAGTGCCAAAACTGCCTGAAGCCTGGCTTTTAGACATGGATGGCACCCTTTATCTGAGTAATTCTGTATTGCCCGGCGCAAGGGAGCTTCTAAATCATTTTAATCAAAACTCCATTCCCTTCTGCCTGTTTACCAATAATTCCTCCCTTTCCAGAAAAGACTATGTGCAAAAACTGTCCTTACTTGGTTTAAAGGCTGTTCCTTCAAGAATATTGACATCTTCCTGGGCTACAATCCTTTGGCTTACTAAAAGAAACATCAAAAAGGTGTATCTTTTGGCTGTGCCCTCTGTCTGTAAGGAGTTTTTGGAGGCTGGAATCAATCTTGTTACGGAAAATCCGGATATGGTTGTGCTGGCATTTGATCAGACTCTTGACTATGACAAACTGAAGCTAGCCCATAAGTTTCTTCTAAAGGGGGTTCCATATATTGCCACCCATCCAGATATGGTTTGTCCAACTAGTGAAGGAAGTATTCCAGACTGTGGTGCCATGATTGCTTTTTTGAAGGCCAGTACAGGTCGAGAGCCGGAAGTTATTGGTAAACCAAGTCGTAATATGGTGGACATGGCTTCTTTGCTGCTTGGATGCACACCTCAAAGCATGGCAATCGTAGGAGATCGCCTGTATACTGACATGCAGATGGGATTTGATCATGGGTTGCTTACAGTTCTTTTGTTAAGTGGTGAAACCAGGCTTGAGGATTTGCATCAGGTGAGTCAAAAACCCGACCATTGCTTCCAGGGAGCAGAAGAATTATTAGAATGGATTTACTGTAGTGCTCGAGGCGGTTAACAATGAGGTTTCTTTGTCGATAATAAAAAGAAACCGTGATTCGCGGATAGGAACGCCTATGTCTTCGCTGTATGAAACAAAGTACGATGTGATCTACAGAAAACTGCAGGAGCGCAAGCTTAACTTGAAAAAGCAGTTTGATGAAGCCTACTCCCGCGACGATTTCCAGGCGAGCATGGCTGTTATGGAAGATATTCAGAAGGTGATGGGAAGTCTTTCATCTCTGGAGATTTTAGAGAAGCCATTTAAAGAGACGGCCAGGGTAGCTTCCCGGGTGGAGGATATCCGGGTTGAACTTGAAATTCTGCTGGAGTCCCTCGGTAAGGAAATCCGGACTTTAGACGGTCTTCAGGAGATTCTGAACAAGGATTTGAGCTCGCAGATGTCTATGCTTCTGAAAATGTTTCGTGAAGAGGACGGAAAAAACTTTCAGTTCGATTTTGAGAAATTCAGTTCATCTGAACTTATGGCTTTGATGCAGTACGAGGCAACTTATTTTCCTTCCCGAAAAGAAGAGTTTGAATTACACATCCAGTCCAGCCAGCAGATGAAACCAAAGGACGAGGTGCCATTCTCTGAAGCAGACTGGAATCAGCCATTAGCTGTTTTAGCAGGAGTAGGGTTAAGCGGACTTTGTGTTCTGGAGAAGGAAGAAACTCAGGAAGCTGTGTCTGATGAGCCAGAAGAATCCGCTGAGGAAGTACCCTTTGATCATGGGGTTGAAGATCTGAGTGAATTTGGCAGGCAAAATGATATTCCTGTTCTCACAGATTCTGAAACGGCAACTATTCTGGCCCAGACCGAAGAAGAACCCCAGGAAGAAATATCTGACATTGCATTTAGTGAACCTGAACCAATAACTTCAGAAGATGTCCTGGCCTATGCCCGAGAAGTGGAAGCATTACCTGCGGAAATGACGGAAGAGGAATTACAACAGGATCTTGAGGCGGAAATTCATCAGGGTGAGACCCTTCAGGATGAGCAGTATGCTACTGAAGAATACGCTCAAGAAGAATATGCCGAAGAGCCAGAATCTGGCTACAGTGCGGAAGCTTATGCTGAGGAATCCTACGGCGAAGAAGCGTATGCCGAAGAAGCGTATGCCGAAGAGCCTTATGCTGAAGAAGCCTATGCAGAGGAGGCTTACACCGAGGAAGCCTATCCAGAGGAAGCCTATTCTGATGATGCTTATGCTGAGGAAGCCTATCCGGAGGATGCCTACGCGGGGGCAGAATATTCTGAAGAAGCCTATGCCGAGGATGTCTATACGGAAGAACCTGTTTATGAGGCATCTGTGGATTATGCAACTGAGACTGAGTATTCGGCTGAAGGCGAATATGCAGCCGAGGATGTCTATGCTACTTCTGAGGAGTATGCAGCACAGGAAGATTATTCTGATCCGATAGAGTATTCTGATGTCCCTGAAATCTCAGAAATGGAATATCCGTTGGATGAAACGGCAGTCATGGATGTTTCAGAGGATCTGGTTCTAAACGAAGAAGTGAATCTTGAGGACTCCGTCAGTCTTGATGTGGACTCACTAGGAACGGATATCTCTGATTCAATTGAGATTGGGGAAGAGCCAGTAATGATGCAGGAGCTTGAGATTTCCGATCTGGACATAGATTTAAATGAAAATCCGGAAATTAAGACTAGTCCTACTGAACCTGTGGTAACTGAAGCCCTGGACATTGATGATATTCAAATTGATTTGGATAATCTGGATTAGTCTATTTTGTTTGTTTTCCTCATTGCCTGTGTCCAAAGAGGACAGGACTCCCAAACATCTGCGTGCATCCAATCTAGGTGATCTGGATTTTCGTTTTAGTGACAATGATCTGAAACTTCTAGACGAAGGTGTGTATCTATCCCTGAAGGGACGGTTTCAAAAACGCCATGAGAAACTGGAATCAGATACCTTGCTTCTAGCTGGTATTCCCGAAGGCCGCTATGAGTTGTCCTTGTTATCACAAAACGAGGAGCCCTACTTTTTGGGTTTTATCAATATTGAAAGAGGCAAAACAATCAAAGCCTCCGTGTATGTAGCTGGCAGTTCCCACAAGGTTTCTCCACCTCTTTTTGACTCAGTATTGTCCACTGGCGGGGGCCGTCGTGAGGGTATGACTATCTATCGGTTCCCAGACTGGAATTACTGGGAAATGGCTGATGGAACCAGAAGGTATTTTAGTGCCGGGCAGGCCTTGGAGAAAAAACCAGATGGGACCTACATTTTTTTAGAAGACACAGATGATGATTTGCTGGAAGACAAAATGGATCCCCGGATACAGACTACATCCAAACGATCCCTAAAGGATTTACTTTTGGGTTCACTGCAAAGACCGTTTATCACCTCAGTCAATTTTTGGCAACCTGGCTCAAAAGAAGAGTATTTCTGGTCCCCTGTGCGAACCTGTATGGAGAAGTTGCCCTCGACAGGCTCATTACTGATGGTTTCGCCTGTGATTCACTCAGCAGGGGGCTCGCAGATTGTTTCTGTATCTGCCCATATATACAAAGATGGTGCGGAGGTTTATTCCAGCAGTCTGCACGACGATGGCTCATTACAGGATATTTACCCGGACTGGCCTCATTTGCAGGTTTCTGGGGATGAAATGGCTTCCGATCAGCAGTTCACTACTCTTTTCCCCATCAGTGGGGGTTTTTTATCTCTTCTCAGGGATGCTCATATAGAGTTTGTGGCAACCAATGCTTACGGTCACAAATCTCAGATTTTTCATTGCCGAATGCCAAGAGATGAAGAATTAAGCCTGAACCAGGGCTCAGGTTTATTATTCTATCCAAAGGGATTTCGTATGGAGTTTAATAACTCAGACTTAAAAATTTTTAGCGAAGAGCCATACGAGGTAGTGTTACGAACAAAAAACAGTAAAAAAAATCTGTTTCCCAGGAAAAATGTTTTGAACCTGTATGAATATTCTGATAGTGTATCCGTCCAGTCTGGTTCAATGATTTTTGTCACTGTTAGCAGCACTGACGGTTCGCTCTTTTATACATCAGAGCGGGTTGTAAAAAAATAGAAGTGGAGAGGTGTCCGAGTGGTTTAAGGAGCACGCTTGGAAAGCGTGTGTAGGTGAAAGCTTACCCCGGGTTCGAATCCCGGTCTCTCCGCCAGCTATCTATGTACCATACCCATATTCCGCATCTGGCGCGATCAGCCGAGGGTATGCAAAGATTAATCACAACAATCTGTCACGGCTAAAGCTGCCCCAGCCAGCAAGTCTGACTCAACAAATCAATCTGTCACAGATAATAAAAGAGAGCCTATCCTTCAACCACATAAAACCTGTGAAAGATGGGGGCCAGAATACGGTTAAAAATCTGGCCACCCTTTGTGAAACACATCATATTTATCTTCATCATCAGGAGCTAAAATCACTTACGGGGATATTTTTGCAACCAAAGGGATTGTAATTTCGTGATTTCTGGGGTGGGACTAAGCCATGCTGGACGAAAAAGAGTAATCAATGACTCGTCATTAGCTCCTTAGACTGGTATCCTTGAATTGGACCAAGGAGAAAAAACTTATGGGAATTGCACTTGTAATGGCGGCACTTGGGTTAGGTATCCTGATTTTTGCAGGCTCAGCGTATAACAGGATAGTAGCCTTAAAACAGAGATGTTCCCAGGCCTTTGCCGATATTGATGTACAGCTTCGTCTAAGATATGACTTGATCCCCAATTTAGTTGAGACGGTTAAGGGTTATGCCGGGCATGAAAAATCCATTTTTGAGGCGGTTTCCGTGGCTCGCTCCCAGGCAATGAACTCAAGTAACATCGGGGATAGGGCTTTGGCGGAAGGCCAGCTAGGTATGGCCGTGACCAAGCTGATGGCTGTTTCAGAAAACTACCCTGAGCTGAAGGCTAATCAGAATTTTATGAGCCTTCAGAAGGAACTGACGGACATTGAAAACAAAATTGCGGCAGCCAGACGGTTTTTAAATAACTCTACTTCAGAGTACAATACAGTCATTGAGCAGTTTCCTGGAGTACTTTTTGCTCGCTCCTTTGGTTTTTCTCCGGCTCAGTATTTTGAGATATCCGAACAGGAGAAGGCCCAGGTATCTACTCCAGTAGCAGTTAAATTCTGACCCTGATATTGATATGGCATTTGAGGCAGTAGGTCTTCAGACCTTTATCTGGAATAACAATCTGAAATCCAGTGTTTTGCTGGTCGGGTTTCCGGCACTACTTCTGGGAATGTTGTATACATTTTTTTATCTTTTGTATCTGGATCAGGAGTCAGCGGCTACGGTAGCAGGAACACATTTTTCACAGACCTGGCATTTTGTGATTGGCTTTTGCCTGATCTGGTTTCTGATCGCTTACTTTTTCCATCAGAATCTGATTTTTATGGCCTCTGGGTCACGATATGTTGACAGGGAGGAAGAAACAAGGTTGTACAATCTTCTGGAAAACCTTTGTATTTCGCGAGGAATCACCATGCCCAAGCTTGCCGTGATTGATACGGAAGCCTTAAATGCCTTTGCGAGTGGAGTGGATGAGAGGCATTACACCATCTCAGTAACCCGTGGTCTGATAGACAAACTGGATGATCCAGAACTTGAGGCTGTTTTGGCCCATGAGCTGATCCACATCATGAATCGTGATGCCCGTTTGCTGGTTATTTCTATAATTTTTGTAGGAATGATCGGCTTTTTTGCGGAAGTAGCGGGTCGTTCCATAATGAGGGGTTCGAGTTCAAGGAGTTCCCGTAGTAATAGTAACTCCAAACAGGATCCCAGGGTCTTTCTGATAGCTGCTCTGGTGTTATTTGTTGGTTATGCTTTTGCTCTTTTACTACGGTTTGCCATCTCCAGAAGCCGTGAGTTTGTGGCTGATGCAGGATCAGTGGAGCTGACCAAAAATCCAGAGGCTTTAAGTTCTGCCTTAATGAAAATTTCTGGCTACTCCCAGATTGAGGGAATGCCTGATGAAGTGGCCCAGATGTGTATCGACAACCCCGCAGGCTCAGCTTTTATGAGCTGGTTTTCTACACATCCTCCCCTTAGTGAAAGACTTGAGGCCCTTCAGGCTTATGCTGGGGCCAGTTTTTCTGAATCTGGGCAATAAGAAATTTCTGCTCTGCCTCCGCTCTTATTTTTCTGTCAGGATGATTGCATCAACTCTTGGTTAAGGAGGCAATCATGCAAGAGATTATTTTAAAGAGTTCAGAGCGTATTTTAATGCCCCGTTCCCGGGCATTTTTTGACTGTCTGGAGGATTGGGCGGTAGTCCAGGGTATAACCCTTTTGATTCATCTGAACAAAAAATGTCTGGATTCCTTTTGTACGGTTTCACCAGGATATATGTATGACTGTGACTGGCTCAGTATTGAATCCAAAAGCCGTGGTATCAGCTTTTATCAAATTCATGATCAGGTGCTTTTGCTTAAAAACAGGATTGAGGATACAAAATGGCTCTGGTTTCCCAGAATCTGGGGTGTAGAGGAATCAGCAAGCCTGATGGATGGACTGGCCTATATTCAAAGAAGATTACGCTTTAATCTCCTGCTTGATCTGAATACGGAAATTACGCAGAAGTCTTTAGGGGTGGAACTGTTTTCCGAAGAATCCGCGAGTCGTTCTCTTAATAAAATATGTCAACATCATGGGCTTGTGTTGTGTCGAATCAGCGATTTGACCTACAGTTTGAGAAGTGCGACATGAGCGTTTTACAGGCAGATTTGGTATATGTCTCTTCGGATGTTTTTTTTAAACTTCTACAGGATGAATTTGTTCAGACAAAAAGTTTTCAAACAGATGGGGTAGAAATACTTACAAATCATGAGAGGTGGCTGGTAGCACCATGGGCATCCTGGGATCCTTTGCAGGAGGGACAGCCGGTATTACTTGGTACACTATTGAGTACTTTTGCTGTATTGAAGGGGCTTAGGCTGGTATGCTTGATTTCATCCGATGTGTTGAAGCAGCAAGTGTATCTGCCTGTGGGCTTTGATCCGGCCCGTGATTTGTTTGAATTGCTTAAGGAGGAGTTCCCAAAACTCTTGGTGGATCGTTTTTGGGATAATATATGGGTAATCGAGAAGGAATCATTTTTGCAGGGCGTATCCTGATTGCTGCACTCACAGCCTGGTTAACCTACCATAGCCGTCAGCATTGGCTATTGCCCATTTTTCAAGGACCTTCAGATTATGGGGCCTATTTGGAATTTACTATTCTTGGCCTGGCTGTTATGGCAGTTCTTATTTACATTGAAGGATCTTCAAAAAAGGCCTTCTTCCAGCACAATGGTAATTTTCGAGCCATGTCACACATTAAGACAGGTGTGTGGGTGTTTTTGTTTCTGGCTCTTTTTGCCTTTTTATCGAGCCAGCATCTGATGTCTAGAACCTGGTTATTTTTGTGGATGGTGACTTGGTCTTTAGCCCAGATCGGTTTGGATTGGCTTCTGGTTCCTGGTACAGTTCCTAAAGTCAAAATTATGTTTGCAGGTTGTGATGGGTTCCCGCAAAAAGTACATAGATATTTAGAGAACAAACGGCATAACTGTCTGTTTCTTGAAGCATTGCCTGAGGTAAATGCCGAGGAAATCTGCCAGAGAATACTTCGTTATGAACCAGATTTTGTGCTTTTGGGCAGAGGGGGAGAGACAGTCTACCAGGAGGTGTTGCAGGGCGTTTCAGAAGCAGGACTTTCAGTCAGGGTCATGCAGATAGCCTGGCTGATTGAGGCAAGTTCCCAGGGGAAACGCCTTGAAAGAATGCATTCCTGGCTTTGGCAGGTATTGGGACAGGAGGACGAGCAGTCCGTATATCGCAGGCAGAAAAGGGTGGTGGATCTGGTCTTGACCCTTTTGTTTTTACCAGTGTGGGGAACAGTCTGTCTGTTAGTAGGATCAGTTCTTCTGATGAGTAATCAAAGACCAGTTCTGTTTAAACAGGTACGAGCCGGGGAGCTTGGCCGTTTGTTTCTGATCTATAAGTTTAGAACCATGAAACCCTGTGTAGACAGTTTGGGCAAACCGGATGCTTCTAAGGATACTCGCCTTACACCTATGGGCTGGTTTCTTAGACGGATGAGTCTTGATGAGTTCCCTCAGTTTGTGAATGTACTCTTAGGCGATATGTCTCTGGTAGGGCCTCGTCCCGAAATGTTAAGTGTGGTTCATTCCCATTACCGGGGAATTTCTTTTCGCAGAATGCTCGCTCGTCCCGGAATCACAGGACTTTGGCAGATTTACGGCCGTAAACAGCCGATCCACGATCACTTAAAATACGACTTCTATTATCTGAGACATCAGGGTTTCTGGATGGATACCTGGATTCTTCTCATGACAATTCCAGCTTTGATTTTAAGGCGGGGGGCTAGGTAGAAAACATCCTTTGGATTTGGTCGGCCTAATTAACTTTATTTTTGGCTGCGATTTTTTCTTTGGCCATTTGCTCGAGTTCGGCCATAATTTTGACTTTTTCTTCGTGCTCCTGACGCATCCAGGCGATGGTTTCCTGGCGGGATTTGGTCATGATGGCCTCAATGTTGGGAATCTCAATCTCATGAATGCCGTCTTTGTTGCGGTATTTGAGCACAACTTTTTTAAAGCTGGTTCCAAACAGAAAATGCAGACCTGAAGGGGCATGAAATTCTTCGCCTCTCTGGCCTAAGACCTCAAGGTTTTTGATAGGACTAGGCAGGGGGAAAGCATTGTATCGGCCTTCCTGAGCGTAGGAACCTACTGTCTGGTAATCCAGGATGTAATCGGTTCCACCCTGATCGGTGAAAATTAGCTGGGTACTTTCCATGGGGTTGCTGCCGGGATTAAAAATGTCTGCGGTGAGATCAAGGCGGGTAGAAGTTTGAAATCTGTCATCCAGTATGGAGTAGGCCACAAGATAGGCAATTTCAGGTGCCTGATTCTTGGAGCCAAAGCAGCCCTGAAGTAGGGGGGCTGACAAAACCAGGAAAACAAAAAGCAGGCCTGTAAAATGGAATCGGGTTACTGACTGTTTGACCATGAATTTCCGGCCTCAGTTTTGACAGCTCAACCGATTATGATTTAGTATAAAGTTAAATATGAGCATGGCTTTTCTGTCCCAAGGACTACCAGATAATACCACATTGATTGCAGTTAGCAAAACCTTCCCTTCCCATGCAGTAGGACAAAAATATGCCTCTGGGCAGAGAGATTTCGCAGAGAACAGGGTTCAGGAACTTCTGAAAAAGCAGGAAGAGCTTAAACATCTGGATATTCGCTGGCATCTGATTGGCCCACTGCAAAAAAACAAGGTGTCTAAAATTGTGGGGAAAGTGAGTCTTTTTCATGCCCTGGACTCCATTTTACTGTATGAAAAAATTTGTGATTTCTGCCATAAAAATGGAGTAAAGCAGCCCTGTCTTTTACAGGTGAATATTTCCAAAGAGGAAGGGAAGTCGGGAATTATTCCTGAAGAGGTGCCCGCTGTGCTAAATTATATGCGGCAGTCCAAAGAGATGGTATGTCCGATTTTGGGCCTCATGTGTATAGGGTCGGATATTTCAGTGGTTGGTGAATCGGTAGTCAGAGAAGAGTTTTTAAAGATGCAAAAACTTTATACTGAGGCTAAGCTTGTGGATTCAGAATATGTTTCTATGCAGTATCTATCGATGGGCATGTCAATGGACTACAAAATAGCCCTGGAGTATGGCAGCAATATGATAAGACTGGGACGGGCCTTTTTTGGGGATAGGGAGTAGAAGTGGGTTCTGAGTTAAAATATCTTATTGTTCTTCTGTTTCAGATTCTGCAATGGATCCTGTTGGCAAGGGTGATTTTTTCATGGATTCCGGTAAGTCCAGGTGATGCTTTGGCCGGGGTTAAAGAAGCCCTGTATGAAATTACTGAGCCACTCTGTGCCCCGTTTCGGGCAATTCTTCCACCCATTGGTGGGATTGATTTTTCCATCATTCTGGTTTTTTTATGTTTGGACTTGTTTCGCGGAACAGTTTTGTCCATACTGAGTTCATGAGACTGACACCAATAGAGATACAGAATATGAGCTTTTCCAGAAAGACTCTGGGAGGGCTTGATGAGGCGCAGGTACGGGATTTTCAGGTTCGTGTAGCCCGGGATATGGAAGAGGTGAACCGCGAACTTAGAGAGGTTCGTGAGGAGCTGAATCAGCTTCGGGAAAGAATTACCGAGGGTTCTAATCTGGAAACAGCTCTGAAGGATGCTTTGGCATCGGCTCAGAAGACCACGGGCATGATTAAGAAAAATGCTGAGAAAGAATCCCTGCTTATCTTGAAGGAATCGGAAATACGGGCAGAAAAAATGCTTGATGATGCCAGGGCTGAGTTAAAGACGCTTACAGATGAGATTCGCGGATATAAAAATCTGAAACGCAAATTTAAAGGTGAAGTCAAGAGTCTGATTCAGTCCTACATGGACTTATTGGCCGATGACGAAAAATGATCCCTTAGTTTGGAGTAGTGGTTTTTAAATTCATCCACTTTTTCCAGACTCTCAAGCACAGACAGGTTTTTGTCCTGGATTCGTTTTAAAAACTCTGCCTCGGCCTCTTCGTAGCGATCCTCCATAGCTAATTGACGAATGGTAGCCAAAAAAGCCGAAGGATCCTGCTCGGAACTGTCAGCGACTCTGGACTCCTGACTCATGGGTCTGGCCTGGGCCTTTGGTGTTTTGGAAACCTCAGGGTCTTTGGGTTCTTCTTCCTGCTTCTGGGAGCGATTTTTTAGCCATTGGGCCTTAGATGGGCTTAGGGATGGCAGGGATTTTTCTTCGTTGGGCATGGCTTGTACTGAGGCCTTGGATAACAGGGACATCTCGCGGATCTTATTTTTTTCTTCCAGATCTTTATATTGAATCCTGGCAAACTTGCCTAACCAGGGCGCAGCCATAACCAGAAACAAAAGTAATAGATTCCATCCATTTAAAGCTATTGGAAGTCGCATATATAGAGTGTTCGGACAAAACCCCACTCTCATTTATACATTTTGTACTCCTGTGGTATAATCCGCCCCATTTGTGAAAACAGGAAGGAAACATCATGGCCGTGGATATGAAGGAATTAACAGCATTGTGCAAACGCAGAGGTTTTATTTTCCAGTCCAGCGAAATTTATGGGGGTATCAATGGATTCTGGGACTATGGGCCTTATGGGGTGGAGTTAAAAAATGCCATCAAACAGTTCTGGTGGCGTGAAATTGTGCATACCCGCCCCGATGTTGTTGGCCAGGATGCTTCCATCATTATGCACCCAACAGTCTGGAAGGCATCAGGTCATGAGGATGGATTTACGGATCCTATGGTGGATTGCCGTGACTGCAAAAGCCGGTTCAGGGCGGATCAGCTTGAGGAGCCAGGAAAGTGTGGCAGCTGTGGCAGCCGCAATATGACCGAGGTTAGAAAGTTTAATCTGATGCTTAGTACTTCAGTTGGAGCTAATGCAGAATCTTCGACCACGGCATATCTCAGACCAGAAACGGCCCAGGCAATTTTTGTGAATTTCAAAACGATTCAGAAGACCTCAAGGAAAAAACTTCCATTTGGTATTGCCCAGATTGGTAAAGCCTTCCGAAACGAGATCACTCCCCGTAACTTCACCTTCCGTTCCCGAGAATTTGAACAGATGGAAATGCAGTATTTTATAGATCCTGAGGACAAGGTAGATCACTTTAGTAACTGGGCCGAACTAAGGAAAGGTTTTTTCACAAAATTAGGATTTCCACTTGAGAAACTTCGGTTTAAGGATCATGGTCAGGAACTGGCCCACTACGCTAAAAGGGCTATGGACATTGAATTTGAGTTTCCTTTTGGATGGCAGGAAGTGGAAGGGATTCATGACAGAGGCGATTTTGATCTGACTCAGCACGCACAGTTTGCTGGTGAAAATATGGAGTATTTTGATGAGGATAGCAAAAGAAAATTTGTGCCTCATGTGGTGGAAACTTCCATTGGTGCGGATCGGGTGACATTGGCTGTTTTGTGTGAGGCATACTCCGTCGAAAATCTGGGAACCGAGGCTGAGCCTGATTTACGAACCGTTCTTAGGTTTAAGGCTCATATTGCACCGGTGCAGGTAGCAGTTCTTCCTTTGATGAAAAAGCTTTCAGAGCCAGCTGAAGCCCTGGAAAGAGAATTGAATGCACAGGGGTTTAGAACAGAATTTGATGTGACTGGGCAAATTGGCAAACGGTATCGCAGATATGATGAAATCGGCACTCCATATTGTGTCACCTTTGATTTTGAAAGCCTTGAAGATCAGGCCGTCACAGTGCGTTTCAGGGATAGTATGGAGCAGGTAAGGATTCCGATATCCGGGCTTTCTGAGTGGTTAAGAAAGGAAATTCATCAGTCGATGTTGCCATCACTCTGATCAGAATCACCCTTGGCCACCACCTGATTGCGATCAAAAATATGTAAAAACGGCTTAGGATGGGAAGGGGTTTTTGTGAATACAGCAAAGACCCTTTCATCCTGGCTGTTATCCAGAATACTGACAAATACATGGGTGAACTGTTTGAAGTTTTTTAATTCTGATGCTCTTCTGAGATGAGTTCTTAAAGAATCCTTGATGATCTCCAGAATTTCTTTTTCCAGGCTAGATTCGGCGGGAATATAATCCTCTTCAACCACCTGAATCAGGATGGAGAGCTGGGCTCTGGTCTTGGTTTCCTTGATCTGCACCTTGCCACGAACCGCCTGAATAGCATGGCTCATGGAAATTAGCAGACTAAATGTCGCAATCAGTATAAAGCATCGCATGCTTCAGCTATCGGATAATCAGGGACTTCTTTCCAGTCCCAACAACTCAATTTTTTGGAATGTATCCTTGTAGGAGACATCGTTTCTGGCAATCAGCTGGAAACACTGAAGTGATTTTTTTCTGAGTTTTTTCTCACCGTAGTAGTTGCCCATACGGTATACCACTTCCATGGAATGTGTATCGAGCTGTCGGGGCTGGGTCAGCATAGGTTCAAAATAAAGCTGGGCACTTGTAGGATCGTTGAGATTAAGAAAAGCCTCTGTCAAGAGCATTGCGGCTTCATAGGCAAATCGTTCATCCTGATACACCTGCTGCAATTTTACAATGGCTGCTTTGGTGTCTCCCTGCTCAAGGAGGGATTTGGCTTTATGAAAGATCTCTTTAGGAGCATCTTCGGATACCAGAGATTCTTCGATATCATCGTGCATGGCACTACTGCTACTGCGGTAGTTTTCCTGGATCAGGTCATACATATTCTGCACCAGGGAACTCTGGGGGTATTCCAGGCTTAACTGTGAATAAAAGGATTTCATTTCATCGTGCATGGAGAGCTTGTCAAATGCCTGAATCAGAAGGCGATGAGCCTTATCCAGATCTGGGTTATTGTTTAAAAGCTCTTTGCCAGTTTTTACGGCTTCAATATAGGATCCTGCATCCAAAAGACAATCGAGGTAATGAATTTTTGCCAAAATATTGGATGGATGTACATCAAGATATTGCTTGTAGACATCCAGAACCTTAGGCCCTTTTTTCTGGATTCTGGAATACAGATCCACCAGATCCTGAAGTACGCCCTTGTTGTAACTTTCAATTTCTAAAAGTTTTAAGGCAATTCGTTCAAACTCATCTCCAATATTTTTATTGGTTTTTAATGTTGCCAAATAGAGGCGTAAAAGCTCAAGATTTGATGGTTCCTTGGATACTAGAACCCGGTAGGCCAGCAAGGAATCTTCTTCGGTTTTTTGCAGGGCTACATGGATTTTTCCTAGCAAGGTCAAAGCTGCATTGTCATTTTTGTTGCGGCCCAGAATGGATCGAACCTGTCTTTCAGCGGCATCAAACTGTTGCAGGTGGTATAGCCCGGTGGCCTTTAGGATCTGAAGATTGTAGATTTCAGCTTCACTCAGTTCCAGAAGGAGGACTTCATCAATCAGTTTAATCATCTGCTTATAACTTTTATCTGCATTGTATTCACGGATCAGATCAAAATTACGACGGCGATCGAGTTTTCGTTTGGCAATAACACTTTTGTAGCTGGTATAGGCAATTGTCAGAGCAATCCATAGTAGAGCCAGAAAAATGAAGACATACCGCAGGTTCCATACAGTCAGTTTGGTTCGTAGCCGTCCAATTCCATCCCATTGGACCATTTTTTGTCCCAAGGTATCTTCCGCCTGCTTCAGGGCCTCATGGGCCTGGTCCCATTCCCCTAAAGCGTCGATACAAAGAATATTAAGCCATAAGATTTCTTCATCCCTGGGTTCATTTTTAAGCCAGGCAGTGAATAAATCCGAGGCCTGCCGGAAGTTACCCTTTTGAAAGGCAATTTTTCCAAGATAATCCTCAAATCCTTTTTTGTGATACAAGTCAAAATAGATGTCCTTTTCCAGGGCCAAAAATAGCTCTCTGGCTGAGTCCAGGAGGGCAGGATTGCGGCTGGCCAGGGCGAACTCCCGGCGGGCAGCCAGAAGTCTGGCTTCAAAGTCATCATAGGCCTTGGCCTTTTCAAGCTTCTCCTTAAATTCATCGTTGGAAGGGTTGTTAAAAACAAGGACGGTATAACTGTTTACAGCCAGATTCCAGTTCTTTTCCTCATAGGCCCTAAGAGCATTGGCAACCAGTTCCTTTTGGACATTTTCAGCAGTTTCTGAAATGATTGTGCTGGTAGGGGGAGGTACATACTGTGCTTCTTCCACTTTTTTTTCTACGGGCTTAGGAGGGGGGGCAGGTGGGATGAACTGAGCCTGCTGGGCCAGAAGTCTTTGAAAAAACTCCTGATCCCCTTTTGCCGGGATATCCGTAACCGGGTTGTCTAAAGATTCCTCACTGATAACCGATGTGGTTTCAGCTTTTGTTTCTTCGGACTTAATCTCTTCGGTACCTAAAACCCCAGCTTCTTTTAGCTTTTGCAGGTACTGAAGCCTTATTTCTTCGGATTCGGTGTTGTTTCTTACGGCAGGTGCGGTGTTGTGGTAAAACTGGTACCAGGCTGATTCGTAGTGACGAAAGATTGTGGCACTGGTAGGTTGCAGGCTGATGGCTTCTTTAAGAGCCTTCAAGGCCTCTTCCATCTTTTTTTGTCTGTATAACCAGTTTGCCCTGTGGTCCCACAAAAATCCATCCTTGGGATGCTGGGCCAAAGCCCGATCCAGAAGGATTCCGGCTTCTCTCACCTGATTATCCAGAAGATGAAGATGGATTCGGATACGGTAGGCAACTGCTGAGTTGTCATTGGTGTTTTTATAGGTTTCTCTTAGCCTTGCCAATACCTGATCGTAAAGTGCCCTGGCATCACGGTAGTCTTTTTTTATGGAGAGGGTTTCTCGTAGATAATGCCAGGCATCTTCCCAGTTTTTCTGAAGAAAATGGATTTTTCCCAGAGCATAATTGGCTTCCACATCATCGTAGTTTTTGGATAAGACCTTTTTGTACAATTCTGTGGCTTTATCAAGTTCACCCTTCAAAAACCACTGTTCAGCCAGAAGTGATTCCGGATCCATGTCCTGGCAATCAGGATTCAGGCTAAGAAGCCAGAACAGACAGAACAGGAATCCGGTTCTCATGCACCTGCTGCCTGATTGCGCATTCTGACCCTGGCTGCGGCTTCCTGGATCACGATATTGTTGGGATAGGTCTGCAAAAGGGCATCATAAACAGGCTGTAACTGATCCAGCTGATTGAGCTGTTCATAGGCTTCAAACAGAACCCCATGAAGTTTTTTCTCGGTCACATCAATATTGATGACTTCTTCACAGAGTCGAATACATTCCTCGGGATTCTTTTTGGTAAGGTGGTACTCGGCCAATCGTAATCGATAGCGGGTGTCGGTTGGATTGTATTGCACCTCAAGCTGTAATAATTCCAGCACCTGTTTATCGATTCTTTTATCCTTGTATACCATGTCCAGAAGCATTTTTCTGGCTTTATCATTTTCAGGATGCAGGGAGACATATTTTTTCAGAATCGGGGCAGTATCATCACTTTTTAAATCCTGGTTCAAAATCTGCTCTCCCATAAACTCCACGAGTGTGTCACTGATAAACTCACTGTCTAAAAGTTCCTTGAAGAACTTTACGGTATTGGGAGGAAAGGCACCTTTTCCATAGTGCGCGCGAGCCATTTGAATCTTGGCCTGACGGTGTTCCGGCATAACAGCAAGAATTCTGGTACCAGTTTTAAGAGCCTCGTCAAAGTCAGAGCATTCCACCTGGGCCTGCATAAAGGTTGGTAAAACCTTGATGGTTTCACGGGCATCAAAATCAATGGAGTAAAAGTCCTGAAACATCTCCCTCAATTTTTCCCAGTTTTCTGTACGGGTGTATTCGTCCATTTGAAAAACATACTGACTTTTTTTTCTTTGATCCCTTGTTTTATACCACCACAGGGCCAAGGCCCCAATGGACAAAAGAATCATGACCAGAAACACTACAGGCATCCAGCGATCCCTTTTGATGGAATCAAGCCTTTTGGAAGCATCCAGATACGATGGATCAACCCGGATAATTCTTTCAAGGAAGGCTTCGTATTGTTCCATGCCATCTTCCATTTGCTGGGCTTCATGGAGTTTTTGAAAGGCAATGGCCATATAATAAAGAACTTCTTTGTTCTGTGGCTGAAAGGCCAGAATATTTCTGCCTACGGGTAAAAGTTCATCCCATCTCTGAGTATGATAAAGACAGGGTACAAGCATGGCCTGAAGGTTGGCAGGTGGGGGATTTTCACGGGACAGGGCAATAAGAATTGGGTAGGCTTCAGCAAATCTGGAAGAACGCATCAGTTCCTCAGCCCGTTCCAGATCCTTTTTTAGTGCGCCTCTTCGTTTTGCTTCGGCCAGGCCATCCTGGCTGTCCTTGTGATCAGGGCGGATTTCAAGGGCCTGGGTGTAAAGTTTGATGGCCTCATCAAAGCGTTCTGCTTTCATGGCATTCACTGCGGAAGCCGTGGAAGATAAAAACGACTGTTCCAGTTGCTCGGTTTTTTGCTCGCGGCTGATGCGAAGATTTAACTTCTGCATGATTCCGGCCTCAGCATCTTTAAGAAGATTCACAGCACGGAAGTTTTCAGGGTCAGCGGAAGTGGCAAACCGCAAAAGTTGCGCAGCTTCTTCATACTGTCCGGTTTTTACCAGTTGCTCGGCTTTGTTGGTATTTTCATTGGAAGCTTTGTGAAGTTTTACGGTTTCAATTTTTCGTCTGGCTGTATTGTCATCGGGGAACACCAAAAGGGCTTGTTCAAATGCTTTTGTAGCCTCATCATACTGCTTTTCCCTCAGAGCTTTTTCACCAGCATCAAAATGGGTCTGGTAACGGCGACGCATCTGCTGATTCAGTTTTTCGTAGGCATCCTGGGCGATTTTTAATCCCGAATCGAAACGAATGGCCTTGCGTAACTGCTCCAATGCTTCAAACTGCTGATTTTTTCTGGCGTTTACAATGGAGGCCCAGTAGTAGATGTTGGAAAGGTAGGTAGTCAGATATTTCTGACCCTTAAGAAAGGAATCTGAAGCCTCAGCCTTTTTTAAAAGGGCCAGGATTTCTTCCCCGGCATCCTGCTGTCGGAGCTGATTTATGACATAGTAGACCGAGGGAGAGGCATAAATACCTTCCTCTATGGCTTTGGAATGTAAGGCCATCGACTGTTCGGCAGGCAGGGAGCTTAGAAGCTGGGTGATTGAGTTGTCTGTATCTCTGCCTAATTCATCAAGGTTACAGCCTAGTTTAAAGGCAAAGAGAAAATTCTGGTAGGCATTGACGGGATCTTTGGCCAGCAAAAACATTTTTCCAATGTAATAATAGGCATTGGCCGAATTTTCGTTAGCGGCAATAGCTTTACGAAAATGTTCCATGGCATCTTTGTAGCGGGCTGACAAAAATGCTTCCACACCCATTGTATAGGTGGAACATTCAGCCTGCACCAGGAATAAAAGCCCAAGTAAAATTCTCAACATCAGTTCAGGTTTCCTTTCCATTGCCGATTCAGATTCTGCCACTGATTCTCATCAAGACCCATTCGTCCGATACCAATCGGACTGTACCTTGGATTATGAAAATCACTGCCACCAGTCACTATCTTTTGATGCTGTCCACAGATCTTTTTATACCATACTCTTTGTGTGCGGTTGTGAGATGGGTGTACGACCTCAATTCCATCAAGACCAGCTTCAAACAGAGAAATCAGTTTTGCTTCCTGTTTGAAGAATTCTACCCCAGGGTGGGCCAGGATGCAAAATCCGGGCTGGCTTCGCAAATCTTCCAAAACAGATGAGAGTTCGGGAAAAACAAGGTAGCTTGATGCATCGCAGTCAGGGTGATGCAAAATCTCGTTAAACAGGGTCTGGGCATACTGGATTTGACCTGTGCGGACACAGAGTCTGGCCAGCCCCCCGCTGGTTCTGTCCTTTTGCCCGTAGGCCTCATCACGGATATGAAATCCTTTAAGCTCCAGATGTGCCACCATTTTTTCAAATCGTATATCCCGAGCAGCGGTACAGGTTTTTACCCAGTTGCGAATCGTTTTGTCATCTTTGTCAAATCCATAGACTAGAAGATGAATTGCTCTACCCTCAGACTGAACGCTTAACTCTACTCCTGTCAGAAGAATGGATGCCAAAGACTCAGGAAACTCATCGTCATAAAAATCCAGACAGTCATGATCTGTTACGGATAGGGCTTTAAGTCCCCTAAACTCGGCTTCACGGGCAATTTCTGTGGCATTAAATTCTCCATCGGAATGATAGGAGTGCATGTGTAAATCAGCTACTGGTCGCATGATTTTTTTCCTTACAGATAAAAAGACGGGAAAATGAAGGACTGGAGTTTAGCATTTTACCGGCGGGATTTGTTTTTGAGGTGATCCACTGGATAATTTGAGCCTTGTGAGGACCTTCAAAAATTTCCAAAAAATCTTCCAGGATGCTCTGGGTTTCTTCCCGGTTGGCATTAAAGCACAATTCCAGACGAATCAGGCTGACAAAGAGGTTGTGCTCAGTGATGGCGGCTTCAAGAATTGTTCTTAGGGTACTGGAGTCTAAGGGGCGTGACTGATTCACGATTGCAAGTGCCCTTAGTGCCGTAATTACAAGGGATTCGTCCGAGTTTTCTGAAAGTTTTAATAATATCTCTGAGGATACAGGATCCTGATTGACCCGATGAAGACTTAAGGCCAGTTTTTCCAGAAGTTCTGAATTGGTGTTGGGGATTTCTTCTTTGAGTCTTTTTAACAGGAGGGGCTCACCCAATAACCAAAGACATTCCATAGCTAAGCAGGCAGTCTCAGGATCTAAGGCCAAAGCAAGTTTAGACAGTTGTGCCTTTAAATCAGGCTGGGGCAGATTTCTGACGGCTCGTAACACAGCCTTTAAGACCTCAGGTTCACTTCGTTTCAGAAGCAGTTCAAAAAAACTGGGGGGAAAGCGGTCTGCATGCGGATTTAAGGCTGGCAATATGGTGACTAGAAACTCAGTATTTCTGGCGTTTTTGGCAAAGGCTTCGAGGATAATCTTGAGGGTGGCTGTACTGATTTCTGTTTGTTCCAACAAAGAAGACAGGGGACGAAAAAGCAGGGACTGTGCCTGAGGAAAAAGCTTTTGTAAAACCAGATCCTTCAAATGGTTTTCGGCATACAAAACCAGGCCGGGTAAAAGAACCTGAATGGATAAGTCTCTTTCACAAAGGGCTTCGAGTTCCGCTTCCCTTGGAGCATTGCCTGTGGCCTTAAGCAGAAGAAGAATTTCTATACATTCTTCCTTCTGGGCTTTAGCCAGGCGGCTTAACAGGCCATCTCTTATTTCATGTGCATTCATATTAAAACCAAAGATATCCCAAAAAGAAGGATAGGGCAGCCAGAAATCCAAGAATACAGGCTGTTTTTAAAATTTTGTCCCGATTTCTTGACTGATTAAAATTTGGATGGTTCATGAGACTAACAGGTGGCAGTAGATGGGGGTGTATACAGACAAAGCCGGGCATAATGGGTCGGTTTCATTGAGCTGTTTAATCAGAAGGGCAGAGTGATTTTCTGCTCTCCATGCTAACATTTCCGAAAAATGCGAGATATCAAAAATACCCCCACTAAGAAGAATTCCACCTGTTAGGGGCAATTCAGAAATTATGGTTTCAAACAGGTTTTTAAGTGGAGAAGACAGGCGCATGTATTGCCTTGCTGAACCAAGGGGCAGCATCTGTTCCTGCAAAGGTTCAGCCTCATTGCCTGTGAGTGAACCGGTTCGGTTTATACTCAAAACCTTGTGTTTTTCTATGGTAGTGTAAATTGTTTCTGCATGATTTGAGGAAACCAGCACACCAGAAAACTCAGGCAAAAATTTTTGAATGGCCGAAACCTCAGCATTCAGGCAGGAACCAAGAAAACCAGCCTCCAGATCACAATCCTCAAGAATTGTATTGATGTCTGTAAGCAGGGGAGTGAAGGGTATGGGGTTTAACTGACCCTGTTCCACCTTCCAGTCAAAAAATGCGGAAGGCAGGAGGCAGTGAAGGCCTGTCACGATTCCAGGCAGTTGATCCCGTATCTGTATGAGTTTAATTTTCAGTTTTTCGTAGAAATTTTCCTTGGAGAACTTTTGATTGCCAAGCTCAAGATCAAGACTCTTATAGGTGATCTGCCGCGAACCCTGAAGGGATTCCTGTATCAGGGCCCAGGTTACAGAAGCAGTTCCTATGTTAAGAATCACCTTCATGAATTGAGTATTTTTCCGCTCGAGTCGATACGATAAAGGTGGGCCGAGCCTAATAAAGGAGCCTGATTGCCTAAAACAGCCTTTTTGAGGGTAACGGCCCTTAGGGCCGTGGGGATTGCCCTTTCTTCAATTGTTTGTATCATGGGCCGGATCAGCATATCTCCAAGATCCGTAAGCCCCCCACCATAGGTTATGACTTCGGGATTCAAAAGATTGATTACATTTACAATTCCGGCCCCGGCGTGAATACCAATCTGCCGAATGATACGCATGGCTTCCTGATTTCCATCCATAGCCAATTCACCAATCATGGGACCAGTAATTTCTTCGGCACACCTGATTTTGAATTTTTCGACGAGGGGGTGGTTGTTTCTGGACTTCAAATACCATTCCTGCCCCAGTCTTGTCAGGGCAGTACCAGAGGCATAATACTCATACACTCCATGGTTATGGGATGGGGCCTTAGGCCCATACATATTTAATGTAGTGTGCCCAATTTCTCCGGCTGAGTTGGAAGCACCCCTTAAAAATCTTTGATTGAGAATAATTCCAGAACCGATTCCCGTACCCAAAAATACATTTACAAAACTTTGGGGATTTTTGTGGTTTCCAAAAAGATATTCTCCCAATGTGGATGCTCTGACATCATTGTCTACACAGACTGGGATGCCTAAAAAGGCTTTTCTAAGTTCGGCTCCAAGAGGAGCATTTGTCCAGCCAAGGTTGGGGGAATGAAAAATGGTTCCGCTTCCTAATTCAATCTGACCAGCACAACCCACTCCAATTGCATAAACAGTCTCTTGTCCCAAAAAATCGTGAATGTGGGTTATCAGCTCTTTACAGTATTGGGAAAATCCGTTTCTTGAGGTAGGAAAGCGGCTTTCTTTAATCAGTTCGCCCTTTTGGGACACCAGCCCCAGTGCGGTTTTTGTTCCACCAAGATCAATTCCTAAGCTGTACATAAAATACCTCAGATTACAAAACTGAATTGTGAAAGGAAGCGGACATCATTTTCATAAAAGGCACGAATATCAGAAATACCATATTGCATCATGGCAATCCGTTCTACACCAATACCAAAGGCCCAGCCTGAATAGACATCGGGATCGATATTTACGGCCAAAAAGACATTAGGGTCCACCATGCCACAGCCTAGCACCTCAATCCAGCCAGTATGTTTGCAAAGTTTGCATCCCTTGCCCCCGCATTGAAAACAGGAGACATCCATCTCTGCCGAGGGCTCAGTAAAAGGAAAAAAACTGGGGCGAAAGCGGACTTCTCTCTCCTGTCCAAACAATTCCCGCATCATCAGTCTCAAAATGTACTTGAGGTGTCCAAAGTGTACATCCTTATCTACCATCAGGCCTTCAATCTGATGAAAGACAGGGCTATGCGTGGCATCGTGATCCACACGAAACACCTTTCCGGGCGCAATCATTCTGAGAGGAAGTGAAGCGGCCTGCATTGTGCGAATCTGAATTCCTGAGGTCTGGGTTCTTAAAACCCGATCCTGGGTTACAAAAAAAGTGTCCTGGGTATCACGGGCCGGGTGATGGGCCGGTACATTCAAGGCTTCAAAATTGTAAAATTCAGTTTCAATTTCCGGGCCGCTTTCCACGCTGAATCCCATTTTCTCAAATATTGAGCTGACCTGACGAATCACTCTGGTGATAGGGTGAAGACTACCAGCTTTAGGCCGGATTCCCGGAAGGGACAAATCCACCCATTCGACGGCTGACCTGGAATCTTCTATTTGAGAAATTTTTTCCTGAATTTTTTCAGTGATATGAGTTTTTAAGGCATTGACACTGGCCCCATACTGCTTTTTCTGATCGTTTGCCACAGTACGAATCTGGCCCATGAGACCAGCAATAATCCCGTCTTTACCTATCCATTTTCCCTTGATTGGCAAGAGGCTGTCCATATTTGTGGCTGAAGCGATTTCTTTTTCTGCCTCAGTTTTAAGTGTCTCAAAATCGACATCGTTTTGCATTCATCCTCCCTCAGGTCTGCATCATAACAAAATTTTTCCATTCACTGCGATTCTTTGGTATGCTCGCAGGTATCAGTTATGGAATTCTGGGATTCAATTCGTGAAGGATTGCAAAAGCGGGTGAATCTGGCCAAAAAAAAGGCCGGTGATCTGCGTCGCGAAATTAATGTGGAACTGCGGTTGCACGATCTTCGTAAGTCCCTTAAGTCAATGGAAGCTGAGAGAGAAGAGACTTATAGTCTGATCGGTAAAAAGCTGCACTCGGTAATTCGGGCAGGTGGGGTTCTTCGTTCCGAGGAATTTAGCCAGCATTTGCAGGTTCTGGAAGATATAAGTAAAAGAATTCGTGATATTCAGAGTGAGATCAATTGTTTTTACGAACTTCCGTCTCCTCCACCAAAGGATGAGGTAGAGGTTCAGAAAGATAAGGACGGGGGGGATTCGAATGCTGGATAAACTCAGAATTTTTGCAGGCAGGGGGGCATCACCTTTAGCCAGGGAAATCTGTGATCATTTGAGTGTGGATCTTGGTCAGAGTTCAACCCTGAACTTCAAGAATCGCAACACCTTTGTGAAAATCGATGAAAATGTCAGGGATATGGATTGTTTTACCATCCACACAGTTGGGGATAATCCCAATGATGATCTGATGGAAACCCTGATCACTATCGACGCTTTAAAACGCGCTTCAGCCAGAAGAGTGACCGTGATTATGCCCTACTATTTTTATGCCCGTTCCGATAAAAAAGATCAGCCCAGGATTTCAATTACCTCAAGACTAGTAGCGGATTTACTTACCGTTGCCGGTGTGGATAGAGTTCTGACTATGGATCTTCATTCCGAGCAGATTATGGGATTTTTCTCCAAACCAATGGATCAGCTATTGGCACTGCCCGTACTTTGTAGTTATATCTTAAATAAAAAATATCAGGACATGGTGGTTGTTGCTCCTGATGCAGGTGGTGCCAAGCGAGCCAGAAGCTTTTCCTGGGCACTAAATGCCGATCTCGCCATCATGGACAAAAAACGCGATGGGAACAAGGATCAAACCCAGGTTTTTGGGATTATTGGTGATGTGCGGGGCAAAACCGCCATCCTTGTAGATGATGAGATCGATACGGGAGGCTCAATCGTCAATTCCGTAAATGCCCTGAAGGAAGCAGGGGCTGAGAGAATTTTGGCATGCTGTACCCATTCGATTTTTTCCGACAATGCTGTGGACAGGCTGAGCAACTCACTGTTAGAAGAAGTGATAGTCACAAACACGGTGCCGATTCGTCAGGATTATGATTCCAAAAGGATTCGCGTTTTGTCGGTTGCGGATTTGTTTGCCAAGGCAATTCTTTCTATTCATCTAGGTACTTCCGTCTCGGCCCTGTTTCGTAAATTTAAGACATTTTAAGCTCACATGTACCGCATTCTGAAGATCAGCGTACCTTACAGAAGTGCTGTAGAGGCCTTGTATAACAAAGACCAATCACTTTCTGAAAAACCCTATGCGGAGCAGGTCAAGGCCATTCGCAATTCTTCTATTCTGATGCTGGATTTTGTGGGACATATGCAAAATCTTGGAACCGAGGCCGAGGAAATCTATTTTCAGATAGAGCCTTTAAAACAGGCCTGGGCCCGTGAAAATTCTTTACATCCTGATACGGATGAATACGAAATTTTAAAACGGCAGGTGCAAAACTTTAAACCAGATATTTTGTATGTGGATGACAGTTATATTCTTGGGGATCGGGTGGAAGACCTTCTGAAATCTGTTCCAGGTCTTAAGATATCTTTGGGCCGTTGTGGTTCAGCTATGACAGACAGGGCAAAATCCCAGATCCGTTATTATTCTCATGTGATTGGTGTCAGCCTGCATTTTGTGAATATACTTCAGGAAATGGGACTAAAGTCTTTTGAAGTTAAGCAGGGGTTTGAAGATACTTTGCTTCCACTTCTTAGGCCGGAGACATTTCCTGAGTCCTGTGATGTTTTGTTCTGCGGTTCATTTTATGCCATGGAAGGTGGGCATCATCTAAGAATGTCCATTTTTTGGGATCTGGTTGATTTACCCTGTGACTTTGTAATCAGGACAGGGACTTTAAAACCCAGGCCTATTCCTTTGGAAGGTCCATCGTACAAGGATAAATTTATACAAAGAGTGGGGCATCTGGTAAAACCGGAAGTTTCTGGGCTCAGAATGCTTGAAGCCTACATGAATGCTAAATTGGGTTTGAACTCCCATCTTGATGCCAATGGGCCACTAGCCAATAATATGCGACTTTATGAAGTAACAGGTGTGGGTACCTGCCTTGTGACAGATAAAAAGGTGAATCTGCCCGAACTGTTTGAAGAAGATAGAGAAGTTGTGACCTATTCCAGTGCTGATGAGGCCAAAGAAAAAATCCGCTGGCTTCTTGACAACCCTTTTGAAAGAAAAAAAATTGCGGAAGCTGGCCAGAAAAGAACTTTATCGGAACATACAACCAGGCACAGGTTTTTAGGGTTTCACCAAAAGCTTCTTGAACTTTTGCATCAGTGATAATGGGGTGGGCAGGATGCAGGCATTAATCCGTGATTTGCTTGACGAATCCCAGAAGGGAACCGCAGGGTTTTCCTATCGGCATTTCGAGGGAGTTAGAAACTACGGTTTAGCTGAGATTGTCTCTTTAGCCCGTCGTTATTCCCATCTAATCTGTGAGCACTCCCGTCCTGACTCATTGGTGCTTTTATCCTTAAGACAGGGAGTATTAGGGCCGGTTTTATTTCTGGCCTGTCTTTTTCAAGGTAGAATCCCGGCTTTTGTGGCCCATCCTTCCGAAAAAGTCAGGCCTGAGGATTTTTCTTATAAACTTCATGCCATAACCAATCTGATTAAGCCGGACTGTATTTTTTGTGAAGCCCAGGATCAGGAATATTTTGTCTCAGCACCAGTTAAATCAGTGGTACCGTACAAAGTTCCTCCCCTGGAAGAATTACCCATTCATGAAGGCCCAAACCCTAGATTTGCTCAGTTTTCCAGTGGGAGTACCGGTATCCCCAAGGCCATGCTTTATGATCTTTATAAGTTGGAATCCCACCTTCAAGACTTTGAAAAAGCCCTGAACTGGGATTTTGAACCCAGATTTATAAGCTGGCTTCCCCTCTATCATGACATGGGCCTGATTGCCTGTTTGTTATTCCCCCTGTTTCGCAAAAAATCAGTTCATTATCTGGACCCATTTTTTTGGGTGGCAGATCCAAAATCGCTTTTGCTGGATGCTTTGGAATTTCACTGCAATGTGACATGGATGCCCAATTTTGCCTATTCTCTTATCAGTAAAAGATGTGCTGATTTGGCTTTGGATATGAGTGGGTTTCGTTGTATGGCCTCCTGTGCTGAACCTGTGATGGTGCATACAGTCAAAGAGTTTTATCAGACATTTAAACCTAATGGGCTGAGGGCCGATGCCTTATCCGTCACCTATGCCATGGCAGAAAATATATTTGCCATGACCCACAAGGTAATGGATTTGAACTCGGATAACTGGTATGTAAGGCAAAATCTGGAAGATGGACTGGAGGCCGATTTTGTCAGTTGTGGCCCACCACTTCCCTTAACCGAAATCCGCATCGCCTCAGAGGATAAAAACAAAATTTTAATCCGCTCTCCCTATATGTTAAATGCCTATTGGAATCAAACATCAAGCCTTGATCCCCAGGGTTGGTTCGACACAGGAGATTGCGGATTTTTAAGGAACGGCGAACTTTATGTGGCTGGAAGGGCCTCGGATTTGATTATTGTAAATGGGGTCAATGTTTTCCCTCAGGCCGTGGAATCCGTAGTCGATGAGGTTTTTTCGACCGTACCTGGTCGTAATGTCTGCCTTGGCAGGGTAAATCAGGACACAGGCACAGAAGAATTACTGGTTTTGGCAGAATCAAAAGAATCAGGAATTCGTGAGAGCCTTGAACTAAAAATCCGCGAACAGATCCTTAGAAAACTCGATCTGGTTCCCACACTGGTTCGTGTTGTTCCTCATCAGTGGCTAAGAAAAACCAGCAGTGGAAAAATTGCCAGAAAACCCAACCTGCAAAAATTTCAGGATGCCAGAGATCGCCAGTGTCTGGTTCTTGGCTGTTCCCATGTTTATTCGTTTAATCGCTCAGATGAACTATACAATCAGCACAGTACGGCCAAAAATCTATGTCTTGAGCAAGTCCCCATTGCCAGTTGTCTTAATATTTTTAATGAGCCTCGCCTGACTCAGGTTCGTGATGCCTTAAAAAAATTAAGCAGGGGTTCTCTGTGTGTATTTTTGATCGGGGAGCAGGATATCCGAACAGTCATGCCCTTTTGGCAAATGCACAAAAACATCGCAAGACCTGATTGTGCCCAAAAGGTTGTATCTCTCTGGAATGACTACATCAGATTATTAAAGCAGGAGTTTTCCGATCTGGAGTTTGCCTGGTTTTTTCCCCCACCTCCAGGCGAAGGTTTAAAGCCCCATCCCCGCTTTGTCGCCCGCACCGAACTAGGCGATGAACAGTACTACCATTACCTCGCCACCCAACAGGAACGAAGGCAAAACGCCCAAGTTTTAAGAGAAGAGGCCAAGGCCCGGCTTATTGTTCCCCTTGTAGATATATGGGATCAGGTTCTGATTGAAAATACCATGGAGATAAGGCCTGACTTCATCCGTGACAACAGCCATCTTAAAGCGGTTAAGCAGCACCTGGAATGGGCTTTGGAAAAACATTTCTCCATTCTTTTTATGGAGGATAAGGTTCCTCAGATTACCCAAAAGCGAGTAGTCCAGGAACTTACCATCTCCGAAGAAATCTGCACCCTGGTTCGCCAGCATTTTTCCGTACCAGTGGAGCCAGTCAGCAATCTTTTGCATGTGCTTAACAGCATCGATATCGTGCGCCTCTTAGGTCTGATCTCCGACACCTACATTGTTGAACTGCCCAGCACCTGGCTTGATAAAAAAGAAATTGAAACCCCACTTCTTTTAAGCCAGTGGATTTTAAAACACAGGAAGGGATGAGGAGATTTGTCCCTGAATCGGGTTTGGCTGGTTTAAGAATTGTCACTATTTTAAGTCACGATAAAAGTTTTCATGTGGTCCAAACGCCACAAATACAAGAATCAGTTGTTGGTCATCAACCTGGTATCCAATCAATGTGAGCTGATTGATGATGTTGCATTTGTGTACCCTTAGCCAGGAAAGATCCCCTTTTTTCTGCTCCCCAATTGTTGGGTCTTTGATGATGATCTCAAGTGCTTTGTTTAGTTCCTGTCTTTGGTTAACATGCAGTTTTTTGTAGGCTTTTTTGAATTTCGCTGTCTGTTGAACTTGCATGTTCAGTCTAAGAATTCAAATGGGGTCACATCACCGTTATCCATTTCAGCCTTTGCAGCAAGAACCTCTTTGATGAAGGACATGGGCAGGTCTGGGTTATTCTCAGCAATTTTTCCCAGGGTATAATAATATTCAATCTGTTTCGGAACAGATCGCATATTTACCGCCGCCAAGGTTTTCGCCTCCAGAACCATGGAATCTGGAAGCCGGACTGTAGTTGCCATAATGTTCCTCCTCTATAATAGCATTGTGCAACAAAACGCAACAAAACGCAACAAAATGATTGCCCTACAAATTGATGGTGTGTCATAGGGACCAAAAAGTTATCTGTCACGGAACCGTTCGCATTGTGTTGGTGGTATTATGTTCCACACATACAGGGTAAAATTCATCTGTCACGGCCATTTTATAGCAAATTTTTCTTGACAGGATTTTTAATGCCATTTTGTGTTGTGTCGCAACCCCTCGAAAAACTCAGGGTTTAATGCCTCTCTTTTCCTTCTGAGTGCTCGATTTTATTGCCTTTGCCCAAAAACTTCAAAATTGCCAAATTCCCCCGCTTTTGACAGATTTAAACAAGCCCAAAAACCCCGTGATAATATAAATCCATGGAAAATTTGCATCAAAAAATCACAGAAACCGTCATTGAGTATAGAAAACAGGAAGGGCTCTTGATTGAACTCACTCAGGAAGCCGATTTCACCAAGTTCTATCTGGAGCTTGGGTATTCCTCCCTCTTTGAATACTTAAATCAAGGTCAGGGAATCAGTGCCGCAACCGTAAGTAATTTGATTACCGTAGCTCGAAAAGCCGTCCAGATTCCAGCTATGAAAGATGCCATTGATTCTGGGGAAGTCGGACTAGCCAAACTAAGAAAAGTGTCCTCAGTCATCACTTCTGAGAATAAATCGGAGTGGATTGAAAAATCTAAAAAACTCTCCTGCCGGGAGCTGGAAAAAGAGGTTGCCAAGGTCTCAACCTACAAACCCAGACGAGATTTCTGGCAAAGAATTAATGCCGACTATTTTCGTTTAAGTATTGATACCACCGAATCCTTCAAAGCTTTGGCCGAACGGGCCCAGGATGTTTTTTGCAAAAAATCCCAGAGCAACAAGACTTTAACCGAAGTGTTTGAATGGGCCTTAAATGAAGCTTTGGCCAAACATGACCCAATGATTAAGGCAGAAAGGGCAGAAGCAAAAAAGAAATCTGTCACGGTGAAGGCTGCCCCAATCAGTAAACCAGACCCAACAAGTCAGTCTGTCACAGATAACAAAAGAGAACACATCCCACAGGATATTTTAAATCAGGTGGTTTTAAGGGATAAGGGCCGTTGCAGCTTTCAAAATCATGGGAGAAGGTGTCATCACAGACGGTTTCTGGACATTCATCACATAAAACCTGTAAAAGATGGGGGCCAGAATACGGTGGAGAATCTGGCAATCCTTTGTGAAACACATCATATTTATCTTCATCATAAGGAAGAAATTGACAGATCTTTGGCACTGATCAGGAAGCTTCGCCTTGAGCAGGGGATCAGGGGATAAAATCACTTGCGGCTATATTTTGACCGTGTCCTTCCAGCGAAGCGGCTTAACTTTTGGCTTGGGAGGTATTTTTCTGCCTTGCAGCCCAGACCCAGGGTATCCAATGCTCAGGAGCGTGGCAAACAGTGTTTGCGGTAGAATGCCGCCAGTTTTACCCGCGTTACTTTTCCAGCCGCAACATCCTCAAACAATCTGATTTGTGTAGCTATATCTGGAATGCCGAGTGTCCATCCGTTCAGGTGCAGAAACAAACCCGCCACGGTATAGGCGGTGCGCTTATTGCCATCGACAAAAGCATGATTGCGGGCGAGCCCCTCCGCATAGGCTGCGGCCAGAATGAACAAATCAGTTTCTCCATAAGTAAAGAAATTTTCTGGGCGTGCCAGAGCGGATTCCAACATTCCTTCATCACGCATACCAGCTCTGCCACCATGGCGGGCAATAGATTGCTCATGGATATAAAGCGTTTGTGCTTTACCGATCCATTTGGGTTCTTGCGCTGAGGTCACTTGGCCAAACCATCCAGAACATCACCATGCTTGCCCATGAAGACATCAACATCGTCCTTGAAACTGTCGGTGACTTCACCGCCATGGGCATAACGCGCGTTTTTGTATTTCAGATATTCCCGGTATTCTGAGGCCGAAAGCAGCACCACGCTTTCGCGACCATTACTGGTCACGCTGACAGGTTCGCGCTGTGCTACTTCTTTATATTGTCCAAAGTTTCTTTGAAACTCTGATGCGCTTACGATCATCGTCATAACGATACTCCTTTGCCTCATTTATGCTTTCCATTATACGAATTTTATGTAGATTGCGCAAAATATGTATTTTGTGTCCTTGCAGCCCAGACCCAATAAATCAATCTGTCACAGATAATAAAAGAGAACACATCCCACAGGATATTTTAAATCAGGTGGTTTTCAGAGATAAGGGCTGTTGCAGCTTTCAAAAGCATGGGATCAGTGGCTAGAATCGTTAGAACAATCCACTTAGTATGTTAGTATACTTTGTATATTATTTTGTGGTATAACTATCGTATGACCCAAACCGAAAAATTACCCTGGAGCGCGGAGCAGAGGCTTCGTTTTATTGAGTTTCGCTTGTTCTGGTATGGCTCTTTGAACCGGGCCGATTTAATGAACACCTTTGATATCGCGATTGCCCAGGCATCCAAGGATTTGTCGTATTATCAGATCGTTGCTCCCAAAAACATGGACTATGATAAGTCAGCCAAGGTTTATCGCAGATCCAAAGAATTTGAGCCCAGATTTTATCAGCCGGATGCTGAGCAGTATCTGTCCATGCTTCATATGGACTCTGAGGAAGTCACTAACAACTGGATGCCTTATGTCCCGCTGATTGATTCTTTGCCTGTTCCTATGCGCCGGGTGGATGTCAGAATCCTTAGGGATGTGGTCAGTGCTATCAGACAAAATAAAGTTTTACGGATCAATTATCAGTCCATGAGCAAAAATCGTCCTGAAGCCCAAATCAGACAGATAAGCCCCCATGCTATGGCCACGGATGGGATGCGCTGGCATGTCAGGGCCTACTGCCACATCGATCATAAGTTTAAGGATTTTTTACTGTCCCGTCTGCTTGAGTGCGAGGTGCTAAACGAAGATGGGTATTCGGCTCTGGAGGATCATATCTGGCAGGAACATTTTGAGGTTGTCTTGAAACCAAATCCTGAGCTGTCCGAAGAACAGCAGGCCATGATTGCCAAAGACTATTATATGCAAAATGGTATTTTGAAAATTTCCATTCGCAATGCTCTACTCTATTACTTCCAGAAACGCCTGAGGCTTGATGTTGCCAAATTTTTGAAGGTTCCTCAGGAACAGCCCCTGGTACTTGTGAATGAGGCTGAGTTTGAAAAGGCTTTGCAGGGGGCGAATTACTGATGGGGGTAAAATTTGATTTATGTGCTTACACTGATTACAATATAAGCATAAAAATCAAAATTGGGAGATATCTTGATAAAGCTTGAGGAACTTCAATCCATTCTGATTCAAAATGGTGGTATTCTCACCACCTCCCAGGCAAATGAGGCAGGCATCTCAAATGAACGCCTGCGTTTGTTTGTTCAGTCAGGAGATTTAGAAAGGGTGGCTTTTGGAATTTATGCCTTACCTGATGAGCTTGTGGACAAGATGTATGTTACTCAAGTATTGCGACCTAAAATTATTTATTCGCATGAAACGGCTCTTTTCCTGCATGAGCTGACAGATCGTGATCCACTTGGATACACAGTTACAGTTCCTAGTGGTTACAACACAACAAAACTAAGGCAAGATGGCTTCACTGTATTCACAATCAAGCGGGAGTTTCACGAATTAGGTACCGTCAAACTCACGACAATTTTTGGGCATACTGTCGTCGGTTATGGCTTAGAGCGAACCATCTGCGACTGCCTTCGTAACCGCAACCAGATGGATATTGCAGTTGTAACTGATTCGATCAAACGGTATGTCAGACGCAAAGATAAAAATTTGAACTCTCTTACACAGTTGGCAGAAACTTTTGGTGTTGCCAAGCTTCTTACAAGTTATCTGGAAGTGCTTTTATGAAGACATCAGTGCAGCTCAAAGCGTTGATTCGCAATCTTTCGAGTGAGCTGAATATCGGTTCAGAAGTACTACTGCGTAGTTTTATGATGGAGCGTTTACTGGAGCGTATTGCTAATTCTGAATTCAGACACAGCTTTATTCTCAAAGGTGGCATGCTCATTGCCTCAATGGTAGGCATAGGAACCCGCTCTACCATGGATATGGATGCGACCATTAAGGGACATTCACTCTCAGCATCAGAGATTATGGTAATCATTGAACGAGTTCTGCTTACTCCAATTGACGATGGAGCAGAGTTTACCCTTCTGGGAATTGAGGAAATTCGCGAGGATGCAGATTATCCAGGTTATCGAGTATCGATAGCGGCTAAATTTGATCAGAGTAGGCAAAGCCTAAAAGTTGATATCACAACAGGTGATTTTGTTACTCCCAAAGAGATTGAATACAGTTTCAAGCTGATGTTTGAGGACAGGAAAATCGAGATTCTGGCATACAATCTCGAGACAGTCCTAGCGGAGAAGTTTGAGACTGTTGTCACTCGGGGCGTAACCAATACTAGAATGCGGGATTTTTACGATATCCACATTCTCACTGCGACACAGCCATTTGCTAAGGAGATTTTTAAAGAAGCTTTGCAAAAAACGGTCGCAAAACGCGGCACAATCGAGCAAATGGCGGGTATACATAATACAATCACAATGGTTTCCAATAGTCCTTCAATGATTGTGCATTGGGAAAGGTATTGCAAAAAATACAGCTATGCGAGTGAGGTTACCTGGGAGATGGCAATAGGTGCGGTCAAGGCTTTAGCCGCTATGGTAGAGAGTCGGGGAGAGGTTGAATGAACCAAGTAAATGTGCTTTTGCATCCAGGTGCCAGGAAAACCAGTTTAACTATGACTCAATACGATTTAAAGACTCTGATTACCTATGATCGCAATGCGGATGGTGATTTTGATATCACCGATCACACCTCGCAGGTTGCTAGCCTTTATCAACGAAAACAGGCCAGCTACAGTGAAAATCGGGTGTTTCCACATCCTGGCCTTGATGATCTGGATCGCTATGATGACGGAGATTTTGTGGATGTGAATTTAGTGAAGAGTTATGAGCGGATCATGGAATTCATTCATAAACACTTACCGGACC
>JACFNL010000018.1 GCA_019454875.1 Candidatus Cloacimonadota bacterium | reverse complement strand
CACACTACCACCTGATTTTTGGTGTCTTCTTCCAGTCGAAGACCGGTACTCTGACAACCAGGACACTGTTGCCTGCTCGTGCAGGATATGGGACGCAGATTCAATAGTGCCATAGGTCCCGATTATATGTCAGCTTACGCCTAATTCACAACCTTGACTCCAATAAGCCGAACACCTCCCAAAACCACCAGACACCCAACCAGAAATGCAGGCAAGGCGGTTGATGACTGCAAAAGTCCCTGTAGCAGATAAGCTGCAATACATGCCAGTCCCACAAGACCCGCATAGGGAATCTGGGTTCTGACATGGCTTAACACATCTACCTTGCTGGCTATGGAACTTAATACTGTGGTGTCCGAAATAGGAGAGCAATGGTCTCCTAGTGAAGCTCCGGCCAGAATTGCAGCCACTGACGGAAGTAAAATTCCATGCAGGGATGGATCGTGAAGTGGGGTTATACCCAGTACAATAGGGATCATGATGCCCATGGTTCCCCAGGATGTCCCTGTAGCAAAAGCTATCAGGGAAGAAAACAGAAACACCAGGGTAGGGATCAGGGCATAACTTACATGAGTTTTGACCATTGCTGCTACAAATGTTGCAGTGCCGATTTCAAGGCAGACTCTGCCTAGAAGCCAGGACAGGGACAGTACCAGAACTGCATCCACCATGGCCCTGGAACCTGTCAGAAAAATAGTCGGAACTTTTGTAAGCGAAAACCGTCGATCCCACAAGCCCAGAATGATGGCCACCAGACATCCACCGTAGGCCGCAGTCACCAGAGCTGTACCTGTGGATCCGGAAGAAATAATATCCCTAAGAGGTGCATCAGCTCCAACAGATGCAGAACCGGTTCGATATAATACTCCCATGGTAAGACTTAACACGGTGGCAATAGGCAAAAGCGCGAACAAGGGGTTTCCTGGCCTGCCTTTATCAAGGCTGTTTTCCAGTTCCTCCTGTTCTTTATCCCCGTATACAATGGCCGCCCCATCTTTGAGTACCTGCCTCTCACAATGAAGCATGGGACCAAATTCCCGGCCAGTTATGGCGAGGGTAAACATCATCAATATGGAAAAAAAGGCATAAAAGCTAAAAGGCAGGGCCGCTAAAAACAAAGCGTAGGAGTTAAAATGAGCACCTAAGGCTGGAAAGGCTGCGATCTGGGTTCCGAATAACCCCAACTGATTAGCTATCCAGGTTGAGATCGGGGCAATACAGGCAATGGGAGCGGAAGTGGCATCCACAATGTAGGCCAGTTTTTCCCGGGAGATTCGCATACGATCCGTAGTTGGTCGCATAGTGTTTCCTACCACCAAAGAGCTTGCATAATCATCAAAAAAGATACAAATCCCTAAAGCCCAGGTTGAAAGCTGGGCCGAGGCCCGGCCTTTGGCAAAACGGGTAAAAAGGGATACCACCCCTGCCATTCCTCCATTCTGATTGCAAAAACTGATCAATCCGCCTAATCCCAGGGAGAAAAATATGATTTTGACCTTATCCAGATCCTTCAGTCCATCCACAAAGTACTGTAACACAGTGGTATATCCGGAAAACAAAGACAATTCTCCAATCAGAAAACAGCCAAGAAATGCACCGGCCACCAGGGCTGTAATGACCTCTTTGGTCAAAAATGCCAGTACAATAGTTGCTACTGGTGGTACCAAAGACCAGCCAGTGCCTATGATATTGGATGGTGAGGCACTCCAGGCAAATATAAGAAAAACCAGACAGGACAACAAAGCAATCGTCATGCGGGACATACTACCTCCATACAAACGGGATCCATGATAGACATCTGTACCATATAAATTCCATGCTTAGGGCCAGATATTTTCTATGATATAATTCTCTGTTCCTGTCTTGTTGGCAGGCTGTATATTTGATTACCTGATCTGGATGTTTAGAAATGTCTGTTGCAACCATTGCCATAGTTGGCCGCCCCAATGTGGGCAAATCTACCCTGTTTAACCGCCTGACCGATTCAAGGCAGGCCATTGAAATGAACGCCCCTGGAACTACCAGGGACAGAATCTATGGAAAAATGGAATGGAGCGGTCGCGAGTACGAAATCATCGACACCGGCGGTCTTGAGCTTATAGAAAAAAATGACCCTATTCAAAAGAGCATTCAAATGCAGGTCGATGTCGCCGTATCAGAGGCCGACCTGATACTCTTTCTGACCGATGGCAAAGAAGGAGTTACTGGCCTGGATCAGTATGTTGCCGATTATCTGAGAAAATCAAGAAAACGGGTTCTTTTGATGGTGAACAAAATTGATGACTACAACAAGTCCCATCATGCCGCTGAGTTTTACAGTCTTGGAATGGGAGAACCTATCTGGCTTTCTTCCCAGCACGGATTAAACCTGGACCCATTTTTTACGGTCATTGATGAAGAGTTTCGCAATACCTTTGTTACACCAGGGGAAGAGCAGGAAACCGTCATGAAAATTGCCATTGTGGGTCAGCCCAATGTTGGCAAGTCCTCTCTTATGAACCGTTTTTTAAACACGGATCGGGTTATGGTGGACTCCAAGGCTGGAACCACAAGAGATCCTATCGAAGCCCCGTTTTCTATCGGGGACAAAGTCTTTCAGCTGATCGATACAGCCGGGATCCGTCGTGTAAACCAGCTTAAGGAGCATGTGGACAAAATTTCCGTGATCTTTTCTGAGAAGGTTATTGAAAAGGCCGATCTTGTTCTTTTTATGCTTGATGTTTCAAGGCCTCTTGCCATGCAGGACAAACGAATTGCCGGCATGATTCTTGATGCCAGAAAACCCTGTATTGTCATTGCCAACAAATGGGACACGGTTCTTGACAAAGAAGAAAAAATGAAGGCCCTCACGGATCAGTTTGAGGATGAATTATACTTTCTTAAATTCTGCCCTTTAGTAACCATATCTGCCCTAACCGGTTCCAGGGTGCCAAAACTACAGGATCAGATCCTTGAACTTGTTGAAAAACTTGATGTCAAGGTAAACACCAATCACCTCAATCACCTGATTCGTGAGGCTGTAACTTTGCATCAGCCCCCTGGCTACAAAGGAAAACAGTTAAAGATTTATTATGTCACCCAGTTGAAAGGTGAAAGAGGCATGTTTGTATTTCATGTCAACAATACAGAACTGGTGCATTTTTCTTTCTATCGTTATCTGGAAAACACAATCCGCAATCACTACGGTTTTACCGGTATCCCGATCAAACTTATTTTTAAGGGCAAGGAGATGATGTCCAAACAGGCATGAGTCAGGAACTGTTTTTTGTTTTAACCTATCTGACAGGAGCATTTCCCACAAGCTTTGTGATTGGAAAATTGTTCTTTTCCATCAATCTTCTGGAACATGGCAGTAAAAATCTGGGAGCAACCAATGCCTTTCGTGTGTTAGGAAAAGCGGCCGGGTTATGGGTTTTGGCACTCGATATCCTGAAGGGATTTATTCCGGTGCTTATTGCCACAAAACTTTGGCCCGACAGTCTTACCCTATCGGCCACGGCCGGAATCATTGCTGTTGTTGGTCACAGCTTTTCCATCTTTGTAAAATTTAAGGGGGGTAAGGGAGTTGCTACTTCAACCGGAGTTTTTCTGGCTCTTGCTCCTAAGGCCCTCCTCTTGTCCCTTTTATCCTTTTCTATTGTTGTAGCAGGCACAAGTTACATTAGTCTTGGCTCGATTGTCGGGGCTGTCTGTCTGCCTTTGGCTGTTTACCTGTTTGAGGATGGCTGGAAAATACTCCTGCCCGTTGCTTCTGGTCTCTCAGGCTTTATCATCTTTAAACATCGCAGTAACATGGTACGCCTATGGCGTGGTGAAGAGAGTCGATTTCAATGGAAGAAAAGCAAAACATTCTGATTCTGGGGGCAGGTAACTGGGGCACTACCTTCGCTAGACTTCTGGCTGACAAACATATTGAATCCACCCTCTGGTTTCGTGACCCAATACATTTTCAGGAAACCTCAAGCACTCGTATCAATACAAAATATTTACCTGGAATCGATTTGAGTTCAGATATCCATCTTACCGATTCCTTAAGTAGTCTTCCCACGGCCAGACTTGTGGTTCTGGCCATTCCTGCCAATGCTATCAGGGATTTTCTGATTAACAATTTGGCTTTATTGCCCAAAAATGCCATTTATCTGTCCCTGGCCAAGGGACTGGAGCTCAAAACAGGAAAACGCATCTCAGAGGTTTTGCAGGAAGTTCTGCCCGATGAAAGTAAAATTGCCTGTCTGAGTGGACCCAATATTGCCCATGAAATTGCGGAAAGAAAACCTGCTACGGCCGTGGTTGTTGCACACTGTCCTAAAGTATCAACCTATCTTCAAAATCTGGTTTCCTGTTCCTATTTTAGGGCTTATACCAATACAGATATGGCCGGAGTTGAAATTTCCGGGGCCTTAAAGAATGTGATTGCCATCGCAGCCGGCATCTGCCAGGAGCTCAAACTTGGAGACAATAGTCTGGCCGCCCTGATTACCCGAGGTATTGCTGAAATAGCCCGTTATGGAATGGCATTTGGCGCCAATCCTTTGACATTTATGGGAGTGGCAGGAGTTGGGGATCTGAGCGTTACCTGTATGTCAGGTCTCAGTAGAAATAACCGTCTGGGTCACCTTCTGGCCAGGGGGGTAACTCTTGAGGATGCCATTAAACAGACAAAAATGGTGGTGGAAGGCATCAGTACCTGTGAAACCGTGACGCGCACAGCTAAAAAAATGGGCATTTATATGCCAATCTGCTTTGCCGTACACTCCATATTGTTTGAAAAAATTGCCGTACAAAATGCAATTGCCAGCCTGATGCAAAATCATTTGCGTGAAGAAATGGATCGTTCCTTGTGATACTGTTTTTTTTATTTCTCCTGATCCCAACCCTGCCAGGTTTTGATTTCAGCTCCAGGTTTCATCGGGATGTAACCATTCTGGACAGGGATGCTGAAGGAGGGATAAACCAGCCTGGAGGAATTGTTACCCTGGGTGCAGACTATGTTTTTGTTACAGATACCAAACAGGGAAGAATCAAAAAGCTGGATGGATTCGGAAACCGTATAGCCCTTTTGGAAACCGACCCCCCACTGAATGTCCCTTTAGGTATTGCCATCGGTTCCAGTTCCCGTATTGCCGTAGTGGATGGAAGCAATCATCAGGTGCGCTTTCTGGATCCGGATGGAAACCCCTTAGGAGGATTTGGAGAAAAGGGCAATCTTTCAGGTCAGCTCTATTTTCCCAAGGAAATTTTATGGGATGAGGACTCGCGCTCCTATTTTGTTTCCGATTTTGGAAACCTGAGGATCCAGCAATTTGGTCCCGAAGGACAGTTTTTGAATCAATGGATATACCAAAACCCCAAAAGTGCACAGTTTGGAGCACCACGGGGACTGGCTCTGAGCAAAGAATGGCTAGTGGCCGTTTACCCTGGTTTTAACCGGGTTGTGTACTTCTCAAGAACCCGTCTTCAGGAACCTGCCTTTGTAGTGGAGAATTCCGCTTTTTCAGGCATTCGTTACGCTGCCAGTGATGCAGAAGGACATTTTTACATAACAGATGCCAACCGACAATCAATCCATGTTCTTAACTCTAAGGGAGAATGGCTCGACGAAATCAATCTGCCCAGACTTCTTAATCGAAAAGAAGTGGAGCCTGATGCCATACACATCGACAAAGTAGGTAATCTGTTTGTGGCTGATTTAAAAACAGCCCAGGTAATCCGTATTCCGGCATCGGAGATTTATAGTCGTTTTCGCAAGGCCACGATGGACTATTCCGAAGGACGATATGATGAGGCCCTGGCCGGATTTGAGCGGATTCTCAAAGACAATCCCAATCATTTTGAAGCTGTGCGTTCCACCGTAAAAACTTTGGAGATTCTATCGGCCCGTTTTATGCAGGACAAGGACTGGGAGCAGGCCGGCAGAACCGTCAGGGCTATTTTGCGTATCCAGCCATCCAGCAAACTGGCAATTGCCAGGCTAAGAGTCATTCGCTGGGAAGAGAACAAGGACTGGATTACACATCTGGTAGTTGGGACATCTCTTCTGATGTTCTTTTGTGTTCTGATATCCTATTGGGTGTTTCCTGGAGAAGAAGAGGAAGAACAAAACCCTGAGGCCGATGAAAGTCAAAACCAGAGTTAATCTTGTTGTTTCTGTTTTTACTACCCTTGTCTCTCGATTAATCGGTTTTATCCGTGCACTGGTCGAACTGAGCGTTTTAGGCCTTGGTCCGGCAGCAGATGCCTATCAGGCAGCCTTTAGACTGGCCAATTTTTTCAGAGAGCTGTTTGGTGAGGGTGCCTTGGCTTCCGTACTGACTCCCGGATACGAAAAACTCAAAGCCAGTCATGGGGACAATGCAGCCCGTGATTTTTTTGCCTGCTGCCTGGCAGGAACCCTTGGGTTATCCCTCATTCTTCTGGCAATCCTCTTTTGGCAAATTGACTGGATTTTAGGTTTTTGGCTCAAGGATTTTTCCCCACAAAACCAGAGTTTAACCAAAGAGCTCAGCTACTACATGCTTCCCTATCTGTCTCTTATAGCTGTGGGTTCCGTACTCATGATATGGCAGCAGCTTCAGGGGCGATTTTTTTTATCCAGTGCCCATCCGATTCTTTTTTCAGTCTCCATTATGGGTATGGGTTTTTTAGACCCACTGGATTCCTCAGCTCATTCTCTGGCTTTAGGAGTTTTATTGGGAGGATTTTTACAGTGTCTGATACTGTTTTTAAGTGCCCGCTTCCCAAAACCATCCTGGGCTGGAATCAAGGCACAGAAAACAGAAGCTCTTTTACTTTTAAAACCGCTTCTTCCAGTCCTTCTAGCCCTGGCCGTGGCCCGCATGGGGAAACTCGTGGAGATGCAGTTTGCCTCTGGGCTGATCTCAGGTGGGCTTGCGAGCCTCACCTATGCATCGGTGATTCTTCATGTGCCACTAGGTCTGATTTCCGTGGCCTTCGGAAATGTACTGTTTCCAATGTTGTCCAGACAACATGCCACAGCAGGCAAAAAGGAATTTCAGGACACATTCAGCCTGGGATTTTTGTTGCTCTTAGGTACTGCTCTGCCAGTATCCATAATTTTTACATTTCAAAGCCAGGGCATTGCCTGGATTTTATTCACCTGGATTCCCTCCCTGGCAGGAATACAGGCCGCAAGCCCCGAATCCGTACAAAGAATTGGAGAATGTCTGTTAGGCTATTCACCCTCCATACTTTTTTTATGCCTCAGTCCATTTTTGATCCGTAGTTTTCATGCCAGCCGCGACACCAAAACCCCTGCCCTGATTTCTATACTGCTTCTGATTCTGAACTACCTGCTCAACAGTCTTTTGGCACCTCATTTTTTGCATACCGGGATTGCTCTGGCCCAGAGCATTGTTTCCCTGATTCAGGTATTTGCCCTGTCTTTCACAATTTACAAACTCAGAATTTTTGTCTTTTCCTTGCCTTTTGTATTTAAGGTTCTAAGGATTTTATGCCTTGGATTTTTCACTTATGCCCTATGCGAACTAATCCTGCATCCTGTTCTGTACCCTTTGATTTACTTAATACTGGTATATCGGTTAGAATTGGCACCCTATGCTAAGCCAGATCAGCCCAGTAGTGCGAACTCCCGATGAGTTTCTGGCGGCCCTAAGTTCCGAGACCCGTCCAAACCGTGATCTTGAGAAACTGAAAAGCGCCGCACAATTCGCCTTTTATGCCCATCAGGGGCAGATGCGTGAATCTGGGGATCCCTATATTACCCACCCCTTTGCCGTAGCCCTGATTGTGGATGAGTTAAAACTTGATACCGATTCCATCTGCGGGGCTCTTCTTCATGATACTGTTGAGGACTGCAATGTCACTTTAGAGGACATCAAGACCCGTTTTGGTGAACCGGTTCAGGATTTGGTGGATGGAGTAACCAAACTCTCCAAGATCAATTTTTCCAGTAAGGCAGAACTTCAGGCAGAATCTTTAAGAAAAATGCTTTTGGCCATGACCAAAGATGTACGGGTGATCCTGATAAAATTATGTGATCGCCTGCATAACCTGCGAACCTTAGGAAACTGTTCCCCTGCAAAACAAAAACGCATAGCCCAGGAAACTCTGGATATTTTTACTCCCCTGGCCCACCGTCTAGGTATGTATAATCTTAAGTGGAGCCTGGAGGATTTGTGTTTAAAACATGCCCATCCCGATGCCTACTACGAAATCCTCAAACGCATTGCCCAGAAAAGAAAGGAAAGAGAAGCTTTTGTAGAGGAAATTATTTCCAGTATTCGTGAAACACTACAAAAGGCCTCTTTGCCCTGTGACATCTCCGGCAGACCCAAATCCTTCTTTTCTGTGTACCAGAAGTGCCAGAAAGATGACAAATATCTGGATGAAATGTATGACCTGATCGGGATCCGCATCATTACCCATAACAAGGAGCACTGCTACGCCATTTTAGGTCTGGTTCACTCCATCTGGACCCCGGTACAGAATCGCTTTAAAGACTATATTGCCGTACCTAAACCCAATATGTACCAGAGTCTTCATACTACAGTCATTCATCCTGACGGACAGATGTTTGAAGTCCAGATCCGTACACGGGAAATGCATGAGACGGCCGAGATGGGTGTTGCTGCCCACTTTTTGTACAAGGACAATAACTCCAGCCAGAATCGAGGCAGTGAAAAAAATCCCCAGGAGCTGAACTGGCTTAAGCAGATTGCCCGCTGGCACTCAGATATCCGTGATTCCCACGAGTTTATTGAAAATGTAAAGATGGATTTGTTTGCCCACATGGTTTATGCCTTTACCCCTAACGGACAGGTTATTGAACTGAGGGAAGGCGCAACACCGGTAGATTTTGCCTACCATGTACATACACAGGTAGGAAACCGCTGTGTTGGGGCCAAGGTGGACGACAGGGTTGTTCCATTGACCTACTCCATCAAAAACGGGGATATCATCAAGATCATCACCTCCAATGCCAGCAAAGGCCCAAGCCGAGACTGGCTTGAGTTTGTCAAAACCAAAAGGGCCAGAGAATCCATCCTGTCTTTTCTGAAAAAATCATCCAAAGAGGATTACATAACCAAGGGTCAGAAAATAGTGCAGCACATCCTGGAAGAAAAAGCCAAAAGACTTCCTAGTGAACGCAAGGCATCCTGGCGCGAGATCCTAAACTCAAAAGAGTTTTCAGAGGCCTGTGCAGCTTATGGTTTTCGTGATGTATCTTTTCTTTATGAGGCCGTTGGCAAAAATGAATTCAAGCTCGATTCGATTGTAAATCAGCTTTCTTTTTTCCAGGTACAGCAGGAGGATGCAGAAAAAAAACTCGAAAGTATGCGCCGCCGACCGCAGGCTTCCAAATCCAGAGACACCATTGTGGTCAATGGTATGGACGATCTTTTAGTTAAAATGTCCCGATGCTGTAATCCAGTATTTGGAGATGAGATTGTTGGTTATATCAGCCGGGGACGGGGTCTGGTAGTTCATCGTAAATCCTGTCCTAACGCAGTGGCCTTATCCCGCTCCGAGGCAGAAAGGGAAGTGGAAGTCCACTGGAACACATCTTCACTGGTTTCCAAACAGAGTTCTTTTCAGACTGAGGTCGAAATTTTGACACACAATCAGTCCAATGTACTTATGAAGGTCACCCAGGTAATCTCAAACTTCAAAATCAATATCATTTCCATGAATGCCCGTTCCAAAAAAGATGGGGGGTTTTTAAACCTGATCATTGAGATCGGAAATATAGCCCAGCTCAACAATCTGATTCGCGCTATATCGGATTTGGAAGAAGTAGTGTCCATTTACCGGGTTGAGCCAGACGAAAAGAAAAAACCTGCCCGTTCAACCAAAAATCAGCACAAATAAGCCCAACAAAAAAGCCCCGCCGCTTAAGAAGCAACGGGGCCTGTAGATTTAAAACTACTTCAGAACCACAGTTTTCAGATATTTATCAGCGTTAGGTCTGAAAATAGTATCCATCCTGTGCTTATAATGATCAAAAAACATACCCTTCTCATGATCCGGGAAATCAGAGGCTTCCATGGCAAACTCGATTACCTTGTCAAAATGCTCATCGTAAAAAGCCAGAATCTTCTGATCCAGATCCTTAAAGTTCTGATCACAGTATTCTTCAAATTTTTCATCTTCAAAATACTTGTTACTCATCTGGACATGAAATTCATATTTTTCCTGGGCCGATTTTTTGGGATCATTAAATACCTTGAGGTATTTTTCCTGATCCAAATCGATTCCCATGCGTTTTTTGGTCACTCCAATGTAGGTCATCCATTTTACCAGTGCTCCGATGAGCCATGGAAAGTGAGTGTGTAAAGAAGTGAAGTTAGAGTCTGGGCAGGCATTGGCAAAATCAATCGGGTGAATACTGCCATTTTTAATCAGACATTCAAATGAATTGTAGGTCCAGCGATGGTAGCTGTTAATAAAACGGACATAGGACGACAAACGACCGTAAAAATCTTTTTCCAGGGTCAGATATTCAGCCGAATAATGCTCATGCAAAGGCTCGTCTGGCTGGAAAATCATGGGATGGATCATAGGGCCAATTCCCATACAGCGAATGAACTGATCGTAATTTTCAATGGCTTCCTGGATGTGAAATACCTTGCCATTGGTTTCATCATACTTTTCGTAAAGCTCCTGCATGTTTTTGACCCTGTATACATCAGAGCCACCACCACCAAATGCCTTTTTCAAAAACACGGGGAACTGATTATCCAGATACTTTTCCATTGCCTCAGCAATGTAGTTTCCGGCTGGATAAAACTGCTCCCGAATCATGGCCGAGCGTTTCAGATGTTTACTGACGGAATCGACAGATTTTTTCACCTTATCCCAGTCAGTTGTCCGGCGTTCCGGATCCCAGCCATATTTGGTGTTTTTGATAATCTGCTGTTGCTCATAAGACCAGAGTTCTTCATTCCACTGATCTTGAGTGTATGGAGAAAATTCAGGTAAAAGCACAGTTTTAGGAAATCGATCCTTTGGGTGCATTGCTCTGGCCATCAAATCAAAGGTCGAATGTTTGTCCAGGTTGGAAAATGTAAGAGAGCTGTTAGCAATCCTCATCAGATTGTTTTGGGCTGTCTGGGCCCAGCATTTGTAGTAATCATTCCAATGGATCGTACGATCAATCACCACATCAGCCAGATCATTAAGATCAGAACCACAAAGAATAGGTTCGGCCTTGATCCTGCCCAGATCAATTTTGTACTCTTTTCCCTTGTGTTTGATCACCGGATCTGCAAATTTCACGAACTCCTGCATAGCATAACGCATGCTCCAGTCCTGTGAAGCCATAATACGAATTTTAACTTTCTCCATGAAAACCCCTTAGTGTTGATGGATGATTACTGAACACAAACACCACAGGGGGACGATTATACAGAAAGTTAGCGAATGATCGCAATGGTAACCTCCAGTTCTACTGGCTGTTCCAAAAGCTTTTCAATATGAGCCTTCACCTGATCAATTCTGGCACTTGTGATTGGTTCTGTCGAAAGTAGTCTAGTAGAAAGATACAAAGGCTCATGCCTGTGCACATGAATGTCCTGAATTCTTAGGCCTGCAATTTTAGTCCCATCCAGGGAACGAACGATTTTATGTTCCCATACCATTCGTTTAAATCCCACACTTAGGGGAATACATACCAGAATCACTAAAGCTAAAGCCCACATAACTCCGCGTCGAGCTCGTGAAAACGCACTATAGCCCAAAGCCAGAAATGTCAGGGCCGATGCCAGCACAATACCGGTGAGATTGGTCAAAAACAACAGGGATGCACCAAAAAACACGGAAAAGTCAGCCCAGCCCAGGCCAATACCTGCCACAGCCAGAGGAGGTACTAGAGCCACGGCAATCGCAACCCCGGCAAGGGAACGGGCCACTTCCGAGCGGGCATGGGCATAGGCTCCAGCAATACCTGATACAACGGCCACACCAAGATCAAGAAGGGTTGGGCTAAGTCTGGCACTGATTTCACTGTTAATCGATTTTAATGGGGTGAGAATTGTAAACACCACAGAAAAACCCAAGGCCATAAGAATCCCGGTGATTATGGTTTTGGTACTGCTGATAACTAACTGTTCATGCTGTCTTAACAAACCCATGGACAAGGATATAATCGGAGCCATCAAGGGAGCCAGAATCATGGCCCCAATAATCACAGGGGCTGAATTGGCAAACAGTCCAATCGTCGCCAGGGTGGTAGCCAGAATCATTAAAATAAGATAGGACTCGGAGGCTTTGGAGTTTTCCCTAAGAATGGTGAATAGTTCCTTGAATTCTTCGGTAGAAGCATGATGTATCCAGGGAAGTGTGTCCTGCAAAAGTGCGGTTTTTGATTCTCCCGTTGGCAGGGAACTGATTTTAAACCTCTCCTTTCCGTCCGGAGTCTGGGCATCAATCGATAAAAATCGGCCCGGGAGCATAGAGAGACATCGGGGCGTTACAACCAGATCTATGGAATTACCTGTAAAAGAATCTCCATCCATGGCATAGACAAACTCTTCGGTACTACTGACATTGATTCCATCACTTTTGATATGGCCCACATACTCAGGCCAAAATGAACCTCTGCCAAAGCCTCGCATGAACATGGACACAAATAAAAACCGAGTCATCTCAAAGATGGAACGGGGAGCAAGAATCAGCGCATGCATCATGCCATCATTGGCTGCGGAGTCCTCTAAAATTCTGCGGGTCAAAACCGAACTTCTTCCGTGTTCAACCAGAATAATTCCCAAAGCCGCCGTATCTATTGACTTATCTTTACGGGTCATCAACTTAAATGGTTTGGGATAAATTTCTCTAAGGCTTAGAACCAACTTTAAAAACCTAAGTATTTTGGGTAACAGCTTCTCCCCGACCGCTGTCCCTGCCGTCAGGGTAAATGGCTCACCAACCTTGACAGAATTTAAGACGATGGTGCCATTACACCTCATCATATCCAGCATTTTTTTGCCCTTGGCTGTCAAAATGTCCGATACGGCATCTTCAAGGCGGGCACAGACCCCGTAAGCCACCCGTCCATGAATCAGAGAGGGATGAGGTAAAAGGCCTAAAATAAAACCCTGCTTCTCCGCCACTGGCAGGACAGCCCTTACCTCGGAATCACCGAGGTAAGTGATTACTGTTTCACCTTCCTTGAGTTCAATCTGAAGTTCCGGGGAATACTCAAGCATTCGGACCTCATGGCCCAAAAATAAAGGGACTACCTTGGATTCAACTGCTTTGGACTGTGAAGAATCATACAGAATGCAGTAGTGGCCCACAAAACCTCCCAGTATTACCGTCCCCGACCAAAATCGATCTCAGTAATACCACAACGGGATGATTATTATCTATTTTTCTATTTCCTGAAATACTACGGGTACAATATTGAGAAAGTCTGGCTTGGATTCACTCTCAACAAAGCTGATTCTCATTGCCCCATCATGGACAATCTGAAAGTAGTTCTCAAACTCAAAATACTCTTTTTCACTTAAAGGAAAGGTCTGGATTCCCGTTAATACACCTGAGGGACTGAATCTGAATAAATCCGCCTTGCGCTCCCCTAGCTGGGCTGAATACAACTTCTCAACATACACATTGCGAGAGTCATCTATTCCCACAAACCTCAGAGTATTGGCTTCCTGATCTTCCCCTTTTGGATATTCATAAAATGGTATTTTGCTCCCATCCATCCTGATTTTGTAGATGATGGAAAGACCCCCTCTTTCAGCTATACTTAACATTTCATCAGCCGCAAAAGGAAAAAACTGTACACCGCCCCCGGTAACACTTCCTAGATAACTGCCCCGTTTGGAGAAAATTCTGACGGAACCACCAATAAGATCGTTCACAAACAAAAATCCATCTCTGAATATGGCATCTCCCATGCTTGCAAAATAATCAAGGCTACCATTCTCCATAACCAGTAGATCATTAATTCCCAAACTCTCATTCATTCTGACCATTGATTTTTTAGTCCAGGATGTCAGAAAAAACTGCTGGGGATTTAACATAACAAAATCATGAAAAGGACCCCAGGTAGCCATTGCTCCCTTTTGCACAGAGATCGTGTTCTCAACCTGGCCAGAAGCATTATAAAACCGGATTGCCTGATCCGGCATATCCAGAAGCACCAGCTTGTCCCCACTCAGAGTCATGGGAGGAGGAAAATAATAATAACCAGCCTCGGATGGATCATCAATCTGGTGTTTGGCCTCACCAATCTCCAGTTGAAATGCCAAAGAATACGATAATAAAAAAAACAGGGCCCCAAAATTTTTGAACATACTAGCGCGATGTTACCTTTAAAGGAGCTTTTTCTACAAGGGAGGGCATGTGACGGCGGTGACGATTTACATCTGCCATACGAATACCGATCTTGTAATGGTTGCACCCTCGACGGCGACGCACATCACCCCTGGCTTCTGAAAAAGACATATTCGCTCCCAGAAAAAAGGAACGACCGCCTACAAAATCCCGCGCAGCCCGCATTTTGGACTCATCCTGCAACTGATTTTTCATATCATTGATACGATTATTGGCCATTGAAACACTAAGGCCCCTTCTTTTACGAGATGCAAACTGTGCAGAATCACTCTGTGTCGAGAAAATTCGTGAGCGTAAGGTACTGTTCTGCCGACCAAGTATTGAGAAAAATGGCTCGAACTGTCCCGAAGCAAAAGCTACCTGACTGACTGTGTTCTGGTTATATAAAGGCGAATGAATGCGGTTAAACACTACCTGAGCAACATCAAGCCATTCTTGCAGACAGCTTGCCCCGGCCTCAAGAATTGCCAGAGTAGTTAAAACATTCATATCAAAATTGGTAATCACCAGATGCTTGTTTCCCTCCTGAGCGGGGGCCAAAGACTCTGAGCCCGCTTCCTGGGTTTCGGGGGCAGGGGCACTTAACTGTCCACCCTCACCACTGACTAGTTCTCTTCTTCGATTCAAGGCCCGATCCGCCCAGAGACTGTTTTCTGTAAAGGTTTCCATATGCTGGCCCCGTAAAGCCTCGGCAGAAGACAGGTACTCTGAGGCACGACTCAGCCAGACACTGGCCTGTCCCCGATTCACCCGCGCAAGATGAAGACATTGTTCCGCAATCTGAAACTTGATTTTTGCAGATTTTCCCTCATGCTGCCGATCCAGTTCCTCCAGACGATTTTTTCCATTGGTATAATAGTGGATGCGGTTCTTGTCAATGACATCATCAATCACAATATCAATTGCCTGCTCCACCTCGGTGGGCTCAATTTCTTCCGTGCTTTCACCAGGAACACTCAACTCATTGAGTTTGGACTCCCATTCCTTGTTATCAGGATATTCCGTCAGATTTGCCGTAACTCCTTCCCGGGCTTCCGCCAGATATAGGGATGCTCGGCTTCTATACCCCTCTGCCTGCTCAGAAAACTCCGGCAAAGCTGCCATATGCAATAACTGAACCCCAACAAATGCTTTGACCTTAACTGATTTTCCTTCTGTTCTTTCCAGAAGACTCAAACCCAGATCCAAGGCCTGAGCATACTGGTTTCTGGTATTTAGCTCCTTGGCAACAACCAGTAATTCGTCAATTTCCTGCTGGGCTGGCAAACCTCCATCTACCGAACCTTCAGCCCCGGATTCAGTAAAATCAACACTGGGCGGCTCAATTTCCTGACTGGCACTAATTACCCTTTGCACAAACTCAGCCTGTTCGTTCAGATCTGTTTTGGTCTGCGGATCTGTTTCCACTGCAATTTTTCGTTTCAGAATTTCATGCAGCAACTGAAGATTTTCACGATGGGCATACCGTGTTTTGTATGCTCCTATCTGAGCGTACACCAGGGCTGAATCAAGATTTCCTGCATCCAGAAGCTTTTTTGCCTCCGTCTGTTCTTTTTCAATCCTGTTCACCCGCTCCTCAAGAAACCGTCTGATCGCAGCCAATGCCGTATTTTCTGCCGCTTCCGATGAGGCCTTGCGAGCCAGGGCAATTCCAACCTGTCTTTCCATTTCCAAAACAGCCGAATTCAGCTCATAGAGTTTCATCCTGGGCATGGACTCATCAAGCACGGTAATAAATCGCAAAATGGTGGTGGCCGCAACAGTAGTGTCTGTAGAGTTGACCTGATCCCTTAGACTATCTAGTTCCACAAACTCAGCCCCGGACTGAACATCAAGATGCCTGTGCCAGAACTCCTCTTCTTCTCCAGTCTCTTTAAGATACCTGGTGCTGGCATATCCGCTTTGGGTCTGAAATTTAACTAAAGCCCAGTTTCCACGGGTTTCCAGAATCTGAACCCTGCTATCCTTAGGCATCCAGGCCCTCACGGATCGCGTAGAACTGTTTATGGCGGGACGCAGGGCCAGTGAACTTGAGTCCGTGTTCACTGTGGCAATTTTGAACTTGGCCAACTGTAAGTCAGGATACACCGTGGTGACATCAACTTTATACCAGCCATCCTCAATACCTAAAACTGGAAATTGAGCCCTTTGTGAAACCCTGTGTGGCCTCTCCTGAGTTCCATTTAAGGGAATAGTACGCAGATTGACCCCGGCATTGATAGTAGCAATCTCCTGACTCACCCTGACAACCGATTTATGCGCCCAGCGATAAACCGCCGTACTATCTTCTGTGCTATCCGTCTGCCTGTAGGCAATAGGTGCCAGGGCTGTAACTGTAACTGAGGCTTTTGCAGAGCCTGAGACTTCAGCATCCGCTCCGGATTCATTGAGCCCAAGAAACACATCTGGGTTCTCGGCTGAAACAGTTACCAGAAACATGGAGATAATCATTAATTTCAGCATTCGTATTTCCCGGTTTATTAATGGATTTTGAGGTACTACGCCAAAGGCAAACAAATTGTTTCCAAAAACTAAACCATTCTGGAAAGAACATGGCGGTTTAAATCCATATCGTTTCCCGGAACCCAGTCAAAAAACTTCTGATAGTGGTCGGCCTTTTCCGTGCATGCATAAAATGGCAGGCTTTTATGCCAGCTACGCAGTCTTGAATACAAAAACTCATACATGGACTCCCGTACCGGCTTAGGGTATCTCAATTTACGATCCGGCCCCATGACAAATTCCTCATCAAACAGTCTCAATCCGGGAAATCTCTGCCTTGCCAGTCCATCCAGACCCGCAGTATGCCGTAAAAGTCCCACATGCACAAAGGCGATTTCCGAGGGTTTAAATCGGTGACTTAACTCCTGAAACAATCCATCATAATGTTCTTCCCACTGCTCATAACGGATTACAGGATCCAGATTAAATGCAACCTTATATCCATGATCAATAAGCTTTCGCGCCGCATTTAATCTTGCATCCAGACTGGCTGTATGAAATTCAATGGTTTTTACAATATGTTCAGGATTGATGGAGAAAGATACAATCGTTTTGCCCTGGGGATTTACACTAAGCAGGCTCTCTATCTGATCTGACTTGGTTTTTAATTCAAGAAACAGATGCTTTTTTGAAGAAAAATACTCCACCAGAAATTTAGCCTGGTGAAGAATTGGCTCAAGAGCCAGACTATCAGCAATCTCCCCTGTGCAGATACGAACAGGTTCATTTAAACTCAAATCATATTGATCCAGTTCTGAAAAAATCTCATCAAGATTGCAATGAACCTGCATCAAAGGCGAATTTAATACATTTTGCAATATGCAATATGCACAGTTAAAAATACAGTTACTCATCAAATTAATGGTGTGCAGGTTGCAACATTTATAACAACCAGGGGATTTTGCCGGACAATATTTAATAACATTGCCTTTATGATTGTTTAAAAGCAAAATCCGCTTTCCTGACTGAATCATCTGTCTCTCTGACGATTGGTTCACAAATGCCATAGCTTCAGAAACATCCTGAATAAGTTTTATAGGGTTTTGGGGTAAGGACTTTTGTACCTGCTCCACCACCCGCATATCTTTTACTTCCTGATGTAAAAAAACATAGTCGAAATCAGCGATCCCCATCAATACTTCCCTTTTTCGATTCCCTGAAACATTTTAAGAACCTCAGATTTTTTTAATGCATCACCCAACACCTGAACATCCTCCGAAGAAGCCAGTCTAATCGAAAACTCCACACCGTCTTCCTCAAGTGACTCATCAAAATCAAAACGGCCCGGAACCAGATCCGCCAGTTTCTGACAGGCTTTTTTGCGTAAGATCCTCTGTTCACTTAAAACCGGACAGGCCAAATCAAATAAAAATGTAATGATCTCATGCCGACTGTTCATGGCCTTTTGAAACCCATCTCCGTATGTTTCAAGAAACTCGGCCTCACCACCGGACAATCTGCGAAAAACTTTGCCCAGATACTCGGTAATCTTCATTTGTGCAGAAAAACTGCACTCATGGGCTGAAAATATTCTTCCCAGAGTTTTTGTATAAACAAATCCATGACTTTTAACCCAGGCCACCAGACGCATATCAGCCCTGCGCTCCAAAACCAGATTTCTGAATTCCGGATCGGCCTCCCGTAGTGGTTTTAAAACCGATTCAAACTGTTTTGCATCAAATGGGAACCAGTCAGGATTTTTATCCAGACTAGTACCATGAAAATTTAAAGCCTCTTCAAAACGAAGTACATCCAGGGGATGAATCATGGAGCTCCAGCCCCAGATTTGCATCAGAACCTTAATTGCCGACAAAAGATCCGGCCAGCATAAAAATAATCGCCCCGGCGTAGGTCCAGGACGAAGCAGAAATAATTTTCCATCGCAGAGGTACCCTTCAGCAATCGAGGTCAGATTGCCCGAATTTGCCTCTTTTTGTTGGGGTTTTAACCTGGAGATTGGCGAGAGTTCAAATCCCGCATCCGGGAGCATTTCCAGTCCAGGTTTACCCGGTTCACACTGTGTAAACAATTCCATTCACATCTCCGAGATCATGTACTATGAAGCTTACAAAGATACCTTATACCCTTCTTGGGTTGGGACTCTTTTTTTCTGCCTTTGTCGGGATTTCCCAATCAGAGGAACTTTTTGCAACCAATCTAGGTCTGACGGGTTCAATACTCACCCCTTCTCCCTATACCAGAAAAATTGAAGAATCCACCATATCCTGGTACGGATATTTTTTTGATGAAAGAGATGCATCCACCTTCAGAATGGAAAACGGGGCACAGCACTGGTTATCGTTATCTGCCGGGATCACAGGCAATATTGAGGCTGCATTTGCCAGGGAATCTTACACTGGTTCCAGCAATCGACGGGGAAGAAACTACTGGAGCTTAAAATATCAATTCCCTGTCGAAACTATTCCAATGGCAATTTCAGCCGTTGTCCCTGGATCCAATCGCGACTACACCACCCTGATGATGTCCTTTGGCTGGACAAGATTTCACTTTGGGGCAGGTACTACATTTGGTGGCAGAAAACTTCTGGAAACCAATGTAGGAACTTTTAATGATTATGGTACCGGACTCTTTGGAGGTTACAGGCTGCGCTCGGTTCTTCCCAACCGAAATGTCCTGGCCAACCAGTCTCTGGTTGAGGGAGAACCGGAACAGTTCTTTGGTTTTGCCGGTGGTCAGGTGGCATTGGGACGCAACTTCCAGCTTCTTTATGACTATAATGGAGATGTGGTCTCCGGGGGGTTTCGTCTAAGCCTGGACACTACCACCTTTCAGCTGAACTGGGTTTCAGAATCTGATTATGACAGGCTCTTTGGTCGCGACACCAGTAATGTGGTGGCCAGCGCACAATACAAGTTTTAAGCCTCAATGATATTCTGGAAATGCTCTATTTTAGGTTTTTGCCCCAAAACCAGAACCAGATCAAATCTAATATTTTTGTCGGTTGGGTGTTTGGCCAGAAAATAACGGGCTGTTTTAACAATCCGCAAAAGCTTGCCACGACTTAAAGCCTCTAAGGGATGGATTGAACCGGCTTTTTTTAAGGACCTAACTTCTACAAAAACCAGGACCTCCTTGTTTTCCATCACCAGATCAATTTCGCCTTCACGAGAGGAGAAGTTTTTCAGAAGTAGACTGTAACCCTGCTTCTGCAGGTAAACCAAAGCCAGATTTTCAGCCTCAATGCCATACTGGTTATGTATTGCCATTGGTACGAAGCATGAGTTTATTGATTTCTTCCTGACTCAGTAGTTTTAACTGATTTGGTTCCAGCTGAAGGCTCAGGCCCCCGATACGAACCCTTCTTAAACGAAGTACCCGCATATTTAAGGCACGGCACATCCTGCGGATTTGCCGGTTTCTCCCCTCTTCCAAAACCATTGAGAATGATCTTTCACCCTTGAGCCAGACCTTGCATGGTTTTGTGATACCATCCTCAAGTTCTATTCCCGAACCAAGAGCCTTAATATGCCTGTCCTGCACCACATCCCGGCATTCCACCATATACTCTTTTTCATGTTCAAACGAAGGGTGGGCCAGTTTTTGTGCCAGATCTCCATCTGTAGTCAGGATAAGCAAGCCCTCCGAATCTTTATCCAGTCTGCCAACCGCAAAAAAGCGATCCTTTAAATGGATCTGATCTAAAAGGTTGGGTTTTTCTCTTCCCCCAGTGGTACAGACCACACCGCGAGGTTTATAATAGGCCCAGGTTCTACTTACAAAATCCTGTCCAAAAACATAGGTTTTTCCCATGCAGGTAACCCGATCCCCAGGATTTAGTGTCTGGCCCAACACTGCAATTTCTGAATTAATTAACACCTTCTGTTCTTCAATCAGAGTATCGGCCTTACGGCGTGCACAAATCCCGGATTGTGCCAGAAATTTATTCAGGCGCATGATTCATCTCCCTAACCTGAATCCCACGGTTCGGATATCGAAACCACATCTTCTGAGCTTCCAGCTTCCAAAGATATCCTAGATAAATCAATCCATGTACCAGCACAATAAAAAAGATTACATGCATCTCACGAAACAATAAAAGAACATCCCAGATTACCAGAACCATCAGATAGGACCAGACTGGCCAGAGTATCATAACATGCCTGAATATATCTGCCTCTGACTGGTAATTTGGAGGCAAAATCACTGGACCTGCAAGAATCACCAGCAAAAACCACTGCTTTTTGACACAGGCATAAATCAAAGGCAGGAGTACAACAGGAAATGTCAAAAACCAGATCCTGCCCAATTCCCCATAAGCCAGGGCCACATGAAGTCTGGCTTCGGAGGAAAAAAATGTCCAGAGGCCAGGCTGAGGTACAAAAAAATTCATCAGAACCCAGGCAGGAACCAGAGCGGCAAGGGCAAGAACTACACTGCGCTTTAACTCATGACGGGGATAGAACTGAAAATAGATCAGAAGATAAAGAATGATCATCCAGCCCAGATACCAGGAGTACAAAAGTCCACAGGCAGACAAAACCAGCATATTGGGATGATTGCGTTTCCAGCCAAACACCAGACAGACCAAGAGAAGGCTGTTTAATGCGGAATCCAGACTTTGAAACCACCAGTAAACCTGTTCAGGAACCAGGCAAAACATACAAAGAATGAGTTTTAACCAGTTGTTGGCAAAGGCCTGGCGAATCAGAAGTACAATACAGAAAAAACCCATACCCAGCCCTAATACCACCCGTACAGGAAACTGGGAAATATACACAGAATCAGCGAGAAAAAATTCCAGCCTCGAACCTAAAAATCCAAAGGATAGTGGCATCTTCACTAAATCAAAGTAGCTTGCGTAAAAAACAAGTACAAAAAAACAAATGGCTGAAAAAACAATATCAAATCGATCGGATTTGCTTACCACGCTTCATTCCTTGACTTGGATACCAGCATAAACGATGGCAGATATCCGGCCTCATCCAGACCTGCGAGACGAAAACCAATCCTGTCCTTAAGATCCAGCCACTCCAACTCCAGGGGAAGTTCCGGAAAATCATCCCCGATTGGCTTTAACCACAAATCAGCGGACAGTCCGATTAAAAATGTATATTCTGAACCGGTCTTTTCATGCCGGATGCGAACCTGCAAATGGTCCTGATTTTCCCTTGGTCCATCCAGAGTAGTTATCTCGGATCGCAATACATGAATCACCCATGCCCCAGCATCATCACGAAAGATCTCCCCCGATTTTGTGCCTTTTAACCAGGTTGTATTGGAAGTTACTACGACCTCCTCAAACAGCTCAATACGCGAAAACTCAGGCGGTAGTACTGTAAATTCCTCTACAATTACCATGGATGCAATATGGTTTTTTCTATCCGTCACTTTTTTAGCAACGGGAAACCCCAGATTCAATATAGGCAAAAGTAGGCCCAGAACGACCAAAGCCGCTGGTACTGGGCCAACCCTTACTAGCTTTGAATCTCTTTGAGTCCTTCCATATAGGGCTGAAGAACTGCTGGAATTCTTATGGAACCGGATTCTGTCTGATGTATTTCCATCAGGGGGATCAGAATCCTGGGGGAGGCCACCAATGTATTGTTCAGAGTGTGACAAAATTTCATTTTTCCTTCGGCATCCCTATAGCGCAAATTCAATCGCCTGGCCTGAAATTCATAAAACATGGAGCAGGAATGCGTTTCTCCGTATCCATTTCGGGACGGCATCCAGGAATTTATATCATACTTTTTTACCTGCCCCTGGCCCATATCCCCACTACAAACCAAAGTCACCTCATAGGGAATCTCCAGAGACTGTAAAAAATCTTCGGCATTTTTTAGCAAAAATTCATGGGCTTCCAATGATTTTCTTTCATCATTTTCAATTACAATTACCTGCTCAACCTTTTGGAACTGATGAATTCTGTATAGCCCCTGAGTGTCTTTTCCATAGGTGCCAGCCTCCCGTCGAAAACAGTGTGACCAGCTTGCATACCGAACTGGAAACTGCTCAGTCTTTAACACCTCATCACAATGATAGGAAGCAAGTGGCACCTCGGAGGTCCCTATCAAAAACAGATCGTCCTTAGCCATTTTATAGGCCTGTTCTTCCCCACCGGGAAAATAACCTGTACCACTCATGGCCAGATCCTTAACAAGCAGTGGAACAGTCATAATCGTGAATCCCCGTTTCATCAGAAAATCAAGAGCGTAGCGCATCAGGGCGATCTCCAGAAGGGTACCCATATTTTTTAAAAAATAGAAACGGGAACCAGAGATTTTTACACCTCTTTCAATGTCGAGCATTCCCAGGGCATTACCAAGATCTACATGTGATTTGGGCGCAAAGCCAAACTTTGGGATATCACCCCAGGTTTTTACACGAACATTTTCTGAGTCGTCCTTGCCCACTGGCACACCCTCAGCTACCGGGGAAGGAACCTGCATCATCATTTTGTGAAAGAGCTCCTGATTTTGTCTCTGCTTATCTTCAATCTCCTTGGAACGGGAGGAGATTTCCTTCATCTGAGCCAGATGAGCCGGCTTTTCTTCGGCACTGAGGCTTCGGATTTTCTGATTTCCTTCATTGATCTGCCGCTTCAAATCATCAAATTTAGTTTGCAGGCTCTTTCTTTCATCATCCACAGCAATAAGCTCGGCAATATCAAAATTGATGTTTTTGATTTTACAGGTGTGTTCCATTAAGGATTGATTTTCTCGAATGTAACGAATATCCAGCATCTCTATTCCCTTGGTCCGAATACTATGCGGATTGTACCGCATCCGTAGCAACGGGTAAATCCCCGAAAAAAAAATCCCCCGGACTGAACCAGGGGACTTGTTTACATACGCAAGAGAGGACTTGAACCTCCACATCATTGCTGATACTAGGACCTGAACCTAGCGCGTCTACCAATTCCGCCACTTGCGCGTGAGATGCCAAAACTATCATGAAAACGAACCCTCCGGCAAGCGATTTTTATTCATGATATCCTTGCTCCTTTATTCTACAGAAGGAGAAATTTATGCTGGAACAGAATATGGAACAGATTAAAACTATGATCACTCTTTATGGGCTTCATATAGCCAAGGCTCTCTTGATATTTATGGTTGGCAGATGGATTGCAAAAGTAGCCGCCGATTTAATCTCAAGAGCCTTAAATCGTCACTCTATTGAGCCCACAGTCGTTTTGTTTACTAAAAATATTCTTTATTTTATGTTTCTGGTCTGCGTTCTGATAGCGAGTTTACACGAGATTGGCTTCCAAACAGCATCCCTTCTGGCAATCCTTGGTTCGGCAGGCCTTGCTGTTGGTCTTGCCCTGCAAGGCTCACTGTCCAATCTTGCCGCAGGTTTTCTGATTATCATTCTCAAACCGTTTCGCCTAGGAGATTTTATTGAAGGTGCAGGGGTAAGCGGTGTAGTGGAAGCTATAGATATCTTAACCACGCAACTGCGCACAGGGGATAACAAAACCATATTTATCCCTAACTCCAAACTGACTGGGGACAATATTATAAACTTCTCTCTAAAACCCAACCGTCGTGTAGATGTGACCGTTGGAGTGAGTTATTCCTCGGATCTTGATAAGGTCAGGGATGTACTGACACAAACCATTGAGGCTGAATCAAGAATACTTAAGGAACCTGCTCCTCAGATCTTCTGCACAGCATTGGCTGATTCCAGTGTCAATTTCACAATCCGGGTCTGGGTCAACACTTCTGATTACTGGCCAACTACTTTTGCTCTGAATGAAGCCGTAAAACGAAACTTCGACAAGGCCTCGATTGAGATTCCATTTCCCCAAAGGGATTTACATATCCACTACAAAAACTCCAAAGAATCACTGGCATAAAAAAAAAGCTCCCCATCCGGGGAGCCTTATTCACTGGCGATTGTTTAATTTCCTAACTGCTCAAAGCTTTCCGAAGGAGATATCTCCACGCCTGCTTCCTTCACACCAGTGGAATTGGTTGGATTTGCTGGATTGACAGGAGCAACTTCAGGAGTCACAAGACCTGTTCCTTTGCGCTCCACAGGAGCAGGTGCTGGCTGCACAGCCACTTTTGGGCTCAAACCCCAGTCTGCATAGTCACTATCACCCATAGGTTTGGCTGCCAGCTGCAAATGCCAGTTGTCCGGCCTGACTTCAACCATCTGACCTTCGTGAAGAACCAGACCCCGCTCTTCTTCCTGACCAAGAGCGTCCGCAGGTGCTACAAAAACACTGGATTCAAACACCCTGACCCTGGAATCTACGGAGAAGTCCGAGTCCCGCGCCGAAAGTTCTGCCAGGGCATCCAGAGTAAAGTCCCTGAAATACACCTCAGGAGATACGGATTTAATCAAAAGCTCCTTGCGCTGTGACAAATCGGCCAAGGCCAGTTCCAGAGGCTTGTTAGGATAGCTGACACTCACATCATAAGCCGTCCCACGAACCGAGGCTACCAGATTAGGTGTTCTAGCCTCAAAATGCCTGCCTTTTTTGACTACACTGATCCATGAACTCCCGTGAAATACGCGAATTCCGTTGGACATAACCTCAATCATGGATTCTGGTTTCAGTTTAAGCTCCGTGCCATCATCATAAGCCAGATGAACATTGCTGCCTGCCAGAGTTCTGACCCGATCATTGTAGTTAAGACGAACCGTTCCTGACAGTTTTTGCCAGGTATACCCATCCTGTTTCAGAACCTGAGCTTCGCCCTGAACAGAAACCAGTTTCAAGTCAGCCTTGATCCAGTCCTTACCAGAAGTAGTTCCCTCAGGGTGAAACTCCTGGACTACAGTAGGCCGTACTGCAACCACAATATCCTTGTCTTTAGGAGAGCCAATAAAAATCAGACCAGCAATACCAGCAGCAAAGGCAACTCCCCACTTCCAAAGAGTCCTAGGTTTCGTGTTTGCCGTTTCATTGACCTCAACCTGCCATACTGGCAAGGCATCAATCTTGGACATCACCGACGCTGTGAAGTTTCCTGGAAGCTCGATTTCCTCCTGCTGGGCAAAACCGTCTTTCATACGGCCATACCACCAGGCAGCATTTCGGGCTGCCCGATTGTGCTTGAGGTACTCCGCCAACTCTTCTTTGTCTTTAACAGACAACAGGTTGTCCATTTCCTCATTCAGAGCTTCCTCGAATTTTTCATTTTTCATGGCAATCTCCCACCACCAACACCAGCTACTTAGTATCTTCAGAACCCGGTAACGCGCTTCTCAAGATGAGTCTTAAGAATTCGCCGCGCTCGAAAAATTCTGGCTTTAATTGTGCCCATTGGCAGATTCAGAATTGTGCTTATCTCCTTGTAGGAGAGATTCTGTAAATGCCTGAGCACCACCACGGACTTATAGTCCAAGGGAAGCTGGTCAATGGCTTCCTTGAGAATACTTCTCAATTCCAGCCGTTCTTCCGTCTTCTCCAATTCTTCAACCGAGGATTCCATGGACGCATCCTCAGATAGAAGGGCCTCTGCCCCACCATCCATGATTGCATCCAACGAAGCCGAAGTATCTCCCCTGGTGCGGAAATAGTCCACGCACAGGTTGTTGACAGATTTCAGAAGCCAAGACGAGAATTTATACTGGGGATTGTACTGATCCAGGCTTCTGTATATTTTGACGAATGCTTCCTGTGAGATATCCATTGCGACATCTGCATCATTTGTCATACGCCAGGCAACATTAAATACCTGTTTCTTGTAGCGTTCCACCAGTTCTGCAAAGGCTTCTTTCCTACCTTTCAAAACCTGTTGAACAATCTTGTAATCATCTAGTTCCACACTCGGTTCAACTTTCGACTTTTTCGTCGACTCAGTAGGAGACTACGAAGGGTTGCCACAAAATGTTTCCAAAATCTGATATCCAAAGAAAACTTTCCTAAGAATCAGATTCGATTGCTGAGTATATCAAGGCTTGCCAAGAATTGCATGAGTGATTTTGGGCAATTTCTATACACAATAGCTCGCATGTGGAAAAATCTGGACTACTATTCACTTTTTTTCCTGAACAAGCCGGGGCAAATGGTAATCCAGAAAGTCCTGAAGGATTAAAACGGCAGCCATTTCATCCTTGGATTGTTTGATTTTACCCCGTTTTAAACCAAGACCAGAAAGCGAAGACATGGCCTTGTTCGTAGAGTGTCTTTCATCAACAAACTGTACCAAAAAACCGTGGGACTCAATTGCTGAAGCAACTTCTCGCACAGCTTCTGTCATAGGATTTTCGTGGCCCCGTAACGAAAGCGGCATACCAAGTACCACAAATTCTATTGGATCTTCCCGATGCAAAGACAAAATTGTCTCAATCAGGCGAGTACTCTCTACAGTACATTCGGGAATCGCACAGGTAGAACCGGTACAGGCCACAGCCAGACCGGACCGTTTCAAACCATAATCCACTGAAACTACTGACATGATTCAGATAACATCGAGGTAACCAGTCGTTTTCCCTCTTCCAGGGCCAAGTCCAATTTCTGAGGCAATGTGCCTCCGGCCTGGGCCAGATTAGGGCGACCACCACCCCGTCCTCCAACCATTTCAGCCAATGGGGCCAGGATCTTCTGGGCATCATAACCCGATTTCACCAAATCTTCAGAAACCCGGCAGACCAGGGATGCCTTTCCCTCAAGCTGATTCCCAAAAATCAAGATAGAGGAACCTAGTTTCTGAACCGCCTGATCCGGCAGGGTTTTAAATACCTTGGCATCCAGATCCAAAAATCCGGCACAGAGCAACTTAACTCCCTTTACTGTCACAACATCTTCGTACATACGATTCAGACTACCCTGGGAAATCTCGGTTTTTAAGCGGTGGATTTCTTTTTCCTTCTGCCTCAATTCTTCCAGAAGCCCACTGACCCGTGAAACAATCCCGTCCTTGACTTTCAGAGACTGTTTTAAGCCCTCTACGGCCTCGTGCTCCTTCTGAAAAAGTTCAAAAGCAGCTGAAGCAACAATCCCTTCGATTCGCCTCACACCTGCTGATATGGAAGATTCTGACACAATTTTGACCATGCCAATTTCTGCGATATCCTCCACATGAGTACCCCCACAAAATTCCATGGAATATCCAGGTACCTCAATCACCCTTACGATATCCCCATATTTTTCACCAAAAGGGCAAATGGCCCCCATCTTGCGGGCTTCGTCCAGAGGTTTATTGTGAACCATAAGTCTCTTTCCAGAATTGATTCTTTGGAACAGCTCTGCCTCAATTTCAGAAATTTCATCCAAGGACAGGGCCACCGGATGCGAAAAATCAAATCGGAACCGGTCGGCATCCACCAAAGACCCTGCCTGGGAAACATGTTCTCCAAGTTTCTCCCTGAGGATTCCCTGAAGCATATGCACTGCCGTATGATTACGGCGGGTTTTTTCCCTCAAAACAGAATCAACCGCTGCCATGACTGGCATTTGTGGATTAAGGTGCCCTTCCAGAATTTCACAGGTATGAACAATCTGCCCGTCTTCCTTTTGTGTATCCACCACTAAAAGAGTACAGCCTTCCTGTTTCAGATGTCCTTTGTCCCCAACCTGCCCCCCTGATTCTGCATAAAATGGGGTTCTATCCAATACCACTTTAATCAATTCAGTTTCCGGACTTTTTGCCACCCGGGCAATTTTTGCCTCACAGCTTAGAGATTCATAACCAACAAATATCCCCTCTGCCGTATCCAGATATTCACTGACTTCCCACTTCATGGATGAACTGAATTTCTGGGCCTTTCTAGCCCTTTGTCTCTGGCTCTCCATTAAGGTATCAAACCCCTCTTCATCAAAAGTCATACCTTTTTCTCTTAATACCACACTAGTCAGATCTCTTGGAAAACCAAATGTGTCGTACAAAAGAAACACAGGAGCGGCAGCCAGGGATTTTTCACCTCTGCTTTCAGCCAGACTGCATTCCTTGTCCAGAAGCTCAAGTCCTGTATGTACTGTGCGCAAGAAGCTCTCCTCCTCACGGCGGATAGCATCAACAACAAACTGTTCCCGTCCTTCAAAAATTGGATGAGCTTCACCAAGTTTTTGCATAACCATAGGGGAAAGACTGCACAACAAAGGCTCATCAATACCTAACTGATAAGAAAAGCGAATTGCCCGTCTCAAGATGCGTCTCAGGACATAACCCCTTCCTAGATTGGAGGGTAAAACCCCATCAGCTATGAGAAAGGATGCGGCCCTTGTATGATCCGCTATAACCTGGGCCGCTGTCTTCTTTTGTTCCTGGTTAAATCTGGTGTTTCTTATCTGCGATAAAACATTATCAATGATGGGTGAAAAAAGATCCGTCTCATAGTTAGAAAGTTTACCCTGCAATATGGTAGTGATTCTTTCCAGTCCCATTCCTGTGTCTATGGAGGGTTTCGGTAAAGAAATCCTTGAGCCATCAGCCCTGGTCTCATATTGCATAAATACCAGGTTCCAGAATTCCAAAAACCTGTCTCCACTGCCACCCATTACATCTTCAGGGCCAGTTCCTGCCCCCTCTCCAAGATCAAAAAATATCTCGGAACATGGGCCACATGGGCCGGTATCCCCCATGGACCAGAAGTTATCTTTTTCTCCAAAGCGATAGATCCTCTGCTCACTGACTCCCATTTTTTTCCACAATAAAAAGGCCTCATCATCATCCTTGTATACGGAAAAATACAAACGATTCAGAGGGAGGTTCAGGGTTTTAGTGACAAATTCCCAGGCAAAGGCAATGGCATCTTCCTTAAAATAGTCTCCAAAAGAGAAGTTCCCCAACATTTCAAAAAGGGTATGGTGCCTTCGAGTAAAGCCTACCTCTTCCAAATCATTGTGTTTGCCCCCGGCACGGATACAGCGCTGGCAACTGACGGCCCTGGTATAGTCCCGTTTTGAGCCTCCAATAAATACTTCCTTGAATGGAACCATACCTGCATTGGTGAACAGAAGGGAGGGATCGTCCTGAGGCACAAGGCTTGCGGATGGGACTACATTGTGATTCCGGCTGGAAAAATAATCCAAAAACAACTGACGAATCTGGGTACTAAGCATATTTTCACACTACCTTAAAACCGTTGATTAAGCTGAAACTGATTAAAACCTGCCTTATTCTGAGCAGATTTGAGCTTTGGGTAAATTCTGAGCCAAAACTCCTGAGCGGCACTGACTGTTCCTGGTGCTTCCGAGTTCAGAAGAGTATCAGAAAACAGGATTTTGGCATCAAAATACCAAAGATTTCCCAGCTCACTTGTATTTAAAATTCTTTGTTTGGCAAAGTCATAAGGCATGAGCTGCACATTGACTATGTTATCTATTTTCAGGCTTTGTCCGCTACCGGAAACCCTGGTAAGCTGCCTTTGATTAAAATCAAAGCGGTATAAGACCTCTTCTTTAGATGATTCACTAGCAAATCGATCCAGGGCAATTTCTATTAACCTGGAATCCATCAGCGGATCAAACGAATTGACCACCATAAAACGCTTCAAGGAGTCCATGCTTTGCATATCCTGGCGAAACCACATCAAAAACCGACGCATGGACTGCTGCTTGTCTACCTTGGAGGCCTGACGCATTTCCTGTCTTCGATCCGAGGAAAACTTGTAATAGGCAACTCCTACCACTACCACGAACAAGGTGATTACAACCACTACTTCTAACAGACTAAAACCCTTTCTCATGAGCCTTCTCCAAAAAAGCGGTTGAAGCCGGGCTTAGGATTGTAGTTTTCGTCGTGAATCACGCTCTCAAAGGATAGCTCCTGATCCACGGCCACAGTCCTTGATAGACGATCCTTCCAAAAAATCTGCACCCTGACCAGAATGCGTTTTTTCATGCGGTCAAAGTCCTTATGATTTGGATCTGGATTGGCCAGAGGGAAATAACTGAGCCAGGTGTAACGATGAAACTCAGTAGATCCGGATCGATAAAAATTCATTTCCACTATATCTGGTCTTGGCGGACTCATCTCAAAGGGTCCAACCAGAAGGTTTCTAGGAACTTCTCCATCCAGGCGCGATCCGTCCTCTGGATGCAGTCCCAAAAGTATATTTTCCAGTTTATGGAATGGGAAACTGCGCAACTCTTCAATTTTTGAAACGGCCAGTGAGGTTGCCATAATATCATTCTGTGAACGGTATATTGCCTTGGTGGAATACTGAAGCATCAAAAATATGGGAACAAGAAGCATGGCCATAAGAGCCGTAGCTGCCAGAACTTCCACCAGGGAAAGGCCACGAAACCCCTTAAACTGTCTCAAACTAGTACTAGCCACCACTGCGAATTTTCTCCTCAATGCGCTGAATCATTTCCGAAGCTGCCCGCTGATACTGCTCGGCTGTATGTTGAGTGCGGATCACATCCAGATATCTGAGCACTGCTTCATCAACAGACTTTAAATCTTCGGCACGAATATAGGTTCTAAGAATTGTCTTGATCAGAACCATATAGGTGCCATAGTCATACTCTACATGAGAATCCAAAGCCTTCATGAGATATTCACGGGCTTCTTCCCTGCGATTGGCTTTTAACAGATTCAGGCCTTCCGTAAAGTATTCCCCAGCCCTGGTTTTTAAGAAGTCTCTGGCATCGTCCCTTCCCTGCCGCCTTTCTTTACTAATTCTGTCCCTCTCCAACTCGCTGTCTAAAGCTGCCTTCCAGCGACCTTCTACAGCCGAAGAACCAAGGGTAAAACCCTGGTGAGGGCGGTAGTTCGCCTTAGCCGCCTCAGCTTCGTTCAAAATGGCCTGGGCCGCAACAGGGGGTTCTTTGAGATCTTCATAGCTACTTTTGCGGCTCGCACTCATAACAAGCTCTCCGGCCACAACCAGAAAGAACAAAAACAAAAGCACGGCCAATAAACCAATCAAGCGTAAATTCATAATGGATCAAATCAGTATACCGCTATTCTACTCAAGTAGGGTGGCATTTGCATCCATAACCAGAATTCTGTACAACATAGAAAAAGGCACTCTCCAGATTTTATCTCTACAATCCAGAGTAACCGTTTTTGAATTAATCTTCGTAACCACCCCGGAAATTTCCTGGCCCTGCCGATCACGAAAACCCAGGGTATCTCCACACTTCACTTCTGCACGAGAAAGTCCCACATCCTTAGTCTGCATATGCACCCTGGTATCAACTCCCATTAGATTTATAGTATAGGGAGAAGCCATCCAGAATAATCCGCTAGAAATGTCCCGTACTTTAACCTTCCCCCTGACAATCTGAAGCACTTCCGCCTGGATAGAACAATTTTTTGAGGGTAGAAAAACTTCCACCGTTAATCCAGGATATATATTTTGCAGAACTGCTTCATTTCTACGACTATCCCTTAATAGACCTTCTAATCCTAAATACAGGCGATACAAATCAAATTGAGTAGCATCCTGAAGTTCTTTAAGAATCTGAGAAAAATTCATATTGGCCCACAAGCTCCAAGCAAAAAAGACCGCCTGTAAAAAATACAGACGGTCTTTCTTAGTTCAAAAAATGAAAATTATTTCTTGCTGCCGACTGCCGCGTATCGTTTGTTGAAGCGATCCACACGCCCGGCGATATCGATAAACTTCTGCTTACCTGTGTAAAACGGATGGCAACTATTGCAAATATCGAGCTGAATTTCCGGCTTGGTTGAATAAGCCTGGAACGCACTGCCACAGGCACAACGAAAGTTGGCCAGATATACTTTTGGATGACCTTCACTACGCATCTTATTACTCCTCAAGCATCACGGTTTTAATGGCACCAGGTAAATCTTTCTCCACTGGAAGAACAATTAGCCTTAGTATCTTTCTGAGATAGGGATTAACCCCACACAAAATCAGTTTTCCGCCCTGCTCCCGTATCCTGCTCAGGGCACTCACTATCAAGCCCAGACCGGATGAATCAATCGTGTCTACAAATTCAAGATCGAGTATTATATTCTTTTTTTTCTCAAGTGCAAGCTGATTTAACAATTCCTTCAACTTTCCAAAATTTTCCCCAAGAATACTGGCACCAGGCTGAAGCACCTCACAACAGCCCTCTTTCCACCTTCTCACGGGTAGCTCCAGTGCAATTTCCCCCATTCCAATCCCCCAAAAACCATCAAATCGCCTGTCATGTACGATTTGCAAAATCAAAAATGTAATTTTTCTCCAGGGTAGTTCCATCCTTGACAGCATGAACCTTAATCATATTCGTGGAGCCAGATATGTGGGTAGGAATCCCCCCCATAACAATCAGTCTATCGCCCTCCTGAGCCCATTTTCTTCTCAAAAGCTCTTCTTCGGCCTCGATAATCTCATCATCTAACCTGGCCATTTCCTTGATAAGGATCGGCACCACACCCCAGTACAACATTACTCGATTAGCAACCTTATTTTCAAATGTAATTGCAATTATTGGCTGTTTTGGTCTGAATTGGGACACTATTCTTGGCTGCTTTCCTCCTGAAGTAAAACAGCAGATAAGCTCTGCGCCAATGGCATTGGCCACCTGAGCAGATGAATAACTCAAGGCCTGGGGGGTAGTGCAATTTTTGATTTCAAACCAGGGAAACGGCTTGGGCCCATAAGGCATTTCTACCTCGGTTTCCAATATAATCTTTCTCATCATTTCTACGGATTCCCGAGGATACATGCCAGCTGCAGTTTCCCCGGACAACATTACAGCATCCGTCCCATCCAGAATGGCATTGGCCACATCGGAGGCTTCCGCCCTGGTTGGCCTGACCTGTTTTTCCATGGAATCCAGCATCTGAGTGGCAGTAATGACCGGGCATCCTGCCTTATTGCACTTGGTGATAATCCGCTTTTGAAGATTAGGAACTTTTTCAGGTCCCATCTCCACACCCAAATCACCCCGTGCCACCATCACAGCATCTGAGACCTCAATAATACGATCAATATCCTCAATGGCCCCAATTTTTTCAATCTTGGACACAATCCCGATATCTGGCCGTTTACGCATATTCAGAATGTTTCTCAGATAGATTACATCCTGAGCCCTCTGTACAAAGCTTATGGCAAAATAATCAATATCCTCAGTACATCCAAACTGAATATCTGCAATATCCTTTTCTGTTAACGGGGGCAGACTGATAGTCACATCGGGAAGATTCATGCCCTTTTTGTTTTTCAAAACCCCACCTGTGATAACCTCGGTTTCTACACGGTTCTCAACCACAGATAAGACCTTGACCTCCATTTTCCCATCATCCAGAAGAATCTGATCTCCAGCCTTAACATCCTTATAGATAGTTTTATAGGTGGTATTTACCCTTTGGGATGTTCCTTCTTCCGGCTCCTGATCAAAAACAAACTTCTGGCCTTTTTCCAGATTGATTTGCCCATCCTTAAATACTCCCACTCTAATTTTTGGGCCCTGAATATCCATCAGGATTGCAACGGGACGATCCACTTCTCCGGATATTTTACGAATATCCGCTATCAGGGATTTAACCTTGGCATGCTCTCCATGAGACATGTTCAGTCTAAATACATTCACCCCTGCTAAAAGCAAATCCTTAAGCATTTCAGGTGTATCACAGGCGGGTCCAATCGTTGCAACGATTTTGGTTTTTCTCATGGTTTCCTCTTAACTACCAACCCATTTGCTGCCAGAGCTTCAGCCAGAGCCCTGTTACACAACAATCATGGCAAATCATGGCGATTTTACTGTCATTTTGGCAATAACTGCAAGAATTCTGAAACTGAAATCTAAAATCATTGTGAATTCAGTCCACGGATTTCTGAAATTTCCCTGGCTGCAAAACGGCCTACAATCTGATTCCCTAAGGCATTCCAGTGTACTTTATCTGAAAAGTGGATGGACTCCCCTTGAGCGGCAGATTCTTCCAGTGCCAACAAATGGCTTTTCAGGGGCTTAAATCCAGCCTCAATTGCCACCTCATCCCATGAAGACACATTCAGTAAATAGGCTTCAGAATCTAAAAACTCGCTACGAATCTGACTTAAAAGCCTGGTGGTCAATAAGCGGGATTCTTCTTCAAACCGTCTTTCAAGCACCGTATCTATGGGCCGGAAATAGGAGTCATATATCCGTCGCTGTAGCTCCTGTACCAATAAATCTACCAGATAAAACCCCCTCCAGTGAGCAAAAACTGGAGAACGGTACAGGGATGCCGCCCAGGACTTTTGATAAACAAAAGTCTGTCCATCCCTTGTATAGGGTCTTAAATGGATCTGATGCCTCTGTACACTATATTGCTCCCACTCCATATGGTTATTCACAAAATCATTCATACAGAACTGTAAAATCAGCACCTTGGGTTTGATTAAATGTTTTAACCGACGGGCCAGAAGAAGCTGCTGTGCTGTTCCATAACCACCGGCCCCACCAGCCATCACCCGATAGGGCTTCTTGTCTATGTTTCCCAATTCTGATGCAAGTATGGAAAACCACATTCCCTGATTAGTCACCCCAGGTTCCGCTGTAAAAGAATCCCCCAAAACCAGAATCAAGTCCCCATCAACCTCCCCGCCTTCGCGCAGTCCCAGGGAATTGGTTGAAAACCGGGGCTTTCCCGGCATCTGAAACTCGTGGTAAAAATCAGCCTTGAGTCCCCAGCCCAGGTCTCTGTCCAGCTCAATATGAGGCCGATGAAACCAGAGCCGGCTAACGAACTCCAGCACTATAACAAATGTTAGAGAAGATAAAAGAAAAACCCAGCGCACCAATGAGACTAAGCTGCCAGCTTCGCTAGACCCGGGGGCAATGAGGCTCCTAGTACAAGGCCCGATTCGGAAACAAGAATTCCAACACCAAATCCATGAACCACATTATTGGAAAATAAGCTACGACCAACTTTGATCATATCCAGATCAATTTGACAGGTCGGCAATTTAATATGCTCTCCCACAATCGTACAAGGCTTAGCATAAAAATAGTAAAGACACTTACCATGATCATCTAAAATTTGAAACCCATCATTCTCCAACCTGTAGGAGATACCTGGTGCCGGATTCCCACCTAAAACCTCAAGAACAGCTGGCTCCGATTCCAAGTTAATGATTGAAACACGACTCTGCTTGTCCAGAACAATCGCTCTACTACCCCACAACAAAGGAATGTGAACATTTTTAAAATCATTAGAACCAATTTTTAAATTCATCACTCCTCCTTCAAAATATCTCTGAGAGCATTATTCAGTTCAAGAACTTTGTCGGAATCCATCACGGGATCAGCAATCAACACTCTTTCTACTTTAAAATCAGATTCAATGGGTGAATACATTACCCACAACAGGTCCTGTCCTTGAAATTCAAGTTCAATCTTAACCCTAAAACGATTCTTGCCACTAGCATAAGTTCCTTCTGCACTAGCTTTAGTACAGCCATTTTTCTGATTCACAAAATAAACATCCCTAATTGAACATAACTGGTAATCCCCAAATCCCCCCAATTTCTTAGGTTGTTTTATCACCGGAACTTGCCCTAGTAGCTTGAGAATCTTTTGAGACGAAATACTACTAAGATTCAAAACATCTAAGGCATTATCCAAAGATTCAGCTCTCAAAAGATTATACTGCTTAGCCTCTTCATCTCCCCCAGGGCCACATAAAACTTTGTCTTGTGCTATCAGCATAGCCTGACCGTCTTGCTTAGAAACATCCAAAGCCATCTCCCATATCAGAAGATCTCTCATTTCATCTGATTTCGCACCAGGCACTGCAGGAGGGATGTGAAAGCAAGCTCTTCTGTGTGCATTTTCATAGTTTGCCATTGTTGGTGAAACGACTTCTACCTTCAACCCGCAGTGTTTAATTAACTCGCATAAATCCGGCTCAGAAACAAGCAGTTCAAAGTCAAGACCCGAAACCGCAATACCCCATGATTCCAGCGATGCCTTAGCAATTTTTAATTTGTTTATCTCGGCTGCCCTGTAACCCTGTTGCTTAAACTGAAACTCGTACAAAACAGTGCTAGGTATAACCACGGAATGACCATGTCTCGCACATTCCTGCATAAATTCAACGACTTTTCGATTTAATACATCCTTAATCAACTGTGTTGCAAACAATACATCTGAATTAAAAACAATTCGCATCTCTACTCAGCGCAGAGCCTCAATTTCCTGATTCAGCCGGTTGTATGCCTCCGTCAGTCTCTGGCGAGCTTCGGCATCACCGGACTGCATGGCCTGGGTCAACTGGGCATATACATCCCGTCGTTCCTGCTCAAGCTTTGCTCTTTTGGCAGCTGAATCAGTCTGATTTGTGATCTGAACATTCTGAGGCTGCGCAACCTGGTTCTGATACACTACACCTAAACCGATTTGAGGTGGCATGGCATAGTTTCCGTACTGATAACCATAGGGCATGGACTGGTTCTGATTACTGGATAAGGCATAAGTGTCGTAGCCTGTGGGCAAATATTGATTAGGATAGGCCTGTCCAGCACTGTACTGAGCCGTAGGGGCTAAATCATACTGCTGCACTGGCTGATTGATTCTGCCCTGTGGAGACATCTGGTTCCATGAACCAGCCCCCTGATACTCACCACTTGTCGCCAAAAGATTTTCAGGGCGGCCTATGGCTGCCTGCCAGTTGTACTGGGGTTGTGCCCAATATGGATAAGGATTGGATGGATCGTTTCTTGTGCCCCGAGTGCCAACGGCTGAACCAGCAGGAGTTGTTCTTTCAAAAAAGTTGGTGAACTGCTCCTGGGTCTGTTGTGGCGGTGTATACCCAAAATACTGTGGTCCTACCATTTGCATGCCGTAGGCCATCATAGGGGGAATTCCCTGATAGGGCATACCTCCCATACCCATAGGCATACTTCCGGGAAAGTTCATCTGAGTCTGAGGCATACCGTAACCATATGGGTTTTGCTGCTGCCCCTGGGGCGGAATATAGGTCACCCTGGTCTGAGTGGTGGCAAACCCGGTCCCATCCACAAAATAATTGTGCTGTGAGATTGGGGCTGATGGATTTTCGACCTTCTGAGAACTTCCGGGAGCAAAGGGCAGGCCCACGGCCGAATCCCGAATTACAGGAGCTGGGGATGAAAAATATTGACCCTGAGGGTGAAGCATGGTGTTTTGCATACCAATTCCATAAGGACTCACCATGTTAGGATTCATCATCCCATACTGGTTGGAAAAGCCGGTATGATAGTTTTGATCGTATCCGGCAAAATTGTAGCCCCGGTTAGCCACATTCATAACATGAGGATTTTGCATGTTGACATGCACTGGTGCCCTCTGAGACGAGGATAGGCCAATGCTGCCAACCCCATATTCACCGCGATCATTGGAAATTCCAAAAATTTGCCCTAAAAGACCCTGTTCACGAACATCCCTGGAAGCACCTTCTATGGGTGCCCCTCCCGTTCCGTAGGTACCAAAGTTGGAGGCTGCCCTGCCACCCTTAACAGAAGCACGACGGCTATCATCTGACATAGCTCCCACAAGAGCAAAACCACCAACGGCAGCAGCAGCAATAATAGCCACAGGAGCTGAAAGTATCCCCGCCAGACCCAGAGCACCAATACCACCTACCAGACCAAGAGTCAGGGTTCCATGCTCTGAAAGTGTGTCTGAAGCCCTGCTGAACGCATTCATGGTCATATACTCAGCATCGCGCTCTCTATAGTCTGGTGGCAACACTCCTGGCAAATCATATACTACCGCAGAATTCAGCTGCTCACGACTCATATATTCTGTAGCCGGCACCGTTACAATCATGATGGAAACGGCCAGAGATAAAAAGACTGATGATTTACGCATAGTTGCCCCAAACGGTTAAAGAACACTCTTTACTACTACGACCCCTGGGCAAAAAAGTTGCCACACAGGACTCAGAACTGAAGCTCTAGTATAGAGTTCAGATTCATTCTGGTAATCTGCTCGTTTCCACGGCGCTCCATGGAAACCTCCATGTAATGATTTCCCTCGCTGCGAAGCAGAAGACCCTCAACAATATGAAAAATTATCTGGGATGTTCCCTTGAAGGAAAAATACATGCCCGGCACAAATTCAGCCCTGTCCAAATCCGTCTTGGCCCTGAGCACCACCAGATCCCCAAGAAAATTGACAACCTGGTATCTGGTTTCCGTAGCAACAGGAAATGTGGGGGTCGGAGGAACTGTCACCGACCATGTCGTACCTATTGAAACCGGACCCTTAGGAAGTTCAAACTGGAGATTTTTCACAGAAAACTGGTTTCCATTTCCCACAATTTTGGGAATTCCACCTAAGGGAGTCTGTACAAACTCAAGAAACTGCCCCAGGGCAGGATGAGCAATTACCCGATCCCCAATACTGAGATTGCCAGCCGAAACCCCTACTCTTTGCAAAAGATTACCATTGGTAAGTACCTGCATGGTCATTTGGCTCAGATACAGATTTGAACTCGTCTGCGTCAACCTTTCCATGGGGCCATTTTTTAACATGGTTTCTGCCCGAGAGTAGAAGGTGTAAATAGATTCCCGGGAACGGGGTTTGTATCTTAACTCCACTTCTTTGGCACAAAAAGATGTGGAAACAAGATGGAGGAGTTCAAGGAGCAATAATAAGCGAAAAATCATCCTGTCCATTCCTGCTGAGCGTATCGACCTCTGCCCCGAGGGCTACAAACTGACACACAAAGTCATCCTGATACAAAATGCGATCACTGACCAGCAGACGGCCTTTAGGGCTTAGGGCCTCCAAAAGTCTTCTGAGATAGAGGCCGATCTCCTGAACCAGACTTCTTCGCTTCAACTCATCCATAAATCCGAGCAGTACAATCCTGTCATAACACCCCTGCTGAGGGGTAAAATCCTTGAGGAGATATACTGTAGAATGATTGGCTTCCTTAGCATCCTGTGCACTTTCCTCTGAATAACAAAGGATATGGGCTTTTGAGTAACGACTGCGGACAAATCCAAGTTCATCACCAGCAATCAATACAGCCCCACGGGGACTTTTTCCCAGAAATCCAGCAACTACAGCCATATCCCGCATGGACAGACTTTCAACAAACTTCTCAAGAAACTGTCCCTTGCTGCGGGTTATCTCCTGCCAATTGTTAACAAGAAACTGACAAAACACCTGCTCGCGCAAAAAGTCCCAGTCATACTGAGGCAGGCGACGACTGAAGTACTGTTTAAAATATTGTATGGCATCTTGATCTAGCATAGGCATATTTCCCAAAATTGCCGATCATTGTACCACAGCCATAAAATTAGAAACTGATTTTTCCGATTCCTGCAACAATATGTTTCTCTTACGCTCATTCTTGTTTCTGAGTCTGATTCTTTCTTCAGAGAGTATCCCACTTTATGCTCAAAGAGAAGGGCTTTCCTGCCTGTACTGCCATACAGGAACCGATGGTCGCCATTTAAGTGATGCCGGACTTCTGTACCAGTATAGCGGTCGTTATTTCCCTCACCACCAGAAACCTGCTGTCAGCGAAAACTTCCTCGATCCTAGCGTAAATCCCCGTTATCGTGCTCTTAGAGAAAAGTATCTGCAAAAATATTTCCGCAAAGACCCTATCCATGAATATCTGGAAAAGGGACAAAGACTGTTTTTTGGATCCCGCGATCTGAAACGCAAATCTGAAAAGACCTGCGCATCCTGTCACAATCCTAACGATATGAAAAAAGTTTATGGCACCTATCCTCGATATGTACCTTTAACGGAACGATTTTTGAGTCTGGAACAGATGCAGAATTACTGTCTTGAAACCCACCTTGGCGGAACTCCTCTTGAGCTTGGCAGTGAAGACTCCCTATCTATTTCTGCCTATCTGAACTCTCTGGCAAGACCCTGATACAAAAAAACCGCACCCACAGAAACACTGGGGATGCGGTAGACTATCAATTAATAACTATCAGGTACTGCTTCCTGTGAAACGGAAACCATCAATTTTAAGAGCTGGAAGACTCATGCGACCAAATTCCCTGAGGCTCCACTTCTGAGATGAAATCTCCCGAACCTGATTTAATATATGAGGCAGGGAAATATTGTAGCGCATGTTTTTTAAACCCTTGACGATCTTGCCATTCTCCACCAGAAAAGTACCATCTCTGGTCATTCCTGTAATAGTCAGTTTCTGAGGATCAATGACATTGTCATAAAAAAACCGGGTCACTAAAATACCTTTTTGAGTGGATTGAACCATGTCTTCAAGACTTTTATTCCCAGCCTTCATGCTCATATTCAAAGGCAATGGTCCCGCACTGGATGGATAGGGAAGGGCATGACCAGTGCTTAGGCGATCTCCACCCCGCTTGATAGAGACATTGCGATCCAGGGTCGGCTGAATAAAAACCCCGTTCTCTACCAGAGTCAGGGATTGTTTACGCATACCTTCCGAGTCAAAAGGACAGCCATAACTCTGAATATCATTATGATTGTCCTCTAAAGATATATTGTCCCCAAAGACCTTTTCCCCTTCTTTGCCGCTTAAAAAACTTCTGCCTTCCTGGCAGGGCAGCCCACCAAACCCGAGATACCCCAGCCAGAACATCAATGACTGTACCGCTGGCGGCTCAAGAATTACTGTGAATTCTCCAGGCTCGATAGCTACAGGATTTTCACTGGCCAATGCTTTCTCCAGGGCAATTCGATAAAGAATTGATGGCTGAATATCCTCCAGTCTGTGCGAGTGAAACTCTGACCATCCCGTACCACCTGCCGGAGTCATAATACTTAAAGTAAAACTGGCATCAGTATGGATATGATAACGAAACAGTCCTTTAGAATTGCCAATGGCATAAATCCCATCCCCATGTGAAAAAGCCCCGGCAACTTCCACATTTTTAGAACGGGAGTCAGCAAATATGCCCTGAAGTTCATTCAGTTTGGTATCAAAAGCTGCATCCATTGTAGGCTGATGATAAAACCGATCATCAACAATGGTTTCCGAGTCGGCATAAAGTCCTCGGTAATCTGGGTCTTCTTTCTGAATTGAGGCAATGTCACTTGCAACTTTAACAACATTCTGAACGCTGTTTTCATCAAAACGATTGCAGGAAGAAAGGCCAACACGATTGCCCTGAGCCACCATTCCCCGTATGGTGTATTCCTTGTTCAATATATTCTGATAAACCTCATTTTTACCAATTCTGGCCAATTGCTCCTTGCCACCATGCAGCATGAGCTGTACATCATCCTGGCCACCTGCCTGTTTATAGGCTCCTTCAAAAATTGCTCTGGTTCTATCAACACCAATCATGATGAAACCCCCACTCTCACCTGTTCAAACTTGGCCCAGGAAACCCCATGCCCTACCCGAATCGTCTGCATGGGCTGACCCTTGCCACAGTTGGGCGTACCCCAGACCTTCCACTCTTTAGCATCCGAAACCCCAGAACAACCAGCCCAGAATTCAGGGGTAATCCCTGTGTAGGTCGGGTTTTTCACCATGTCAGTAATTTTGCCATTCTCAATCATCCAGCCAATTTCACAGCCAAACTGAAAATTCCACCGTTTGTCATCAATGGACCAGCTGGAATTGTCTGCCAGAAGAATTCCCCTTTTTGTGGATGAAATAAGCTGATCCAGAGTCTCCTGACCTGGCAGGAGATGAATATTGGTCATTCGTACAATTGGTACATTTTTCCAGCCCTGGGCCCTGGAAGCCCCATTGGAGGTGCCATCCTCAAACCTTGCCGAGTCCCTGCCCTTCAAATATCCGACAAACTCTCCATTTTTAACCAGATCACTGCGACAGCTTGGCACTCCTTCATCATCATATCGGGCAGTACCAAGACCCATATCTGTAGTGCCATCCTGAACTAGATGCACCTTTTCCGAACCGTAGCGATAATTTTTCCACTTATCCAGAGTTAAAAAACTGGTTCCGGCAAAATTGGCTTCGTATCCAAGGACGCGATCCAGTTCAACCGCGTGCCCACAGGACTCATGCACCTGCAAGGCCAGCTGTGATCCTCCCAGGATAATATCCATGCGACAGTCCTCAAGACTTTTAGCCTTATGTAACTGTACGGCCTCACTAGCAATTCTTTCTGCATTTTCCAGAAGATTCATGGCCCTGATAACCTCAAAGCCCCCGGCTTTATGATCTCCTCGAAAACTGGATGGAAACGATCTGGTCTGCACTTCTCCACTCAAAAGGGATGTAGCAGATATTCCAGCTCCCGAATGCAGCACTGTTTGAGAAATTACGGAACCTTCCGTATCCATAT
>JACFNL010000164.1 GCA_019454875.1 Candidatus Cloacimonadota bacterium | reverse complement strand
CCATCGCGCCATCCAGTTCGTTCACTGAAGGAAGAGTAGTATGCACTACACTTGTATAAAGTGTCAAGAGGTATTTGAAAATATTTTATTCACCGAGCCAAATTATTATAGTGGGCGAAGATTTTAGACCAGTCATCTAATTGCAATTCCATCTCAATTCGAGGTATTGAATTGATGGGAGGATTTTTATGGCAAAGAGAAGTAGAAGAACATTTTCAAGTAGTTTGAAAGCCCGTGTTTGTCTGGAGTTACTAACAGGCAAAAAGACAGTGTCAGATTTGTGTGCAGAGCATGAAGTACATGCAAATGTGATTCGTGGCTGGCAACGGGACTTTTTGGAAAATTGCTCGGTAGTTTTTGACAGGGAGAAAAAAGCGGGCAGCTCGAAAGCCATGCAGGATGACCTTTTTAAACAGATCGGGCAAATGAAGGTTGAAAATGAATTTCTAAAAAAAAAGTTGGGTCAGTTCCAGCTTCTTTGAGACAGATGATGATCGATAAGAACTATAAGAAACTTTCTGTGAGGAACACCCCTATTTTGGCCGTCGCCGTCTTCTGATTCAGCTACAAAAACAGGGCTGCAGATTCATATCATTTTACAACAGTGAAAGACCCCACCAGTCACTGGCGTATTTTTCACCGAATGATTTATATGTAGGGGTAGTGCAGAACAAGGCAAAATATATGCCACATCCTTCCTGGGAGACTGGATATGCTCCTATGGAAAAACTGTCGTTTGAGGAATGTAAGGAAATTTTTCGGAATGGAATGAGTAAGGAAAAGCAATTAAAGGCGGCTTAAATTTGGTCTTGAATTCTCGCCCACTATAATACTGTTTGGACTTCGTAACAATTGCAGCCATCAAAAAATTTGATACGGAAGAATATTCCACATGACACCTAGCCATTGCCATCTTTAATGCAGAAATCGATTGGTTTGCTCGTTTGCCAGGTTCTTTGATATCAATAATGCCTGCAGCTGCTGCATCATTGTTGGCAAAACGAGCACAAAAATACTCCTCAACTTCCCGGCGCAAAAAGCTTTTTGCCAAAGAAATCTCCGTAGCAAAAGGCCGTGAAGCCTTTACTGTCTTCGCTTCATTCAAATACATTTTGTATTCTAACAGGCAAGACTCTAGTACATGAACAAAATCTGACCTTACACCCTCTGAAGAATAAAACACGAAATAGTCATCTACATATCGCCGAAAATCATAATGCTTCGAGACATCCCAGCCTTTTTTATTCATTACAGCCACAAGATTTATGTCAATTTTCTGCAAAATAACTTCAGCGAAAATACGGCATACTTCAGGCCCAACGATGATACCATTGGTTTCCTTATAGTTTGTCAGCTGCATTAGGCGGTCAAAATCGACATCAAAGCTTCCGTGTGATCGTGTCTTAGCCAACCGTTTGCCTTTGACCGCCCAGCCAATTGAATGTGTATAAATGCTAGGAAAACATTTTGCTATATCAACCTGCAGCATACTGGGGAACTTTTTCTCCAATCTATGATAGTCGTATGACTCGAAGAACTGATGTAAGAACGCATGTTGTTTATACTTAAAGTAAGAGCTTGCAACAACCGGTTCCTCATCTACAGTTTCAACTCCTACAGTTCCTACGCGTCCTTTCTGCGCCTTTCCATAAAATCTACTGGCAACCCTGTAAGGGTATCGCAGAGAGTGCTGGGATCTAGTACAATAATATTCAATTATATCCTCGTATTTGCTGTAAAATTCGCACACCTGAAACTGTGCCACCGGATGCATTATGGAAATTGCTCTTGGGGATTTGTTTTCACTGCGATAGATCAGATAAGTCAGCGGGATGAGAGGCACATCCCATTTATCAAATTTTTTACCGGAGACCGTTTCGTAAATGCCTCGGACTTTTGTTTCTGCAAGACAGGTGTACATGTAAAAATTGCTAAACCACAGAGGCAACTCGTAAGGAAGGACATCCGTTAGCAATGCCCTCAATTTGTCTTTTGTGTTAACCTTTAGTATTCTAGACATTTCGCCATGCCTGAGTGATTTTCAATACTTTCTTCCTACTAAAATTCCCAATATTCCGTTTTCTTGCGATACCATAAAATGAGAGTCTGGATAATTCTGATATTTGTTCAACCAGTAAACCAAATCTGCTATTCCTGATTTGAGTATGAAGAAATCCATCAAGTGGCTTTAAGCACGCAAATTCATCCGTCACATACTGATAGTTGTATGCAATACCAGCCAGCAGATCTCCGTTCACACCCCCTTTTGCCTCTTTTAACATAGAAAGGTATTGGAGTCTTCTCTTCAATAGAGAAAAATCTCCGTCTCCTTTGTATTCGCAAAGACTAACCATAATTTTGGACTTGATTTTGTCTAACTTGGATTTGGCAATCGATAATTGAACTTCGTTCGCAACCCTCTGTCCTTTCTTTTGGAGTATCCTTGCTCTGATAGCGTAGCCTAGATAATCAAATTCTGCTGATTCAGTATCATTTAGATAGTACTTTTTTGAATCGGTATTATGCTTTAATTCGAGCTTCTTCATTTCTTCAATGACAAAATCTTTCACATTGTTACTTTTATACTTTGGACAGTGGATTATTATGTCATCGACATACCTTGCGCTATACAATATGTCAGGATGGCTGGCTATAATCTTGTCAAGGCCCTCCAGATACAGTTCAGAAAGTGTAGGGCTTATTGATAGGCCCCTAGGCAGTCCGAATATATTTTCCTGCTCAAGGTTACACTGAATCTGTTTGAGTAGGTTGAGACACTGCGGAGCAAGAATCATGTCGTCTTCATATTTCCTAATTAGACCAGCTAGTGGTATGGATTCATAACAATCTTTAATATCCAATTTCAAGATGCAGTGCTCGCCAGAATCTGTTAGTAGAACCTTGAGTTGCCTGATGATTCAATTGCGATCAGACTGTCTAACCTTATAGATTCTTCGTATGAACCGATCAAGAAGGTTGATAGCAAATGCATCTTCAAATCTGGCAGGAACAAACACATCTTTGCCTCTAGCCTTCACCTTCTTATTGAATTTATCTAGGCGGATACCGTCTGACCAATACTCTATCGTATGGTCTATTGCGGATTCTAGACTTCCATATTGGGGCACTAATCTCCAACGCCAGACATCCTCTTTCGTGAGTGCTTTTGTGAGTTCTTCCCTGTTAAAAACCTGTTTCAACATAAATGCTATCTTTCACTAACTGAGGTTCCAATTGTATGATTTCCAGATTTCCATTTAATAACCACCTACAACCAATACACCCAAACCCTCTTACCCATATGCTCCACCTCTTCTGTCCTGTACCTTGAATCCTCATCTGTAGCCAGATTTTTCTGAAAAATCATCAAATAACCTTCAGACAAGCCAATCTGATCCAGGTATTCACAAATCTGATTGAGTCCATCAGAAAGGGTTTTTTCACCACGGTACAGTTTAATCTCCGAGATAAATCGTTCCCCGGCAAATGTGACAAGAATATCCAGGCGTTTTCGGCCTAGGGCGTATTCTCTGTGGATGATGCCCCCACCATTAACCAGTCGCTGGAGCCAGGCCATAAAAAGGGTGTGGGGGGTAACTTCAAGAGCATAAAACTCAATCTGTCCATGTTCACGCCAGAACTGTACAAATTCATCCATCAACTTTTTGTAGTTTAATTTACCATCGGGTAGTTCATACCAGTGTGGCTCAAAGGCCATGCCATGCTGCAAAGCATAGGTCATTTCCCGAGGCAAAATTTCCTTATAAAGAGGGTTGGCAATCTGAACCACCTTGGAATCCGGGTGTAATAACCCTAAATCTCTGGCGTATTCCAGATCTTCCTGGGGAAATCTGGAGACATCTTCCCCAGAAAGCATGGGAATCACAATCTGACGGATTCTTGGGTCTTCCAGGCGGTAGTAGAGCTGATCTATATGCGTGGCACGGGAGAGTATCAGGGCTTCTTTGGCTTCATGTAAGTGATGTTCATCAAGAACAGATTCGTTGGGGAAAAGCTCAAAACACATCTGTTCGCCCAAGGCATTACAAAGCCAAGGCTGGCCCTGAGTCAGCTCATAAATTGTTTCCACCAATCCCGAAGCCAGTTTTTGTCCCCGTTCTGCCTCATGCTGAGAAAACAGTTCTTTTACATCCTCCAGAGTGAAGTTTCCGAGGCGAACTGATTTGGCCTTGATGTTAAAACAGGAACCGCCAGTTAGCCAGGTATCCTCCTCCCTGGAGTAGATACGATAATCTTTCAGATCCCGAACCCCGTTTAAAATGATGGATTGGGGAAAAGCATTTGGTCGCAGGGCATACCCGGCCCGAAGCTGTCGCAAAAGAGCAATCAGAGATTCCCCGGCCATAGAGTCGATTTCATCGATAATTAAAATTACGGGCTTTTTGTTTTTCTCACAGAACTTCTTTAAATAAAGTTCTACCGAGTTCTTATCTGGGAAATAGGGCTCAATGTCTGGGGCCGATTCTCCTACTGCCTCCAGGCTGGATTTTAAGGCATGTAAAACTACCCGGTTGGCTTCCAGTACATTATCTCTGGCCGCCTGGGCACTCTCAACCGTGATGTTTAAGGCAAGATACTTCCCTTCCTGATTCAGCCTCTTGCAAAGCTCCTGAAGTAATGTGGTTTTGCCACTTTGCCTTGGGGCATGGTGGGTGAAGTACTTTCTTTGTTCAATCAGCTCAAGGATGGGCCTAATACCATCTTCCCGCCAGACTGTGTAATGAATATCTGGCTGATTTGGCCCCGCTGTATTGAAGAACTTTTTCATGCCCGGATTATATCATGAAAACAAAAAAGCTCCCGGCCTTTAGAGCCGGGAGCCTTACGAGGAACCAA
>JACFNL010000163.1 GCA_019454875.1 Candidatus Cloacimonadota bacterium | reverse complement strand
CACTGCGCATATATCTGTCATGGGAAAACTCAGCCGTGGCATTGTAATGCATCGGAATTACCTGAGGCCCCATGCCCACACAACGAATGAACTCCTTATAACCCTCTACAGCCGCCTGAAGGTTCTGGGGTTTTGCTCCCGACTTTTTATAAGCTGCCAGAAGCTCTTCATAGTTATTGACCTTCTGCACTCCAACCCAGCCGCCTCCATCCTGAGGCTTCAGAAATGCGGGATAACCCACTTCACTGCCCAATTCTTCCAGATCAAACATTTCATATTCAGGAAAAATCAGATCCGGTGATACCTTGCTGTTGTTTTCCATTTCGGAATTATCTTCCTGGGGAATAGCGTAGGTGGTCGGAATTTTCATGCCCAGCTCATACATGTGTCCATAGCTGGTATTTTTGTTGATAGCAAAAAATGAGCTCATGTCATTCAGAAGATATGTCTGATGAGACACCCTCTGAAAAAAGCTATTGTGGTGTGGGTTCCAGTGGGCACCCCGATTGATAATAGCGTGACAGGTGGTTTTGGCCTCTAAAACATTGTATGGGCGACACTTAATCTTTCTGGTCTTGATTTTGCTGGTCTCTTTACCCCATTTAATCTCAGGATTCAGATACTCAATCAAGGCTTCTAAGGTCTCGCGAAACGAATACGCATTGGGATCCATTACCCCAATGGTTTTTTCAACTATTTTCATCGTTATTCATCCTTTTCATCGTCATCAAAATCGGAATAATCGTCTAATTCCTCTTCATCCTCATCAAACGGTGTAAGGTCAACAATGTCTCCAGCTTCCTCGATCTGCTCGGAGATGTATTGAGCTACTACAGCGGATAATTCCTCATCCAGTTCCAGCAATCCGTCGCGGCAGTATTCTTCAAACCATTTCATCAAATCACTGTTGATTTCAAGCTCTACAGTCACTTTATCGCTCATGTCCTCACTTCTCTTCTGGCGATCTCACCAAGGCGCACTGACCCGCGACCAGTAAGCGCACAACCCACAAAACAGTACAAAAAATGGTCGCTACAAAGTACCGACCGCAAGGCACAATAGCATGTTTGATCTACTCTGGCAACACATGCGACCAATGGGTTTCAACAAAATTTCAAAATCCTCTGGTACTTCCAAATCCATCACGCATCGGATGAATGGTGGGGCTATAAAGACGATGAAAGTTAACCTGGATACGATGTCGTCTGGCCAGGGGTTTGTATTCATACAAATAACCCCCCTTTTCACTGATATACAAACGATCTTCAACCCACCTTAAAAACTCTGGCTTAACAGAGACATTTAAAGTATCCATTCTCTCAACTGCTAGATTCAACTCATAGATATTATCTTCCCGATCGGCAAAATAAAGGTACTGTCCATTGGTCTCTATGGTTGTGATTCCTTTGTCATACATCAGTGGATAGAATTGCATATCCTCGTATTTAAAGACTCTTCCATCCTTTTTCAAAGCGAAAAGAACCGAATCCGCCGAAGCAATCTGCACCGTGTCCGGTGTCGGATCAATCATCTCTAAAAAGTCAACATAGGTATCATAGCGGTAGACCCTGCCCCAGCCATCTGTCAAAAAAATCTGATTTCCAGCTCTGCTCATGGTCGTATACTGATGACCTGTCAAAAGCATACGGGGCCTGCCGTTTTCTATACAGCTCAGTGCTCCCATATTGCGAAGAAGATATAGACGATTCCCATATACCAGCATCTGCCTGGTTGGCAAATCCCTCTCCAGAAGCTTTAAACCCTCCTGGTTGTGCTGCCAGACACTTCCATCCTCCCGCAAAAGATACAGGGAATTGTGTCCCGTAGCCAGTTGAAGCATCCTGTCAGGAACATTCAGGCGGGCAAAACCACTAGCTGTGGCAATGTATACATCACCATGCTGGTTTAAGTAGACAGGGCTTCCATCATAAATGACTATATCCAGAATCCCCTGCAAATCCAGCTTAGTTATCTGAGCATTCACAATGCTGCCAATTATCAGAAAAAGAATACCTAATTTATTAAAGAAACTCATAAATCTCCCAAGCATATATAAGGACCATCGACCGTAAGTACCGAAAGACAAAACAAATCAATGCATAGCACGAACATGATAATAATTATCCTGAGATTGTCCATGCCTTTTATCGAACTTTTTACACATCCGGACAAGGAAGCCCAAGTATGCGAACATATAAAGTAGGCCTTTTATACTTCCGTGAAGAATTTGGCAGAAAGCTGTTACACTCACTGAATCAATTGGAACCCATTCGGGATATTCATGGCAAACCGGTCAAAATTCATGCAGAACATCTTGAGGTACATGAATGGGACTTAGACACTGTACTGGAACACGATTTTATTCTGGATCGTGCCTCCCATTATTTTAAGCTAGGTATTCCCCAGTTTATGATGCGCTCCTTTTTAGGCACTCACATTGTCAACAATCCCCTGTCCTTTCAGTGGTTCATAGAGAGAAAAGATGTAGGCTACTACATGGCCCATCATGTCGGGGTCAAAATTCCCCCTACATTTATTCTGCCCGTCTGCGACACCCCATTTTTCAAAAAAGAAGATTTTGCCTATCATCGTCTGTTTGAATGGGAGAAGATGATCGAATCCGTAGGTTTTCCCTGCATCATGAAGCCAGCCAATGGCCGAGGCGCGCGGGGAGTTTATCAATGCTCCAACCGGCGGGAACTCATGGAGGCCTACAGTCTCTCCGGTTCTGAAATCATGACAATCCAGGCCAAGGTTCATTCCCCCTATCCCTGGCAGTTGCGCTGTCTGTGTATTGGCCGAAACATCCGTATCATCAAATATATTTTCCGCGAAGGAGATCGATCTGAGTATCTACCGGATCAGGACTTTCTTCCCCCCCATGTTGAAAAAGAGGTTCGTGAAGCATGTATGATTCTGAATCGCATTTTTGGTTATGAAATGAACAGTGTGGAGTTTTTCCTGGATTCCAATGACATCCCCTGGGCCATTGATTTTAACAATCCCATTCCCGATGGCCGTTTAGAAGCTCTTGGACAGCAATGGTATGACATCTATCTTCAGGATATGCTACAGCTTGTGATCGAAAAGGCCCAAAACCCCGAAGCCGCCGATTTTTTGCCCAATCTCAATGACTATGCCAAAATCGCCAGAATGCCTCTATCACCTCAGGAGAAATTTGCCCAGGCCCTGGCTCTAAGCAAGGGTTATTATGAAAAAACCTGTTGACATTAGTTTCTGTTTTTGAGAATATCTCAGTCCTTAAGCAGGCCTGGTTAGCTCAACGGTAGAGCAGCTGTTTTGTAAACAGCAGGTTGGGGGTTCAAATCCCTTACCAGGCTTGTTCAAACCCCGCACTGGTTGCGGGGTTTTGTGTTTTATAGATTTGCCCCAAAGTTCGGAAACAAATCCAAGACCTCACACTTGAAGGCTTCGGCCAAAGCAAAAATGTTCTCCTGTCTTGGGTATACAGCTCCCGATTCCCACTGTGATACCTGACTTTGGGTTGCTCCTATCATTTGTGCAAGTTCAGACTGCTTTAATTTGGCATTCTTTCTGTACTCAGCGATTTTATTACCACCAGATGCCAGCAGTTCAGCCAGGCTAATGCTGGGCTCATTTGACAGCCTTGCATCCTGAATAGATTGAATATCCTCCTGATTTTCCAGCCATTTCAAATAGTCTTCATGGCGAATCAGAACATAACATTCGTTGTTCAATTCCAATTTCCCCCAACTTTTCATGATCAACCTCTTTTGAAAACATCTCCCCTGGTACCAACCTTTGTTACGCGAATAACTCGAATCTCATCTTCAAGTTCATAAATCACCCTGTAGTCTCCTACTCTCATCCTGTATCCATCGTGACCTTCCAGCTTTTTTACTGAACCATTAGAATATGGGTCGCGGGCCAAATCTTTCAAAGCATTAATGATTCCATTACCGAATTTAGCTGGGATTTTCTGAAAAGATTTTGCAGCCTTTCGGGTGAAGGTAATGGTGTAACTCATGAATATATGATGCCACAATAGACGAATATATTCAACTTGAAAGCTGTATATATACATTTTTATGGAGATACTATCACTATCTGAATATCATTTGGGTCAACCTGATTAGATTCCACCGTCATGAAGTAGGTCAGCGGGGACTTGGCATAAGAATATGACTTTTGTCAGCCGCATTCACTGACTCCTTGTAATTTAATCAGAGTCCATTTCAGCCATCGCTTTTTCGTTGTCTTCATGAGAAGAAACGGCAGCCTCATTAATCTCATTTAAGTCTTTCCGATGTTCTGAAATATCCACATCTGTACTTGCCTTCGAAAATAGCCCTAGCATCTGAACTGAAAAGAAATGAAATTGAGATGTAGCAAAAAGAACAACAGTAGCTCTGACGGTAATGACCAAATCGAAGACTTGAGTCGTATTAAACAGAAACAGGAAAATGGTGCAGTACAACACTCTCATGTAGGCTTGCTCAGACTTTTTATATGTTCCGTCATTCTGAGCTACAGCATGCAGTAATTTTCTTGAAATTAGTCCATTTATTGCAAATACGATAGCAAAAAAACTCAAATACGCAACGGAAATAGTCACTCCGTTGTTTGATATCTCCCGAAACACCCCAAATTCAATGCGGCAACTATTGGAGCATAGGCTCACAAAGTGAACCGCCCCCGCAATCAGAAAAAGGTGAGACCAAGGACACTCGGTTACACTCCGCCCTAAAATGTTTTTCCCAACAAGCCAGCCTTCGCTCCATAAGAGCCGGACAGCAAGAAGAATTATTAAAACTAGTGTGATTTGATAGTCATATAGTGGTCGAAGATTTTAGACCAGTCAGTTAATTGCAATTCCATCTCGATTCG
>JACFNL010000162.1 GCA_019454875.1 Candidatus Cloacimonadota bacterium | reverse complement strand
ATTTTAAATCAGGTGATTTTAAGGGATAAGGGCCGTTGCAGTTTTCAAAAAAATGACAGAAGGTGTAATCACAGAAGGTTTCTTAACATTCATCACATCAAGCCCGTGAAGGATGGGGGGCAAAATACGGTGGAAAATCTGGCAATCCTTTGTGAAACACATCATATTTATCTTCATAATCGGGAAGAAATTGAGAGGTCTTTGGCACTGATTCGGCGGCTCAAAGGGTTGGAATGAACTATTATCAGATATTAGGCATCAGTTTTGATGCCAGCCACCAGGAAATCAAAGCAGCCTGGCAAAAAAAAGTCCGTGTGTTACACCCGGATGTAAACAAGCAAGCCAGTGCCCAAAAAGACTTTTTAGCCGTTCAGGAAGCCTACACAGTTCTTTCCGATCCTTCCCATCGTTTGGTCTATAATTTTAGTCTTAGCCAGAACAGTTACTTTTCCATATTCAGAGGCAAACTCCCCCCGAAATTAAAAAGCTTCTATTACATACATGGAGAAAACCTCACCCAGTCCCATTTTTTAAGTTTAAAGCAGTATCAGGAAAAGATTCATCTGGAAATGGAGCCTATTCCCCCTGAAGAAATTGAGGAACTGTTTTTAGGGGAAAGCCCGGACTCTTTTGAACAATTACAGGAAATTCTTAAGGCAAACTACAAACGGCCCCCTCTAAAAGGCCTAAAACTTCTTGAACAACAAAGGGTGCATAGCGAATGGGTTATGAATTCTGTTCTGGATTTAGGTAAGGACTATCAGACGGCATTTCAAAATGCCAAACTTTTGTTAGGTGATATACCTGAGTGGAAACAAAGCTGGCTCTATGCCCATACCCTGATGTTTAAAGAGATCAATCTAGTAGTTCATCCTCACGATTCCTGGGAAGAACTGGTGCTTTTACACAAATGGCTTTTATCTGCATTTGGAGTTCGATCTGGATCCCTGTCTGTTTCTTTGAGTCCTGCCCGACTCGATATTCTTTTGTTTGTACATACTTCTCTGGCCCAAGGGGAATCCATTCCTTCCCTGTATTCTCAGGTAAAATCACTATTGAGTCCCATGGAATACAAAAAACTGGTGATGGCTTTGGCTAATCAGAGAAGATAGGCTTTTAGATGCTGTTTTCTAAAATCGTGTTCGGACAGCTTAAATAGTCCTGGTTGAAACAGATCCTTTAGTTCCAGATACTGAGCCCGCATACTGCGGTTTAAAAAATCCAGGGCTGTAGTTTTTCCGGAAGATGCATAATATCGTCCAATTTTTTGCATCAATACCCGGTAGCGACTGCAACGCATGGCCTGATGGATGCCTAACCCGTGATCCAGAAGATTTTCATAGGTATTTCTTTCCCAGTCATGCTCCATACGGGTCATTTTTTTAAAGTGCAGTGCAAACACCTTTTTATGAACCACCTCATCATAAAAAATCCACTCAAGGATCTTTTTAATCTGGGGACTGTCAAAAGCCTGGGCCAACAGCCAATAGGCCCGCATGTTATGGGTTTCACCCAAAAAATTGATCATAAATACGGTGTAGCGTTCGCAGTAAGCATCAATGGATGGCTCTTCAAAGGTCGAAGCCAGATAATCCTCATCCATATGCTCTGTCAGAAGGTTTGACTGATTCAAAAGAATTCTGATGGCATGATAGTGTTTTAATTCCTCGTGGCACTGATTTACATTCCATAACATAAAATCATGAAGCTGGGTCAGATGTATCATGTTCTGATAACCGATGGTATAGGAAAAACCCTCACAAAAGGCAATTTCCTTGACTACATCCAAAAGCTGGTAATCATTGTCAGTAATGGTCTTTAACGGCTGTTCCTGCAAGAGCTTTAAAACATCGCTGGAATGCCATTGAATTTTTTCCATTTCCTGGCTGTAATAATCATACATATCGGTTTCATACTGCCTTTTAAGATGCAGTGGCTGTGTCAGCTCTTCATAAACCCGCTTTTTGATCTCCTGCTTGATCCGGCCTAAAAGTGCATCATTTTCATCCATTTCAGGAATGGTTACTTTTTCAATATCATCCCTGCATTCCTGCATCTTTAACGAAACACTGATCGACATTTTTTGAAGGTTGATACTTCCTGGTTCGGCCCTGTGAATTTCACTTTCAAAATGATTCAGGGTACTAAGGGATACAAGAAGAGACTCAAATTCTTTGAGATACTCCAGATAATGATATCTAGGAAGTTTAATCCCTATGGGCAGATTTTTATGCTCCGATAATTCGTAAGTCTTCTTGAGCTGCTCCTCCAAAAAGTTTTTTTGAAAACCTAAATGAATTTTATAACCATCTAAAGTCTGTGTTAGTTCCAAAGCTGATTTTTTGAGACACCCAAGCAAACAATCGGCTACCTCAATCTCCATATCGATCTGCTGTATCAGAAGCAGAATACAAAGATCCGGACTCAGAGTTTTGTGTTCCGGTAAAAAAAACCAGGCCTCAGCAGGCATGGGATTTAATTCTTTGTAAGTTGCAATTGGAACCAGCTCTTCAAACAGCCTTAAAAGTAAAACACTAAGTCTAAGTCTTTCAGAATGGATACTCATCAGGCCATGCAGCATCTCTGCCTGCCTTAAAAATCGTGAAGGAAAATAGCGGATAGTCTGGGAACACAGATACTGCCACACCATAAAACTACGAATCAAATTGCGAATTTCATTGAGGGGCTTGTCATCCAAAATATCTTGCTCACCGATGGATTTTTTCTGAAAATAAGGCAGATTCAACTGGGCAAATCCCATGGTAAAACGATCATAGGATGCCCAGTTTTTGTTTTTATCTGAGGCTATAAAATTGATGTATTCGGTCGAGTACTCCCATTGGGAAAACTTAAGGTCTCTGGCTTTGCGCAACTGGTTCAGATATTTAAGAAAATAGTGCATGTATTTAACATGCCACAAGCTGCAATTAATTTTAGATCAGGCATACCACGATTCAGCTGTGGGGAAATCCCCTATTGGACGATACGATAAAATCCCTGTATTATAGATATATATATCCAGATATAGGGGTGAATTATGTTTGTTGCCAATCCTAGCTGTGTTCCGGGAAGATTCGCAAACTCCCAGAATTGTGTCCGCTGTGAGTTATGTGTCAATCATGTACCAGAGGTTTTTGCCCTGGATTCCCATGGGAAAGCCTATGTAAAAATGCAGCCTCAAAGCCAGGTTGAGTTATCTTTGGTATTACAGTGTGTGGAAACCTGTCCCATTTCAGGAATTCGCGATCTGAAATGAAACCCGAGGAGTCCCTTTTATATAGCCTGGCTTTAAGACACAATGCAGTCTTAATGACAGATGCTTTGGGCACAATTCAATTCGTTAATGAACAATTCTGCAATATGACCGGGTTTTACAGGCACGAACTGATCGGAAAAAATCCTCGTGTGCTAAATTCTGGATTTCATTCCAAGGAGTTTTTTCAAACCCTCTATCAGACCGTTCTAGCCGGAAATTCATGGTCTGGAGAAATCAGAAACAGAAGAAAAAATCAGGAGATCTACTGGGTCAGGGTAACAATTTTACCGCAATTAGACCAGAATCAGAATCTGGTAGGCCTGTTAGCCATTCAAACCGAGACAACTTCACAGATTCGGGCCGAAACTACGGTAAACCAGTTAAAACACAGGTTAGATACCTTAGTAGAGCAGGCCCCAGTTGGGGTTTTAGAATTCAGTTCCGATCTGCACCTGATTCACAATAACCCCTCTGCCCAATCCATGCTTGGACTAAAGGAAACAAACAAATCTATCTGGGAAAGAATTATTTACCCAAAAGATCTGTGCCAAAGCCTGAATCAATGTCTGAATACTCAAAATCCAGCCCAGTTCAGGGTAACTATCAGAAATACTGAAATTGAAGAACTCCACTGGTGGGTACAGCCCATTCCCGGAACCTGCTTTGATGAACCGGGGATTTTAGTGGTAATGGATAATATTACCCAAAAAAATGAACTTATACGGAGAATTCTTGCCATAGCTGAGGACAAGGAACTAGTGCTTGGACAGGAACTTCATGACACATTAGGCCAGAATCTTGCCGGACTCTGCCTGAAGTTCAGCAAACTCACACAAAATCTGCAATCCAAGGAGTCAGACGATTTAGCCGAAATGAAACTGTTTGAAGCCAAGTTGCGAGAATCCATGCATCTGGTTCGCAATCTAGCCAGAGAACATTGTGCCTATCATATTCTGGATGGACTAGGTTCTGCTATTAGTCTCATGCTTCAGGAAGCACAGAAACTGCGTTATCTCCAGACTGAAAAATGTAACTTATCAATCCTTGATGGTCTCAAACACGAAATCTGGTTGCCCGTATATCGTATTTTAAGGGAGGCCGTTTTTAATGTGATTTTTCATTCCAAAGCTGACAGGATATGTATAACCGTCAGTGAAGACTCCTCGCACTACCTGTGCATCATGATTTGTGATAACGGCATAGGTATGGTCTCTGAACCTAAACAAGAGAATCTGGGTTTAAAAATTGCGGGTTATCGAGCCGACCTGATTGGGGCACAAATCTGTTACGGGAATTTACCTGAGGGTGGGTTCTTTTTTGAGTTAAAAGTACCCTGGGATAAACATAAATGATGACCAAAGCTGGAATTGTAGAAGATCATCCCCTCTTTGGACAGGCAATCAAGGAACTGATTGAGTCCATTCCCAATGTATCGGTTGGTGGGTTGTGGGAATCGGCTGAGGAGTGTATTCAAGCCCTCAGGCAAGAAAAAATTCAACTGTTGCTACTGGATTTACAACTAAAAGGCAGTAACGGTCTTGAGCTTCTTAAGCTCATCCATCAAAACTACCCGGAAATCCGGGTTTTGGTAATCTCAATGCACCCTGAAGAAACCTGGGGTGAAAGGGTTTTAAGGG
>JACFNL010000161.1 GCA_019454875.1 Candidatus Cloacimonadota bacterium | reverse complement strand
TAGAAAAATCAAGAACCAGAAAGTTTCTTCAAAGTCTGACGGACGGCATCCACAGTGGCTTTACCGCTGCGAACAGCAGCCAGAAGTTTATTAGCCTTGCCCTCATCCATTCCGGTGGCCAGCATTTCCATTTTCAGGACTTCTACCTCATCTACAGGCTCGGACTCAGCCAACAAGGCATTCATTGCCTCATCCTGGTTTTCTTCGGCCACAGGCTCATGTGCCGTATGTGAAACCGATTCTGAATCATCATCATCACCAAGATTGGAAAATTCATCTGCATCAAGCCCATCATGATCCACAATTTTTCGTGAACCCAAGTCTTCCATTTTTGATAGAAGATCCTCGTCATCATCCTCGTCATCAAAATGATGTTGAACCTGCTGCTCCACTTCAGCTTCTGCCATAACCTCGACTGTTTCAGCCTCAGCTGGTTCCAACAGATGTTCAGACTGCTCCTCTGCCGATTGCTCCAGGACAGTAGGTACTACTTCTAATTCAGGCTCATGTGCCAGTTGAGCAGCAGCAGGGGCATCAGCCGGTTCTGACTCCATAACCACTAAACCAGGCTGACTCAAAAGCTCCCTGTCCTCGGGGCTTAAAAAATTCTCAAAGTACGCCTGACGCACTGCTTTGAAACACCGGTTGACCAAAGAGATGTCTGAAAAAAAACCGTCAGGGAATTCAACAAAAAAACCTGAATCGGCTTTCCATGTCACTAAGGCACCATCCTGATTCCAGGCGGTTATCTCATCTTCAGAAGACACGCTTGAGACAAATTCGTGAAGAGTTATATCCAGGGACAATTGTTCCAGCTGTTGCCTGCGACTGTTCATCAATTTCTGACGAACAAAGTTCTGTTCTGCAACGCTTAGAATGGATAATCTGCTACTCATAAATATGCCCTATTCACAAAATATTTCAAGCGATTAGTCTACCACGGAAGTTTTTCTTTGCCTACCAAAAACTCCCCATGAAATTCACTGGCCTCATCGGTAAGAGCAAAGGCAATGCGTTCCACAGCTGCACCAATTTCGTCCGGTGCTCCCATTCCCCCCATTCGGGTTTTTATCCATCCAGGATGAAGAGTGAGAACCACAATCTTACTATCTGCCATCTGATGCGCAAGATTAATAGTATACAGATTCAATAATGCCTTGCTACTTCTGTAGCTCAGATAACCCCCGGAGGAATTATCACCTAATGAACCCATTTTTGATGAAATGTTGATGATTCTACCCCAGGGTAAAGAACGCATCTTTGCTGCAAAATATTCACAGATGCGCATTGGAGCTTTCAGATTCACTTCCAGTGAGCTGATGATATTGTTGTAACGGGCTTCAAAGTCGCCTGAATCTGTGAGGAAAACTCCTGAGTTGTTGATAATAACTTCCGGTATCCCTTGGGTATTTTCAATTTCCTGAAGTTTGTCTGTAAAGTCTGAATTAAGATCAAATGCGTATAAGGAATACTGACCCTTAAAACCTTTAAACTCAGCTATCAGAAGATCAAAATATTCCGGCTTTCTGACACAACCAATTACAAAATAGCCATTTTGCAAAAGAAATTTTGCCAGGCCCATACCTATTCCTGTATTGATTCCTGTAATCAGAGCTTTTCTCATAACAGCCTTCCTGTTTCACAAATGTTTCTCAATAAATTACTGCAACCCTCATCCAATAGATCCAAAACCAGTTCAAACCCTTCGGCACCACCAAAATAGGGGTCAGGAATTCCTGAAATCTCCCGACTTTTCACAAACTCCCGCATAGGCACAAGATGGGCACTGGCCTGATTTGGGCGCAGAGCTGTAAGATTTTTGAGGTTGTCCCCGTCCATAGCTACAATCCAGTCAAAGTCACAAAAATCCTCTTTGGTAACCTGCCGGCAAATTGATGGCAAATGAATTCCTCGATTTTTAGCCGCCTCTAACATCCTCGGATCGGCTGATTTTCCTAAATGCCATGTTCCGGTTCCAGCCGAATCGACCTCAATGCGATCGGATAATCCAGCTTCCTTGATTTTATGAATCAACACTCCTTCGGCAGCAGGAGACCGGCAGATATTCCCAAGACAGACAAACAAAACTCGAATCTTTTTCACAAGACAACCTCGGCAAACTCATTATTGATCTTCTGAACCACTTCCTCACTCATGACAAGATCATCAGGCCAGACTCTTAAAAATCCTTCTTCTGGTATCTTGTAAGTAGCATCGATCAACATTCTATCTCCCTCAATAAAAAAATCTCTTTGGGAGTCCGTATTATTAAAAACCCTCCAGGCCAGATGATGGCCATCTTTGATGTCTTTACACTTTTCATCCACAACCACAAAAATCTTGAACGGCTTCAGATGGATTTTTACAAAAACTTTTTCAGCAAGTCTCTTGGCAACATAAGGGTTTCTTTTTTTGTTGACTCTTAAGATAAGCATGGGGTTTCTAAGATGCTGGCCATAAACATGAATTCCGGTAACGGATCTCTCAAACATGCCTATTTCCTTATCCAGATAATCCACCTTAACTGCATTGTTTTCCCTGACCCTTTCTTCCCCATACCCTGGTTCACCGGGGATCGGATGAGAAATATCAAAGCCGATTTTCCCTCCATAGAGAGGCTGGGGAGCGGAATGATCCAAGGCATCAACAATGCCTTCTGTTATAAAAACATTGCGGGAAATATCCAGATGATCCAAAAAGTATTCCAGAAATTTTTCATCGTCATGAATCGGTGCATCTTCTGAGGCCGTAATCAGGCATTTACAGAAACTAGCCTGGGTAAAACCCCAGATATGACTCATCAGCCTTCGGCCCTGGTAAGGGTATTCCTTTTTAATGGTAAACACCTGACAGTTATGAAAATTTCCGTCCCAGGGTAAATGCTGATCGACTACTTCAGGAGCGATCATCTGTAAGAGCGGCAAAAAAAGCCTCTCGGTAACATAGGCCAGATAACAGTCTTCCATGGGTGATTTTCCAACAACTGTACTTAGGTAGACTGGATTTTTTCTATGCGTGATAGCTGTCACATGAAACACAGGATAAGGTTCCTGAGGTGTATAGTAGCCAGTGTGATCCCCAAACGGACCTTCTGGTCTTAATTCATCCGGCTCTACATAACCCTCAAGAATAATTTCTGCATGAGCAGGTACTTCCAGATCCACCGTTTTACATTTTACAGTCTTAACCGATTCCCCTCTGACAAAACCAGCAAATATAAGTTCATAAATCATAGGGGGCAGGGGGGCTGTGGCACTGTAGACCAGGGATGGATCCGCCCCAATGACCACGGCTACTTCCATGCGTTTTTTTGCCCGGCGATACTGTCCGTGAAAATGGGAACCATCCTTGTGAATCTGCCAATGCATTCCCGTTGTATTGCGATCATAAATCTGCATACGATACATGCCCATGTTCTTCTGGCTACCATCCAGGGATTTGGAAATCACCAGGGGCAGAGTAATAAACGGCCCCCCATCCTGAGGCCAGCTCGTCATTACAGGCATGATACTCAAATCCACCTGATCCCCAGTCAGAACCACTTCCTGACAAGGAGCAACACTTCCTTTAAATGGGCGGGGCGGATAACTCAATACAGATCGCATCTCCCATGCTTTACCCAGCTTTCCTATCAGGGAATCCGGCATTTTTAATGAGGTCAATTCCTTGATTTCCTGGGCGTGCTCGGAAAAGTCCTTTGTACCAAAAGCCAACTCAAGCCTTCGATAAGAACCAAACACATTGATAGCAACCGGCATTGAAGAGCCCGTTACATTAGTGAACAACAAAGCCTTTCCCCCGTCTTTGGACCCAGCATGCCTCTGGTACACCTCGGAAATCTCCAGGTAGGGACTAATTTCCTTGTCTACGGTTATCAGCTCCCCTTCCCTGTCCAGAAATTTTAAATACTCCTGAAGATCAGAAAAACATCGTTTCATGATCGGACTACCTTTTGAACGACCTGTATCCCATCTCTTAGGGGCAACAAAAAATTGTCCACCCGGGAATCCATCGTCAGCTTCTGGTTGAGTCTATGCAATGCATGATCTTCTTCAGACTGAGGGTTCATAACCCTACCACTCCACAGCATGTTATCAAAAAGAATCAGCCCACCATAACGAAGCTTAGGTAACACCAGCTCGTAATAATTGTCATAATTGACCTTGTCCGCGTCAATGAAGACCAAATCAAACACTTCTGGAATTGTTGGTACTATTTCGAGAGCCGGACCAACTATCAGCCTGACTCTGTCCTGAAGCCCGGCAAGATTGATAAAATTGGCTGCCGCTGAAGAAGTGTCGGGATTGATGTCAATAGAGGTGACTTTGGAGCCCCTTCCGATTGCATCTGCAATACACAGGGTGGAATACCCGGTAAATGTCCCTATCTCCAAAACATTCCAGGCCCCACTTAAGGTACAAATAAGCTGTAAAAACTTTCCTTCAAGCTCGCCCACCATCATTTGAGGCGAGCTGGCATGTTTCAAAGTGTATTCTCTAACCTGCTCCAACAATGGATGCAAAGGTTTACTGTGCTGCCGGGAATAGTTTTCCAGATCACGAATCCCCATAGTATTCATTTCACTCATCCATGCCCCTTCCAATCTAAATTCAGCGATAAAATACAGCCGTCATTATCAAAAACCAAAATACCACAACCGGCACATAGACCTGCAAAAGCTGCATATTGATTCCTGGTGGATCTGCGCGGATGTGTGAAGGCAGATATTCCACAAAATCAACCCGCAGCCCAGAAAAAAGAAGGCCATGAAAAAATATTCCAGTGAATCCCACCAGCAGATACCATAACTCTGTGGGCATAATATCCTGAGCGGATAACAGTTGAGGTAAAAACATATAAATCAGCCAGGCCAGGACCAGAAGTTTAAACAAGCGCACCATACGGGCACTCCATGCAGGGCCA
>JACFNL010000160.1 GCA_019454875.1 Candidatus Cloacimonadota bacterium | reverse complement strand
GATCGAAAGATAGCTGCATGCAAGGTGTAAAAAGTTTTCTGGATGAGGTATGGCGTGAGGTTCACCCAACCAAAGGAAGGGTTGTCTGGCCTGACCGTGAGAAAATTATCCGTTCCACCTGGGTGGTTGTTACGATGAGTGTCATTTGTTCTCTGTTTATCTGGCTGGTTGACACGGGATTCAACCGGGTGATCAGCGGGTTTCTGTTTGAGTAGGAGAAGGAATGAGTATGTCTCTTGATGGGCGCTGGTATCTGGTTCACACCAACAGCAGTGCTGAGAATAAAGTTAAGGCCAACCTGGAACAGCGGGTCAAGGTTATGGGCATGCAGGGCGAGGTATTTGAGGTTTTAGTTCCCACTGAAGAAGTGGAAACAGAGACTCCGAAAGGCAAAAAAAAGACGGTCCAAAGGCAGCTTTATCCTGGTTATGTCCTGGTAAGGATGAGTCTGAGTGACAAGTCCTGGGCCATGGTTCGCAACACTCCGGGAGTAACGGGGTTTGTGGGTCAGGGTAAACATCCTACTCCCTTAACAGACAAAGAGGTTGAGGGGATTTTGCACCAGATGGGTCTGGGCTATGCAGCACCAACCAAATACAGTGCTTTTAAGGTAGGCCAGAGTGTACGCATTATGGACGGGCCGTTTTCAGATTTTATTGGCCATATTGAGGAAGTAAATCTGGAGAAGAAGAAGTTGCGCGTAATGGTGCATATATTTGGGCGGGAAACTCCGGTAGAACTGGGCTTTTCCGAAGTTGAAGAGGTTTGACAAGGAGTCAACAATGTCCAAGGCAATAACAGCACAAATTAAACTGCAGGTGAAAGCAGGGCAGGCCAATCCAGCCCCACCAGTGGGACCCGCACTGGGTTCCAAGGGTGTCAACATCATGCAGTTTTGCACACAGTTTAATGAGCAGACTCGGGATCGTATGGGGACTGTGCTCCCCGTCGTGATCACAGTATACCAGGATAGAAGCTTCACATTTGAAGTCAAGTCCCCACCAGCTCCAGTGTTACTGTTAAAGGCAATCAAGAAGGAGAAGGGTTCAGCGAACTCTATCGAAAGCAAGATTGGCACGGTAACCAGGGCTCAGCTGGAGGAGATTGCCAAGGCCAAGGTAGCAGATCTGAATTCCAATTCTTTGGATGCAGCATGCTCCATGGTCGCTGGTACTGCTCGAAGTATGGGTATCGAGGTAATCGAAGGGTAATGGAATGAAAAACAGATCCAAAGCATACAGCAAGGCCTTTGCTCAGATTGAAACGGGCAGGCAGTACACCCTCCGTGATGCAGTTGAACTGGCAAGGAAGATTTCCTTTGTCAAGTTTGACGAAACCATCAGGGTGAATGTTGCTCTGGGAGTAGATCCAAAACATGCAGACCAGAATGTACGGGGCACAGTAGTGCTGCCTCATGGTACAGGCAAGGTCCAGCGTATTCTGGCAATCGTAGCTCCAGACAAAGAGGAAGAGGCCAAGGCTGCAGGTGCCGACATCGTCGGCGGAGAAGATATGGTGAATAAAATCAAGGGTGGATGGCTCGATTTTGAAATCGTTATCACCACTCCTGATATGATGCGCCATGTGGGGCAGTTAGGTAAGGTTCTCGGACCCAGGGGCTTGATGCCGAATCCTAAAGTGGGTACGGTCACCACCAATATCAGCAATGCTGTACGAGAAATCAAGGCAGGCCGTCTTGAGTTCAAAGTGGACAAGTATGGCCTGATAGCATTGCCATTTGGCAAGCGCTCCTTTAAGGAGACTCAACTGTTTGATAACCTAGCAGCAATTCTTGATGCGCTTTTTAAAGCCAAGCCATCAGCAGCTAAGGGTACATACATGAAGAGCATCACAGTTGCGCCAACTATGGGTCCTGGCATTCGTGTGGATCCAACAGCGGCTCGTAATGAAATCGACGCAGCTCGCGGTACAGTAATCTCTTGACGGATGCGAAGGGGATAGAACATGAACCGACAGGAAAAATTGCAACAGATTGAGGAATTTTCCGAGCTGTGCGACAAGACCAACTTGGTCGTTATTGTAGAGAACAAGGGCTTGAATGCAGAACAGACAACCAAGCTGCGCAAGCTGGTGTTTTCTTCCGGCGGGCAACTCAGGGTGTTTAAAAACACTTTTGTGGGTAAGGGCTTTGGCGATAAAATGCCAGAGGATCTCGGGCCACACCTGCATGGGCCAAACGCATTTCTTTTCGGCGGTGAAAATTTCATCGAAGATTTGAAAGGTGTAGTGGATTTTTCAAAAACCACTAACGAGAAGCTGGTAGTTAAAGCAGGAGTGTTGGATGGTAAGTATCTGGATGCCTCAAGGCTTCAGGTGCTGGCTACTCTGCCAGGTAAGGATCAGATGCGTGCTCAGTTGCTGGGTACCATGATGGCTCCAGTTCGTGGCTTTGTTACAGCTCTTGCGGGCAATGTCCGTAATTTGCTCAATGTACTTAATGCAATTAAAGAGAAAAAGGAATAGAACAGCATTTCAGGGAATCTGAGAGTGTAGCTGGTATTTAGAAAGGGAATGTGACATGAACCAACAACAAATGATCGAAGCGATTGAGAAGATGAGCGTTCTGGAGCTGTCCGAAATGGTAAAAGCTCTGGAAGAAAGATTTGGCGTTTCCGCCGCAGCTCCCGCTGCAATGATGGCAATGCCAGCTGCAGGAGCAGCAGCTCCAGCAGCAGCGGAACAGACTGAATTTGATGTGATTCTTAAGGATGCAGGAGCAGCAAAAATCAAAGTGATTAAAACTGTTCGTGAAAGCACAGGACTTGGCTTGAAAGAAGCTAAGGATCTGGTGGACGCAGCTCCTAAGGCTATCAAAGAGAAGTTGAGTAAAGACGAGGCTAACAAGCTGAAAGAAGCATTGGAAGCCGATGGTGCTGTTGTTGAAATCAAATAATTTTCAATAGCGTATCTGGAATAGCATCGAAGTGCCGTCGGTACTTCGCTGCTATTTTTTTTGTGCCGATTCTTCCCTTCAGTCTGGGTGGGATGGGTTTCGTATTTCGTGTTCAAAGGCCACTAAATTGAGTGAGGACATATCCATGAAGAAGAAACAAAGGATATACATCAACGAGACCGGTGATGGTCACTTCCATGTCCCTGATCTCCTTGAGATTCAACTGAAATCTTATCAGGAGTTCATGCAGGGAGACCTTCCCAAGGACAAACGCAGAAGGCAAGGGCTTCTGGAAGTGTTTAAGGAAACATTCCCGATCAAGGATTATACAGATAATCTGATACTTGACTTTATGGATTACGATCTAGGCATCGGTGCTCCCGATGGCTGTGTATCCAAAGATTCAGTCAGACCACAGGTTTCTCTGATGGACGAATCCGATAAAGAATATGATCAGGCATTTGCCTACTATAAATTCGGCAATCGCACCTATCGGATTAAGTATTCACCAGAAGAATGTCAGAAAAGAGATGAAACTTATGGCATTCCTCTGAATATGAGGGTTCGTTTAATCAACCAGTTAAGTGGTGAGATTAAGGAGCAGGAAATATTTGTTGTCAATATGCCTCTGATGACAGCTAGAGGGACCTTTATTATCAATGGTTCTGAGCGAGTGATTGTCAGTCAGTTACATCGTTCCCCTGGGGTGTATTACGAATATAACAAATCCAAAAAGCTGTTTCAGTGTAAGGTAGTTCCTTATAGGGGTGCCTGGCTGGAATATGATCTGGATGTAATGAAAGATCTGTTTTATGTCCGTATTGACCGCAAGCGCAAGGTGCCTGTAACCCAGCTTCTTAGGGTGCTTGGGTATTCTGAAGAGGATATGCGCCGGGAACTGGATCACGGAAATACGCTGAAGTATATCGATAATACTTTAAAAATGGATAAAACCTCAACTGAGGCAGAATCCCTCGAGGAAATCTACAGGAAGCTGCGTCCTGGTGAGCCGTTTATCTACGAAAACGCCAGAAAACTTGTGGAAGAGCTTTATGGGAATGCCCGAAGGTACGATTTGGGTAATGTAGGTCGTTACAAGTTTAATCAGAAAATGAGTCTGAGAGAAAAACTTGTAGGCCAAAGAAGTCTTCAAACAATTTTGCATCCAGAAACCAGGGAGCCTATTGTTACTGAGGGAGATATTATCTCGGCTCGGGCTGTGGAGGCTCTGGAACTGGCAAAAATTGACCAGGTGAGAATTGTCACTGTAGACGGGGTGGAACTCACAATTACCCGGCCTAGAATATCATTTCTAGTAGACATGGAGCAGGGCGAGGGCCTTTGCCAGAGTCTGCATGAGGGTATGGCCGTTTGTGGAGACATTCTGGACACAGAAACAGGGGAAATTGTCATTCATGACGGGGATCCTCTTAATAATGATCTTATTTTTCAATTGAATGCCCGACGGGAATTTTTGAAGCAGTATGATCTTGATGCCCACAATACCCAGGTTCCTCCTGGTTTTGTGTGTCTCTATAAAGGGGCCACTTTAGACAAGGAAGATATTCTTCACACCATGAAGTACATCATCGATTTGTCTGTTGGTGTGGGTTATGTGGATGATATTGATCACTTAGGACATCGCCGTATCCGTCAGGTTGGGGAACTTCTGCAAAACACCCTGCGGGCAGCATTCAGCCGTATGGAAAGAGTGATCAAAGAAAGAATGACGATTCAGGACAGCAACAACCTGACTCCTCAGAATCTGATCAATACCAGACCAATTCACTCAGCTATTGATGAGTTTTTTGGGTCGTCCCAGTTATCCCAGTTTATGGATCAGGTCAACCCACTTTCTGAACTGACTCACAAGAGAAGACTGTCTGCTCTTGGGCCAGGCGGATTAAAGCGGGAACGAGCCGGATTTGAGGTTCGTGATGTGCATCCGACTCACTTCGGCAGGATTTGTCCTATTGAAACTCCCGAAGGTCCAAATGCTGGTCTGATCGGTTCTT
>JACFNL010000159.1 GCA_019454875.1 Candidatus Cloacimonadota bacterium | reverse complement strand
TCCTGAGTGAGTTCAATCAAGAGACCTTCCTGTTTTCTATACTCAATGACGGTTTGGGTGATTTTTTGATGTAGGTTTTGCATACATTTATGTTACCACGGGGTTTTTGGGCTTGTTTAAACCTGGCAAAAGCGGGATGTTTTGGCAACTTTGGAATTTTTGGTCAGAGTGGCTAAGATCGGGCAGAAAATGAGAGAACAGAGGCGTTAAAGTAAATAATTTTTGAGGGGTTGGGGTAGCCACAAAAATAACGCCAAAAAATCTGTCAAGAAAAAGTTTTAATAAAATAGCCGTGACAGATTACTTCAGGAACCAAAACGGAAGCTGGATACAGTCAATCCGACAAAATCCTCTTCATGATAAATCAGATGGCCTTTTTCTGATTCGGAAGCTCCGACTGCCACCATCAGAGGAATCAGATGTTCCTCCCTTGGATGGGCTTCACGGGCTGATGGAGCATCTTCCCAATGCAAAAGTCTCTCTGTTCTATCTTTGCCTGTCTGCTCTACCACACTATGCAAAAGCCAGGAATCAAACCTAGCGGAGGCTTCTTTACCCAAAATACCAAACGCTCTTAGGTTGTGGTAGCTCAAGCCACTACCTACTATTAAAATTCCTTGGGAGCGTAAAGGCTCTAACACCCTGCCGACTTTAATATGAGCCAAAGGATCCAATCCTTGTTTTAATGAAAGTTGAACCACTGGAATTTGCGCTTTGGGATCAATTAGTGCCATAGGTGAATACATTCCATGATCATAGCCTCTGGTAACATCCACCCTGGCTGACAAGGATGCATTGTTTAACAGTTCACACACCTTATTGGCCAATGCAGAATGGCCAGGTGCCGGATACTTCACAGAATAGGTATGCTCAGGAAAACCGAAATAGTCATAAATCATGCCAGGATTGGAATGACCCTGTACCGTAAAAATTTCTTCCTCCCAATGGGCAGAAATCATAAGAATTGCCTCAGGTCTGGTGGGTAGAGAAGGCAACAACTCTGATAAGGAACGGGCAAGGTTGGCGTAGATGGATTCTCTTTGTTGTTTCATCCACGGCCAGGGGCCCCCACCATGAGAAATAAAAAATGTCGGCAACATTGTAACAACATAACAAAGGACTCAAGAAAAAAAAAGGGCCGCTCCCATACGGAAGCGGCCCAAGCTCAGAACTAAAAGTACTTATTGAATTGGCCAGCGAGTTCTGAACACTCTAGCCTTATCGTCTCGAATGTAAACATCCGCAATTCCTGTCAGGTTAGTAACAGACTCCAGTGCCTGCAATCGAGGTAGTCTAACTGTACCAACTAATGGATTTGGTCCCATAAACTCGGCATGGCCAAAACCATTATAGAACTGGCCAAAGGTATTGGCAGTTGCTGGTTCCTGCATGAAGTAACCAGCTCCAGCACCATTTAGCTTGCCTTGAAAGAAAGCCGGTACGGTTATGGTGGTTACAGTATCAGAAGTGCGACTGAATTGATTCACTGAGACAAAACCACCTTCTGCCAATGTTAAATCTGGATACGAGGTTATATCCGAATTAGGCTCTGGGCGTGCCGGGATCACCAGATCATACCTCTGAGCCTCATTACCCATCTGAGTCATAAAGACAGCAGAGTACATCAAAGGCTCAGTTGGCAGACTGATTGCCTGATCAGAATTCAGACAGAAAAAGTTACCCATTGGACAAATCATGCCCTCCTGATCAATCCGTATAAATTCAGGCAAAGCCATCTGCAGTGGCACCGGCTGACCACCCGACACATATCCATCCGGTCCTTTAAACCACAAGCCCTCCATTGGTAGCCCAGGACCGTGAATCACAAAACTGTTAATTCTGTCATTCGGATCCGTGAACAGATCTGGTCTGGACGACTTAGGCTGAATAAAAAAGCCTTGATGGTAATTGTAGCCAGATCCAGTTGTGCCAATAGAGGCTGTTTTAGAGTTTTCTGCCCAGAACTCAACCATTGGATAGTTAAAGAACTGGAAGAAAAAGTTGTTGGCATGTTCCATGGACGAATACCATTCCATAATCTCCATGGATTTTGGATTCTGGCCTTCGTACACATTAAAACTCATGCGGGTTCCAAAGATTCGAGGCAATACTCCCTCCAACCTAAACATCATATTCTGCCCATCTTCTTGAAAGCTCACAACCAAATCCCCGTTGCTTACGCTATAGGTAACAGTTGTGATCTCATCAATCAGAGGCTGATTATTGGTTGGATCAACCATAATCTGACCAGGATGGAAATCGCGATCTACCTTAAATTCGATCATGGTTCCCATTCCTGAATTGGTTTGAGAATCCCATGGACCAAAATCAAAGTCCATCCGTCCAAAATCCATGGCGGAGCGTCTGAAAATGTGGAACCTCTTATTGGCTAACTGCATCTCAGGATTATCTAAGCGGGTAGGCATAAGCTCTCCCTCTCTGAAATTCACTGGAGATTCCATGCCTCCAGAAATAAAAGCAGAGGCATAACCAAATTCACTACTACCTTTTGGCTGGAATGCTCCAACCTGGGGATCAAAATGGGCCCCTTTTTCAGTCTCTACCATGATGACTGGGCCAATACCACGGGCCAAGAACAGAGTGTTTACTTCCACTTCGCCCGGGCTACGCATCGGATCCATATCTCTTACACAGCCTCCCGCTTCGCAACGAATTGGGAAGGAGCTTGAGATATTGCGAACCACGAGGATGTCATGAACAGTAGTGACGATATCTCCAACCTTAACACTTAAGTGTGGAAAACGACCCATAATCAAGGACACAACTTCCTCAGCATAGATCTGGGGAGGTGACATTGGGCCTGAACTGGTGCCAGAAGGCCCACTCATTTCTGAATGTGCATCAAGAAACACAGCCTCTACAGAACTTCCCACTTTAATTGGATGAGTAACCGTAGTCAGAACACCGCTTGAGAAGGAACTGTCTACCGCAACTGGCCACAATGCCCCAGAAGTGTTCATCAATGTCCCATCCCGACTTGTTGTATAAAACTCAAGCTGAGGATGCATCATTCCAGGTCTCATTTCCAGATTGGCAAGCTCAAGAATACTTCCAGCACTATGTCTTGCAAACACAATGGTTTCCGATTCTGTGGCTGTGCCTTCCCTTAATCCGGTTTCCACCAGATAACTCAGATGATAATCACTTGGCATAACCGGACCAGGCACAACTGGTGATAATGTTTCCCAGAATCGGGATGCATTACCAGGAACTAGCCTTGACTCGGCCAATCTGCCCATGAGATTCATTTCCAACTCAGGTGATACCGTATGAGGTCTCTCTCCATGAAAAGCCATCAGGCGTTCTGAAGCTGTATAAGGATCCAGCATCAACACACCAGATGAATCAAACATTCTTGGATAAGAATGATGCTGAATTCTGATAGTCGAACGGTGAGGGAGATATTCTCCGAGCTGAACTGCTCCTGGATGACCTAACGCCAGTCCAATCACTCCGTTTTCCAAAGGCATCAGTTCACGAGTGTTCTCTGGATTCGGCTGAACACTCATGGTTGGCAAAAAGAAGAAGGTCAAATTCATGGTAACTGGTTCTTGTGGCAATACACCATGCAGACGAATCAAACCACAGGGACCTGTACTCATACTGCTGACACAGCTTGATTGCATAGAACCCATTCCCTCAACCATTACCTTGTTTTCCAGCTGATTACCCATGCGTAAATCTCTCAAAAAGTTTGAGATTTCCTGCAGTGGCATATCAGGATTTGCACCTGCGTTGGATTCCATCAGGCGGATGAACTCAGGTGCATCAAGATTTTTAAACACCAGATACCCGCCAGGCATAAATACCTCGGTTGCTGGCATAAATGGCTCAGTGGATCCACTGGTACCAATCAGGGCATCTACAGAAATCTGGCGGAAATGGTTAGCCAGATGATTTGGAATTCCATAAGTAAAACCTACTATGGCAGAACCCTCTTCAGCTGGCCAGATTTCCTCGACTTCAAAAGGCATTCTCATCGTCAGAGGCCTTGGCACCCTGAATGAAAATGGAGTCGCGCCAGGAAATTCCATACCAGTAAAAGAATCCACCATGTAATAGCTTCCAAAAATTCCATCCTGGTTCACATTGGCAGTGAAATACCGTCTTTCATCAAAACGGTTGCCAGTTCCATCCATACGGAATGTTTCCAGAACTCCGTTAGGAGTGATGAAATAATTGGACTCCTCGGTGAAACTTCCACCCTGATAGGTCAGCATCATCTTGTCTGTAGTAAAACTGACAGTTCCAAGTTTTGAGCCAAACGAGAAGAAGTCAAATCCTTTACCGACCAGCATTTCGTATGTAAACATACTGTTAACTGGCCTTTCAGTGAAATCTACAGGAATCCAGTAAAGGAAATCATTGGAAGGAGGAAAGCCAATATGTCTTTCACGAACCACAGGGTTTCCATCCAGATCCTTGCCTGTCAATGTCGCATACAGACGAATCTCACCAGGACGCATTGGATCACGGCGTAATCCCGTATCCGAAGTGCTCTTGGAGTAAGGAATTGCAAATTTCAGAATCGTCGGATTACTGGAGGACACATTATATTGCCCAGTGGTGAAACTAGCAGCCGTAAGGCTTGAAGATTCAACTCTTGAGAGGGCAAAACTGGTTCCATCCTGCCAGCGCTGAGAAAACACAATTGTGTAATTACCATCGGAATCCAGAGGTTCGAAGTCAGAAATAAAGGCTGTTTCAACCTTCAACTCATCTACAATAGACAAATCCAGGAAAAACTCATTTAAACCTTTAATCAGGATGTTAACCAGTAGATCCTTGGCAAAATAACCTTCTGCACTAGCCTCTAAACCATTGGATACAACCAGTTTAAATTCTGTTGTTTGAGTCAGAGCTGAACTGGGTACCGTGGCACGAAGGCTTACAAATCCAGACTCAAACATTGGAAATCCTGATTCAGCCAAAAAGTCCAGATTTGGTCCATTTACCCCAAAAACTTTTAATTTCATTTCAGGGAATGGCCCGCCCGTATTTTGTGGCGGAGC
>JACFNL010000158.1 GCA_019454875.1 Candidatus Cloacimonadota bacterium | reverse complement strand
TCCTTAATTCGTAGAACCTCAATTCCATACTCTTCTCTATCCAGAAGAAAGGTCAGAAATTTGCCGGAAATATTAAGTTTCTGTTCGGAAGCATTGCCTAGATTTTCCATGTTTATCCTTTGTCAGATAACCTTGTGTTGACCAATTGTCCAATATCCAGAATCAGGCCGACTCTGCCATCGCCTAAAACAGCACCACCAGCTATTGCCTTCAGATTTTTAAATTTTTCACCCAAAGATTTAATCACAATTTCCTGTTTCCCGGCCAGATGATCCACAAGTACAGCGTAGGTACGGGAGTCTGACTCCACAACCACAACAATTCCATCCGAGGGCTTATGGCATTTTGGCTCAATCTTAAAATATTCATGCAGCCTCACCAGAGGGATTAAATGGTCTCTTACCTTGACCATTTCACCTTTGCCTAACATGGTGACACAATTTTCAGGCAATGGTTTTAGTGATTCACGGATATTGATCGTTGGAATAATGTACTGTTCATTTTGAACCTGAACAATCATGCCTTCCATAATGGCCAGGGTCAGCGGAAATTTTAAGGTAAACACTGTGCCCTGATTTAAGGTGCTGTCAATATCAAGGGATCCTCTTAACTTTTCCAGGGCTTTCATCACAATATCCATGCCCACACCCCGCCCCGATACTTCGGTGACAGACTTTGCTGTGGAAAAGCCGGGGGCCAGTACCAAACGGTAAATTTCCTGAGGGCTGAGTTTAACACCATCGCGGATCAAGCCCCGCTCTACGGCCAAACCATAGATATACTCAGGGTTTAGGCCCTTGCCATTGTCTGAAATTGTGATCACGATAGAGCCATCCTTGTGACCAGCCGTAAGCTTTATGATCCCCGTCTCGGACTTCCCCATCTGAATTCTGGTTTCTTTGGATTCAATCCCATGATCACAGGAATTTCGTACCATGTGAACCAGGGGCTCATAAATTTCATCCACTATATTGCGATCGACTTCCGTATGTTCTCCCTCCAAAACCAGTTCAATATTTTTATTGAGCTTACTGCCAATGTCTCTCACAATCCTTTGCATTTTCTGAAAGGTATTGGAAATCGGAACCATTCTTAAGGACAGGGCGTTATGCTGCAAGGAGTTTACTACCCTTCTTAACTGGGACAATTCAGTAAGAAGCCGCTTATCCTGGATTTTTAAGTGATTCAGGCAGCCCTGTAAAATATTATTGGAAATAACAAGCTCCCCAACCAGATCCAGAAGTCCATCCATTTTTGAAGTGTCCACCCGCATAAATTTGGCTGCGGGTTTGACGGGACTATTGGTCTGGTTTTCAGAAACTGTGACAGGAGTGGGCTCTAAGGCAGGTTGTTTGGCAGGGGAAACGATGGTTGTTACGGGTTCAGGTTCAGGTTTTGAGGCTGGTTTTTTTACCTCCTCTATGGGTTGTGGGTTTTGCTTCATGGCAGCTTCTAGCAATTTATCCCTTGTGGACTTGCCACCTTTAAACTGCTCTTCAAGCTCTTTTGTATTTTCACCCAGTGCCTGACGGACTGCTATCACAAAGGAGCGAACTGGAATGTTCTGCTTTTGAGGGGTCCCGCCACCAAGAAGAATCTCCAGTTCTTTCACCATGTGTTTGAGATAATCCACACCGGCAAAAATTACATTGGCCAGACTGGCTGAATAATGAATCTGTCCGTTGCGAACGGATGAAAGCATATCTTCGAGGGCATGAGCTATATCACGAATATCCACCAAATCTAAAAAGGAAGAAATCCCTTTAATGGTGTGAAAGGGACGAAAAATATCGTTGATTGTATCTTTGGCCTTGGGATTTTTTTCCCAGATAAGCATCTGTAAATCAATGCTTTCCAGATGTTCATTGGCTTCGGCCACAAATGCAGACACCAAATCTGCATCCTGATTCAGAATTTTATCAATGTTGACGGCCCTGCTCTCGTCAATTTCTGGAAGTTCAAATACAAATGGGTCTTTTTCTTTGGGTAAATTAATTTCTGGCAAATCCTTTTGAATCGTAAGTCCTAGCTCCTGGAGTTGAATCAGTTCATCCTGGGAATCAAGAACTGCGAGGAGCTGCAAGAAGTTAGTCAATTGCTCTTTAGTGGAATCAGACAGATGATCCCAGGGCACAGGTATTTCTGAAATCTTGTTCTGTAGTAGCCTGATTTCTTCCTTGTTATTTAAGTCAAGTAGAATTAGTTCTTCGCAGAGGGAGGTAAAAAGGGATTTGAATTCTGACATTTAACCACGGATTATAGACCAAGCAAGGCATTGTGGGAAATAATAAATTGGCATAGAATTTATTAGTTTCTTCTGTTGCTTAAAAGACAAGTCTAAAACTATAATCACCCCTGTGTCATGTCTGGGGACTAAGAGGTGGGTTTGTGTTAAAAGATTCAAAATTGTGGATTAAGATAGCCGCTGGCTTTTTTGTGGTTCTTCTAATCACCGTGATTTTAGGGGTCGTGGCCACTGTGCAGATGCGAGGTGTGAGTCATGATTCCATAATCATGAAGGATGCTTTATTGCCTGAGGCAATTTTAGTGTCTAACTTACAGTCGTCCTTTTTGCAGACAAACCTGGAAGTTCGTGGATTTTCGCTTACTGGAGAAGCTAGATATCGTGAATTGGCTGAGCAGGGAGTCTTAGCCGTATCTTCTCAGATGAAATCATTGCAGGCACTGGCAAAGGAGCAGGCCGCTGTTTTACTGGGACTTGTTTCCAAGGTTTCCGACCTAGATAAGCTTCTTCAAGAATATATTTCTTTGACTAATCAGACGATTCAAAATATGCAAAGGCTGTCGGATCTTGATAGACAAAGGCGACAATTGGGTACCAATTATGTACAGACCTCTTTTCAGTTTTTACAACTTACTCAAACTCAGTCTGTGGAAGAAACCAAAAGAGATGGAAGAATTAGTCCTGAGCTAGAAAAGATGAATACTCTGGCAGCCGAGATTTTTAACCTGGGTTTTTCAATCCGGACTCTTTATATCATAGCAGCATCTGATAGAGATATGGGGATAGTTAACTCAATAGAATCTTTGTATTCGGAGATGGAAACCAAACTTCAAGAGTTATCAAAGTTGGTGTTTTTAGAGAGTGGGAAACGAGCGGTTGCAGAGGTTCTTGGCACGGTTCGTGAGTATAGGAGTGTTTCCGTAAGCTGGGTTTCAGAATTTACAAAACAAAACGAAATTAATGAAAGGCGAGCACGGGTTAGTTCTGAGGTCAGGGTGTTTTTGGATAACCTGTCTACGGAGGCCATGCAACAGAGTGAAGACATGGGTGCCAAAAATGTCAATCAGCTGGCTCAGGCCCAGACCGTGATTTTCTGGGGTCTGATTGCGGCCCTGGTTGTGGGAACATTTCTTGCTGCCATGATTATTTTAAGTATTACTCGTCCGGTAAATGCAGTTACTACGAGTTTGAGCGATGGGGCGGAACAGATGAATCTGGCGGCTTCCGAAACGGCCAATGCGGCTCAGAATGTGGCTGAGGTGACGACCCATATTTCTGCATCTCTTGAAGAGACCAGTGCCTCGATTGAGGAAGTCACAAGTATGGTACATAAAAATGCCGATCATGCCCGTGAGGCTAACCAGCTCATGAAAAGTAACGGGGATACAGTGTTGGCCGCCAATCGGGCCATGAGTGAAATGCAACAGAGCAAGAACAGTATTAATGGAAACACCCAGGAAATGTCAAAAATTATCAAGGTTATTGAAGAAATTGCCTTCCAAACCAATCTTTTGGCTTTAAATGCTGCTGTAGAAGCAGCCAGAGCTGGGGAGCATGGTCAAGGTTTTGCTGTGGTGGCTGATGAAGTAAGGAATCTGGCCCAGAGGGCAGCAACTAGTGCCAAAGATATTTCCAATTTGATTGAAACCGCCTCGAAAAATGTGGGAGATGGACTGATTCGGGTCAATAATGTGGCGGAACGGCTCACAGAGGTGACCAATAGTGCCAAAAAGGTTGCATCCCTGGTGGAAGAAATTGCCACAGCATCCAATGAGCAGGCACATGGGATCGAACAGATTAATAAGGCCATTGCCGATATGGAAAAAGGTACTCAGCAGGTGGCTGCAAATGCTGAGGAGTCAGCGGCTAGCAGTGAAGAAATGTCATCACAGGCCGAATCGCTTCGTGAGATTGTCATGGAATTGATGGCCATAGTTGAAGGACGGTCCCACAGCACAGCCCATAGTTTTCAGAAGATGGACAGGCGGCCAGTACAGGCAAGAAGCAGTCTGCAAACATCGCAGGTAAAAGCTAGCCAGTTTCAGGCAAAAAATAAGCCGGCAAAAGCCTCAGTCAAGCCAGTGTCCAAAAAACCCCAGGCATTGACTCACAAAAACGCGGAAGAGGTTTTACCTCTGGGAGAAGATGAATTCTGATGAAACTAGCTACCTTAAGAACCACAGGGAATCGTGATGGAAGACTAGTGGTTGTAAGTCGTGATTTATTGCATTGTGTTCTGGTTTCTGATATTGCGGCAACTCTTCAGGGTGCCTTAGATAACTGGGATGAAATTAGACCTCAATTACAATCGGTTTACGAAAAGTTAAATCAAAACCAGATCAAGGACACTATGGCTTTTGATGCATCAGAGGCCTGTTCTCCTCTGCCAAGGGCCTATCAGTGGGCTGATGGTAGTGCCTATGTCAATCATGTGGAATTAGTCAGAAAGGCTAGAGGGGCAGAAATGCCCCCTAGTTTCTGGACAGATCCCTTGATGTATCAGGGTGGTTCCGATGATTTTTTAGATCCCACATCCGATATTTTGGCGGTTAGTGAATCCCATGGGATCGACTTTGAGTCCGAGGTGGCTGTGATTACCAAAGATGTCAGTATGGGCTCAAAAAAAGAGGTTTGTTCCTCGGCTATTTGTCTTGTTATGCTGGTTAACGATGTCAGTTTAAGGAATTTAATACCCGCTGAACTGGCCAAGGGGTTTGGTTTTTTTCATTCCAAACCATCTTCGAGTTTTTCTCCTGTGGCCGTGACAGTAGATGAATTAGGCGAGGCCTGGCAGGATGACAAG
>JACFNL010000157.1 GCA_019454875.1 Candidatus Cloacimonadota bacterium | reverse complement strand
AAATCCCTCAAATCTGCTGGAAAACAGGGCATTCATCACCTGAATCAGATCCCTTGTGGAACGATAGTTAAACGATAGATTATAAAACTGACTGCCTGGATTCTGTTTTAAATTCTCTCTGGCTTCAAGATAGGTAAAAACATCGGCCCCACGAAAAGCATAAATTGCCTGTTTAGGATCACCAATTAAAAACATAGTGTTTCTGGTGGATTCTTTTAAGAAGGTCTGAGAAAAAATTTCCCATTGCATGGTATCCGTGTCCTGAAATTCATCTACTAGGACAAAGGGATACAAACCTCTAAGAATCTGTTTCAGATCATCGCCACCCTTACCTTCAATTGCTTCCAGTACAAAAAACAATAGATCATCAAAGTCCATCAGACCTTTTCTGGCCTTGAGATTTTTAAAGTCTCTAGTTACCTCTATGGCTTCCCGGAAATAAAAATGCAGGGGAAAATCCCGATAAAGGCTCATGGACTCCTGTACCCAATCCGGCAAGGCCTCCATTTTATCCTTTAAAATATCCAGAAGTTCAGTACGCCGATACCAGGGTTTTTCCTGTGAATACCAGTATTTCAAAGCTTCCCAGATTTTTTGGGCCGTTTTTAAATCCGTCTGATGCCAGCCACTTTTAGTTTGCCGGGCCAGGTGGTTTAACAATTCCTCACACTCAAGCAGGGAGTTGGCTGTTGCCATAGGTCTAAGCCACTCATAGAGCTGATTCAGACTCCGCTCCATCTCATTTAGATAATCATCCATGGAAAGATGAATACGGGTTAACTGGGGAAATCCAGGCACTATTCTTGAAAGTTTCTGATCCCTTCCGACTCTTAGGACATGAATCAGGTTGCGCATGGTATCAAGACCTGAAGAACCATCACCATCCCGATCCAACTGGGCAAAACGAAGAATAAACAAAATGGCTGGCAGATTGTCCTGATACACATGAGGCCAGAGTCTTAACCGTTCATGAAAACAGCTCTCTCTTAGGGAGGAGGAATCAGAAACTATGGTTCTTTGAAACAGTCCTTGATTCTCAAATGCAAAATCCCTTAACACTCTTTGACAAAAGCCGTGGATAGTAAAAATGGAGGCCGTGTCAAACTGATCGAGACAATCGGTCAGAAAGCGACGAATATCCTTATCAGGTTCCGTCTTTTCCTCCTGCTCCAAAAGGGCACGAATCCTCTCCTTCAACTCAGCCGTTGCTTTTTCTGTAAAAGTTACTACAAGAACTCGCCCAATGGAGTCTACCCGTCTGGATTTAAGGATCTTTAATACCAGCCGTTCAATGGTATAGGTCTTGCCCGTTCCGGCAGAAGCCTCTATCCACCCATGTTTATCAATTACAATAGATTCCATAATGGCCCATATCTTGATAAGACAATTTCTTTGGCATTTTTTGGAACTTCCAAATCTGCCAGCGTTTCTTCTTCAGTGACCCCATTAACCAGCAAATCTACAGATAAAAGACGGTAAAACTCTTCCTCACTCATGGAATCCGGGTTTTTTAACAGTGCTCCTGTAAGCGGATTGCAGAAGGGAAGAAGGTAGGGAGAATCCAATATGAGGTAGTCCTCAAGCACTTTAAAGAACCATTCCCTTGGCGGTAGTCTGGTAAAAACTAATTTCTGTATTCCGTCCGTGAAAAGAAGAAGTACCGTCAATCCTTGAGCCTGAAAGATCAAAGAGGCCAGCACTGGTTCCAAAACCCTACTTAAACCAGACAGCGGATCCTGGGTCTGTCTGGCAGGAATCGGTAAAAATATCTTGAGATGATCTCCCTCAATCTGAGCATATTCCAGTCTTCCCCGTATTTGAACCACAGAGTCAAGAACATTCAGTTTAGCCAGAACCGGTAGGGCCTTCCAATCATCCCCTAACTGATTTATCTCCGTTCTCAACGAACTTTCTAGATTGTGGGAACGAGAATAATAAAACTCCAGTCCATGAAGCATATAAGCTCCATTGGGCCACAATCTCTGGTTACTCAGTTTTTGAATGGATGAGGTGAGATGTTTTTCATACGAACCTTCTTTAGAGGCTCGATACAGGTTGTTAACTATAGCCTGATTTGCCAGCTGTCTTGAGGGCACAAAAGGTTCTGCATTCAAGGAAATGTTTAATTCTTCTGGGTCGGGAGCAAGCCACAGTCCGGCCCTGCGGCGCAAAATACTCAACCCAGGATACCGAAGAAATGCCGAAATCTCCCTTAAGGAAACCTTGTGTTTCGCCTCCTGTTTCTCTCCTGGGGCCAGAACTTCTTCTACAATGGACTCCCTATAAAACCTCTGGGAAAAGCTGTCATAATTGGCAGGAAAATCTGTCCAGTTAGCTTTGGCATACTGTTCCAGACTATCTGAACTCAGAAGCGGAACAGACACTTCCATAAAGGACTGATTTTCAGAAAGAATCTCCTCCTCTACAAACCGTTTCAACTGTAGAATCACCGAGCAGGGTAACAACTTCCTGCCTTCCACCATATCTCTGTCCTGATAACTCAGAATCAGTTTGTCCTGGGTAACCGATAAAACCTCCAGAAAAAGATAACGATTTCTTTCCGCTGTACTAATGTCCCCAATCTGTCGTTTCAAATTTCTCAGATCAAGACTTGTTTTGGATTCCGAGCGGGGAAATTCCCCTTCCTGAAGACCAAGTATATAAACAATCCGAAATGGGACTGGCCGCATGGGATGCAATTCCGCGATACAGATCCCACCGGTCAGATAAGTTCCTATACCTGAACTGATTCCCTTAAGCATATTGCGTAACGCCTCAGAAAACAGAGGAAACCCAAGGGCCTTATCTGTGCCTATCCCATCCTGTAGACAAAAGATTCTTAAAGAATCCACCAGGTTGGTTCGTACTTGCGCCTCCTGGGGAAACTGTTCGGGCACAGACAATAAAGACTCGAGAAGTTCCAGGAAAAAACCCATCCAGAACTCCACGGTTCCCGAGGTTTCACGGATTTTTTTCTGAGCCAGGAGAATGATATCCATGGCCTCTATAAAAACACCAAGGGACTTCAGATCGGCTGTATTCATATCACTGTATGGACAATAGCCAAAATAGTCAGAAGTCCCTTGCATGTAGCGGCCTAAAATAAGGCGGCGCATCCCCTGCACCCAGTCAAACTGCGAATATTCTGACTGAAGAAAAATGCCCAGGGAATCAACCCACCTCGAAAAGTGGCGCACATGTTCAGCTCCTATCTCAAATCTGGACTGGAAACACAGATTTTCAAACAGGGTAAAACAATAGGATCTTTCCAGATTGGATTCCAGAAGCTCCAGCAGATCAAGAATACCTCTGGCATAATGGCTGTCCGCATCAGCTGAAGAATCCACAAGACTGAAGGGAATCACTCTGTCCTGAGCAAATATAGACAATAGGGCAGGGCGGTATTTGGCCATATCGGGTACAAGCACAGCTATATCTGTCAACCTAAGCCCCGGATCTTCCTCCATTTGCCGTAAAATGCTCTGGCGAATCGCTTCAACTTCCCTGAAAATCGTAGGAACCCCTACAATCTGAAGACTTTTGTCCTGGGAAACTTTTGGTAGCTGGTCACCTAAAAGCTGGTTTCTGGTAAGAAGCATGGCCTGAATGCGTTTTAAAACCGAGTCATTTTGTGTATCCAGATGATAAAGCTCAGAAAAATCATATTCAGCCAACTGGCATAACAGGCGAACATTTTCTCGTCCACAACGCCCCCACCATTGCAGCAATCGATTGTCGCGGCCTTCCTCAAAAAATACCTGTCCCGCCTCTAGCTCCATACGGGCCAGCTCATGATCCATGACCACTTCTTCCTGGACAGTGCCTAAGACATTACTCACCACCTTGCGACTTCTTTTTTTCTCCCTTTTCAAAAATCTGGCCGTTTCTCTTTGAGTTTTAAGATCTTCCCAATACTCCATACAGGGGTTGAAGCTATATATCATGATGTCAAAAAACGGTGATAGATCCCTTAACATCTCGTAATGAGCCCTGGAAACATGGGACAAGCCAAAAAGATGCAAAGGAAAAAACTGTTCTGTTCTATCCACGGACTTCAGCACTTGAAGCAAATCATCAAAACCAAGATATCTGAATTCATGCAAAGCAATCTGGGCATGAACCAGACGATACAGATAAGCCTGGCACAATTCCATCCGACGAACTGACTCGGAGGCTTCACCATAAAAAAGTTCATGCTTTTTCCATTTTGCGATCATGGGACGACGGTGCAATTCATACTGGATAAACAAATTGGCAAGACTGTCAGCAACCTGCCATAACCGCTTGGCATAGTCCACCGAATCCACCGGCTTTAATGAGTCAAAATAGTTGCGCAATGGCAAAAGCTCATCAGCCTCAAGTGTCGTGTTCTTTAAGGTCCCCAATAAAAAAGCTCGTAAGGCATCCTGATTCAGGCTTCGATAATTTTGGTCAGGACAAAGCCTGGAAATACAGTCAAACAAAGCCCCTTCCAGAAAATAAAAATCAAGATGAAAAGCCACTCCCTGCGTTTTGGCAATTTCTATCTGAAGCCAGATGCGAAGATTCACATTAGGAATCACGATCCTTGGAGCAACAAACGGATCGGCCCCACTTGCATAAAAATTTCTTATGTTTTCAATCAGCCTTTTTGCTAAAAGGGGCAGCTGGTTTGAAAATGACAAATCAATCGGCATTCAGACTTCGGTTTGTTAACGATTCCAGAAGCGAGTCCTGGGTAATCGGCTTGGTAACATAATCATTCATACCGGAGGCCATACACTGTTCTCTGACACCTTGCATAGTATCCGCAGTCATGGCAATCAGATGTGCTCCTGCAGAGGGATAAAGTTTCTTATCTAGTGCCCGGATGGCTTTTGCCGCCTCAAGCCCATCCATTTCCGGCATCCACAAGTCCAGAAAAATTATATCATAATTCTTGCTCTTTGCCATTTCCAGGGCTAGTCTTCCATTTTCAGCCATATCTGCCCTGCACCCGATTTTTTCGAGTAGATGATGAAGAACCCGGCGATTCACCGAGCTGTCCTCAGCCATAAGAATCTTTAACTCGTCCAAAGGGATTTGAGGTTTTGTTTCAGAAATTTTCATGGGCTCAGCAGCATTCTGCAAGGTGATTTGAAAACTAAAAGTACTGCCTAAGCCTGGTACAC
>JACFNL010000156.1 GCA_019454875.1 Candidatus Cloacimonadota bacterium | reverse complement strand
CTTACCGTTTTCATACAAGAAGACCCACTAAGAGATGGGATGCACTGGTATGGGTATGTAGGTGGGGATCCCATCAATAACAACGACCCAACAGGCTACTTCACTGAAATTGATTCTGCTACAGGCAAGGTAATGAATGTAGTTTTTGATGGAACGACGAATATCATTTCTTCCCCGTATAGACAGGGACAAAGATTACAGGGCCCGGGCCAATTGGTTGGTAATAGTTTTGCGCAAGACTCATTCACTATTCCGCCGGAAGATCTACCGAAAGATAAGAGGCACATTGTTCACCCTGTTGGGACAGTCAATTTGAATAGCTCGATTGATGGTTACATCAGTCAGCAGCTAGCAAAAAACTACGGTTATTTTGAAACCTGGAGCAAATCAAGATCGGGTCAAGAGCTTGATTTGAAAACTGATTCCTGTATGGGAGGAGCATATGCTGGCCATCAGTTTCAGGGTAATTATATGACTATGAGGGAGGCGGGGAACATGTTGGCCGGTATGAATGCTGCCCGACTTGGTATGGATTTTGAGCATTTTCAGAAAGGAGCAGGTGCGTATCATGATGCTGGGAAGTTGGGGATTATAAATTACCTCATATTTGGGACGACCTATGGAGACTCTCCAGAGTGGGGAGAGATACCTTACCAGCGCACAAGAAGTAAATATGGATATGAGTTATATAACCAGGGATTCCGTTGAAATCATGAGATGGCTGCCCTGTCTTAAAGCTTGTTTCATGTGGTTTGGGGTTCTGTGCGCCATTTTAATACCCCTTCTTGTCATTGCCTATAAAATGATGGAGGAATCGGACCTGCCTACTGTAGTGGAGAGACTACCGTCACCAAATGGCAAAATTGTGGCGATTGTGGCCGACAGAGACAATTCGTTCTCGGGGTCAATTATGAGATTTGTTTACATAGGGCCAAGTCATTTGGACTTTCCAAAGGATAGAGGACATTTTCGGCTTGCTATGCAGGGTTCTAGTTATTCGTTACATTGGGAAACTGACCGCAAACTTGTATTAAAAAGAATTCATGAAGGGAGAATTTCTAGATTTAACCCTTTGATTTATCTTTCTGAAGGTCTAGAAGAACCTATTCTTGTGAAGCTCGAATCTACATACAGCGGCTATCCACCATTTGCAACACCTACAGTCACTCCCCCGTTCAATCCTGGTGATGCACAGTGAACTATCTTCCTCTCGCCAATTTACCTTTAAATATCTCCTTTGACCCAAGTGGGTATGTTCCAATCCCTGCGATTGTCGCTGGGGCTGTTGCTTCAGCTTCCGCTGGATATGCTGCATTTAAATTGTATGCAAATAAAGGTCGCGCTGACGGAAAGTGGAATACTGCTACCTTTGTGGATCATTATTGGTCGGGTGGAGGACAGAGCGCAAATCTGGGCACAATTGGGCTAGCTGAACAATTTGAGAATCATCCGAGTGTTCAGGAGGCTGTTCAAAAGGCTTTTGAAAGAGGAATTGCAAACAATAGAACCACCAAATTTACTATGGACAATGGCCTTGAATCAGGCTTTCCAAACACTAATGTTGAGGAACTTTCAGAACTATTTTCTATTGGAAACAGCACATTCTTTAACCGGTTCATGAAATGTGACGGCATCGAGTGTGTTGGGCACTTTGGGATAAAAGATGTATTTAGGGATCCTTTAGATATGAATCGGTTAATTGAGGGCGGGGTAGAGCTTCCATTTTCAAAGGAATTTCCAATCAATCATCGCTTTGAAATGAGATTTCCAATGTCTGGATTAAATCAATGCGAATAATAGTCTGGCTATTTATGATTATGATGTGGATTCTCATTCCATTCGCTATGTATAGAATGCATTTAAACGGGCATTGGGATCGCAATTTTAACGGAGGTGTCTATATCCATGATGTACAGTCCTGCCAACGGTTGCTAAACGATCAAAAGAATCACCCAAGACAACATGTGTCTGCATATAACTACACAGACAAATTCGTATATGGACAAATGAGACAATACTCTCATAACACTATCAATCCAGATACATTTTTAGGATTTCAATTTACTGACTGCCATTTTAGCTCTGTTGAGTATTTTGTCTTGAACCTTGAGCAAAAAGATCTGGTAATGTTCAGTATACGCGGTGACTTTCTTATGAACCTGGAAGAGCTGGGGTTAAATCCAGAATTGAAATGGCATCATGGGTACTGGGATGAAAAAAAGCAGGAGGTAGTTGAGAGTGGATGGGACCATTGATTGCGATTGAACCAAATGCCTCAACTGGTGGGTTCATAGACCTGCCCTTTGATCCGAATGGGTATTTTCAGAACGATATTTTTATGCGGGGGATTGGTGTAGATGGTTTAGGCGGCGGTGGCCCTTTAAGTAATTCTGAAATTTCCGCTTTACCTCCAGTTTCTGATCATCATGCTCAATTTTTAAGTGGTCTGGTTGGGTTTTCTGGTGGACTTGTTGCTGGAGCGGTGGGGGCAAGCATTCTTGGACCAGTCAGTTTAGGCATGAGTCAAGCTGCATTACTTGCTCCATTTGTACCAGTTTTTGCAAATGCATTAGCTGACCAATGGGCAGATTTTCAAAATAGTAGTGTTTCAGAAAAAGCTTTTGCAGTTGGTTCACTGATTGGGGGAAGCTGTGGGTTTGGAGTATCTGGGGTTAGGGCAGGGACAAATGTTTTAAAACCTCTTGGCCGTGGTGTTACGGGTAGAATAGAGGCAAAAAATCTTGTCGAGCGGTTGGCAATGCAAGAGATTATTGATAACCCATACGCAGGCAGGGTTGTCAAGAAATCATTAGGAGATCCTCGCTGGAAGGGTTGGGCAAAAATGTCCAATCAAAACGCTCATGGGATTGAAATACATTTTAATGCTTTATGGGATGACTCTGTAATTAAAGCAATTGATGACTTCAAATTTATCGATCCGTGAAAAAATGAAAATAATTTGTAAACACAATAAATCTAGTAATCTCCCCTCAGGAACACCTAGTAACTTTAATTACGGTCTCGAACTGGAAAAAGAGTATTTGGTGATGGGAATGGTGCTCGCCGAAAATCAACTTTGGTATTTGGTGGACGAGCATGGTAAACCAGATTTTTATCCATATCAATTGTTTCAAGTTACAGAAGCTTCGTTGGGTCATAACTGGCATTTTAAATTGTACAGTGATGATGATGGGGTTTTCCCGTTCAATAAACAATCAATTTGGGGGTACTCAGAGCTATGTTTTGATAAAAAACATTATGAGGGGCTTGTGGATAGAGAGCCAGGAGCATTACAACTTTATTTTATGCGAAAAGCGGAGAGTACTTTTTGAAGCCCTACAGGGTGCTCATCTATATTGGCGGAGTTTGCCTTGAGTGAGTAAAAATGAGCTTTTTGCCATACCAGAGGATTTTATATTGGTGGTATCCTAAGAATTGATGCTTAAAATGATTCCCATTCCCAATACTTGGCTATTTCGGCTTCTGCTTTTGGCCTTCTTTTTTTTTGGCATACCGGCCTCAGAAGCTTCATTTCTAAAAAATATGCCATCTGGGGCAAAAAAAATTTTCTTACAGATTTAAGCCCGGACCAATCCCCAAAACATGAGGATTCATACCGGGTTCCAAGGCAAAATCCAAGAGATTCTTCATCGGTGCTTACCGTTTTTATACAAGAGGACCCCAGAAGAGATGGGATGCACTGGTATGGGTTCGTAGGTGGGGATCCGGTGAACAAAAGTGATCCATCAGGATTTTTTGAGTTTGTGAATGCTGAACCCGAATGGTTTGAACAACCAGGCTATCCTTACCCTCGTAGAGTTAGAAATACTTCTGATGCATATTTTACTGCGGGAGCACTTGTCGCTGAGTACCAAGATGCCCAAAACCATCTTGTTGATATGATTGAAAATGATCCTTTTAGCAAATTGAACAGCTGCAGCCCAAAACAACAGAAGATTCTTGACGAACTAGTGAAGCAATTTAAATCTGATCGAAAGGTACTGGTGTATGGACAGCGAGATTTTTTGTCAAATTTGGTGAAAGGTTCTCAAGGCAGGGTATTCATATGGGGAATGCAGCTGTTCCCTGAGGCTCCAACTGGAGGACAGAGAGCTACAGAAGTTCTATTCCACGAGGCAATCCATATATTACAGTATGATGGAGTACTTCCTAGAGAGTATTGGGAAACAGCGCCCACGACGGATAGAGCTTCTGAAATAATTTTTCGGAATGCTGAACCAGACCTAAAGGTGTACGAGCAACAGTATTGGTTTTTTGGTCAATTGGGTATCCCTAAGTGAAACGTACCAAGGTATTGGTTGCAACAACTATTATGGCTGTTACGCTAATTGCTGGTATCGTTTTAGACTACGGTCGATCAAGCCAATTATACGTTCAGTTTATGGTAAGTTCCGAGGCTCTTTTATATGCAAGCATGATTCAATCACATGAAGAATGGATTCACAGTAACTATTATTACAAGCGAGAGTGGCTATCACCCAATAATCTTAATGAATCTTTGTTCCTTGTAGACAATCTTGAAGATTTTATCAGTAGGTCTTTCCCAGCCAATCCAGATGGTTCAGGCTGGGGAGGGTTTGTAGTTTACCCTGAAAAATTTTTGGCTAGATTTAATTTTCCCATCACGAGTAAGAATATCTTCTCTGAAAAACTGCACTGGGGCCACCTGAACATTTTGGCATACAATCTGTTTTTACTGCCTACGAAGAGCTATTTTCCATTAAGCAACTGGGTGGCAATTTGTGGAATGCCCGTAATAGTTAACAGCTATGAAGAACTAGAAACAATAATCCGTGACCCAGAGACATATGCCAAAGGTAAGAAACAGTCATCTAAGTTTATAACCAGGAGTTCTAAAGAAAAATCTATAATACCTAATGAATCTACTATAAACGTCCCTAGTCTTTCTGGTCAGTAAATTCTGTATACCCCCCGGAGCTCAATATACCCCCCCAAACTTTCCACCCACCCTGTGATCTTCCTCGAAAACACACACAAAAGCTTGCTTCGGAAGAAGTAGCGTGTCTAAAATAATTCACTGTCTCGCAAACCAGATTTAATTCAAAGGTAATATGAGCGTTGTCACATGGCAAGAAGTTGCATGCCTATTCTGGCAACCTCGATCCATGATTCTGAATTAACTTCGATCCAAAATTGTGTTG
>JACFNL010000155.1 GCA_019454875.1 Candidatus Cloacimonadota bacterium | reverse complement strand
CATTTAAGGATTGTAAGGAAAGAAGCTTTCGCGAACAGGTTATCAAGATTAAACAGGTTTTATCTCAAACTGCTCTTCAGGCCCCTAGTTTAAATGGTTCTTCTCTTAGTCCTATAGATCAGGACATGATCTCTAAAACCCAAAATATGCTTCTGGAGCCAGCAGAGCTTTCCATTGCTTTGCAGCTGTTATCAAAACACTACAAAAATGTTTACCAAACTCAGCCCCTGATTTTGATTGATGAATACGATGTCCCCTTACAATCGGCTTGGACTGGTGGTTATTGGGACGAGGCCGTTACATTTTTTAGAAACTTCTTTAGTGCTGGCTTTAAAGACAACCCAAACCTTTGGCGGGCAGTCATTACAGGCTGTTTGCGGGTTGCCAGAGAAAGTATGTTTACTGGGATGAATAACCTGATGGTTTCTTCCGTATCCTCAAAAAAATTCTCCACTCATTTTGGTTTTACTGTACCTGAGGTCAAACAGCTGATTCAGGACTATAATTTAACGGCCATTGAAACTCAGATTGAATCCTGGTATAACGGCTATATTTTTGGTGAGACTGAGATTTATAACCCCTGGTCCATTCTAAATCTTTGCAACAACGATGGTGAATTTCAGCCTTACTGGATGAATACCAGTGGAAACGATCTGGTTAAAGAAATTTTAGGCCGCTCTGGGGTGGATGCCAAAAAAGATCTGGAAGATTTAATGGCAGGTCAAAGTATTCAGGTTTCATTGCAGGAGCAGGTGGTTTTTCAGGAAATTGAAAACACTCGGGCCAATCTTTGGAACTTTCTATATTTTACGGGCTACTTGAAGGCCATAAACATCAAACATTCTGATGAAGTGACCCTAATTGATTTGAAAATTCCTAATGTTGAGGTAAAAAGAATTTTTTATGAATCGGTGCAATACTGGTTTGCACAAAGTAAATCCTTATCTTTACTGCAAAACTTAAAACGATCCTTAATAGAGGGAGAAGTCACTGAGATTTCAAAAATACTCAGACGGCTTTGTGATTACTCCATAAGCTACTTTGATGTATCCGGCAAAGAACCAGAAAAATTCTACCATGGCCTTGTTCTGGGCCTGATTGTTTCTTTTTCCGACATCTGGCATATCCGCTCCAATCGTGAATCCGGTCTAGGCCGCTGTGATCTTTTAATGAGTCCCAAAAACCCAAATCATTTTGGGATAGTGATGGAGTTTAAGACCATGGACTCCTATGAAGATGCAGATTTATCAGCATGTGCTCAAAATGCCATGGACCAAATCAATAAACGGCAGTATGAAAAGGAGCTTATGGCTCAGGGTGCCACAAAAATTCTTAAAATGGGAATTGGGTTTTTGGGGAAGCAGTTGGAGATATTGAGTGAGCATCTACAATGTTGATAAAAAGTTATGCATCTCATCAACATCCGGCTCTGGAGTTACAATTGCGTCTCGAAGCTGCATTTTATTACATAAAAGATGGTGAAGCTTCTGGTCAAAAGATTCTTGATTAGGATGTAAAGTAACTGGATACCAAACACTCACGGGCTTACATTGACCGATTCGATAACAGCGATCGGTAGCTTGGGCTTCTTTGGCCGGATTCCAGTGCCTCTCTAAATGAATCACATGGTTTGCGGCCGTAATAGTTAACCCGACCCCAGCGGCTACAGGAGATAAAATCATCATGGCAAAACCTCGCTTATTGGAAAACTCATCTATGATTTTCATTCTTGTGAGCTCCAAATCATGTACAACCTTAGTATCTCCATTAATAGTCCGAATCTCCTGCTTGTATCTTTTACTCAATAATACTGCTAGCTGTCTCTGAACATCTTTACTAATCAAAAAAATAAGAACCTTTTCACCGCGTTCACAAATTTTATCCAAAATATTAGTTACAGGAATGATTTTAGCAAATGACTCTCTAGAATGGTCCCATGGATTTTGAGATTCCTTACTGCTCAATTCAACATGTAAAGAACATGCCATAATTTTTTGTAGGTATTCAAGTTGCCAACCTTTTATTTTACCAATCGCCGCGATTCTAGACTGTTGAAGTAACTCATTGTATCGGTTGAGTTGTTTACCCTCCATGTATACACCTAGCCCTGGATCGGTGTTCCAATTTATATCCACGGGCTGAAATGGGGACATCATCGTCTTGGGGGGGAGTCCTTTCAAGTGATCCTCTTTCATACGACGGAGCATAAAATTCCCAACCACCTGTCGGATTTTGCGACCGATTTCAACCTTCACAGTTAGTTTTTCTTCTGGTTTCGCTCTCAAAACAGGGCGCAGGTAATTCGTCCGAAACTCCCGCATTGTTCCTAATAAACCGGGTACAGCGATATGAAAAATACTCCAACAGTCTAACAGAGAATTTTCAACAGGAGTGCCCGTAAGCATTAGCTTGAAATCAGCCCTCAAACCCCTGGCTGCCTTGGTCTGTAAGGCATTCGGATCTTTTAGATTTTGAGCCTCGTCAAATACAATAATACCCCAGTCAACTCGACACAATGAAAACTGATAATCACGCAAAGTTTGATAGGAGCACAATACCAGTCTATTCGGCAAATCGAGTCTCCCTAGGACATCTCCGGTTTTCAAACCATAACGAATATCCCCTTCCTTCAGAATGGAATGCTCTCCAAAGTTTTGTAGAGTTTCTCTCGATACCCCGGCAACTCGGTATTCATTCAGCCCCTTGCCTTGAAGTATTATGACATCACGAAAAGGTGACTCTTCAAAAGTGGCCCCCACTTCATTAGACCATGGCTCAAGCAGTGATAGTGGTGCTACCACCAGCACAGGCCGTATATCAGCCCTGGTTTTGGTGTCCTTACTCAGAAAATACCTTATCGCCAACAAAGCTTGGTATGTCTTCCCAAGCCCCATATCATCAGCTAGCAAAGCACCACCAGCACGGCTTTCCATCAGTGAAGTCAACCAATTCACACCCTGCGTTTGATGTTCCAGTGGTTCTCGCTTTAGCCCCCTTTTGTCCCAAAGTACTTCTCTGAGTTCTACTTGGGGAATCGATTGATTGATTTCCTTCACCTCAATAGCTGCTTTCTCATCTAGCTTTTGAGATGCCGACGAGACACTAGTCTTCTTCCTTAAATTATCTTTTGCATGCTCAATGGCTTGAATTACCATTTCTGGCTGCTCTATTCCTACAGGGATACCTTTAATCAAAGTATGCTTTAAATCCTTACTTGCAGCATCCTTTACATTTTCAATTGCCTCATCAAATTCTTCGATGTCTTGGATCTGATTCAGCACAGTCTGCAAATTTTGTGGGAACCTCAGATTTTCAAACCAAGAAATTCCAGAGTTCTCAAGCTCTCCCAAGGGAATTTTCTGATAGCGGCATGCTCCAATCACCAGTTCAGAAAATCCGCTCTCCAAATCCACTTGAGTGGCATCAATATATGCGGCAGGACTTTTAAGGAACTGTTCTACTTTGTCCCTAGGGATTCTATTAATAGCCAAAATCTCTTGAACCGCTCTCATTGTTTTTTCAGTCAAAACAACTATTCTACTGTCAATACGCACACTACCGCTTGACTTATTGTTATTGAATTGTCCCTTTCGTTTTACCAATTTTTGAGCCTCGAGTTTATTACTATTGAAGCTTGGTACAAGGGATAAATCACCAGCTTCGTCAATGATACCGCTCAATCCAATAGTATCAGGTACTTCAATCTCCAAGGATTTAAAATGAGCCAAATCCGCCTTAAATCCTTTGGATACAGCCCCCTGCAGGGAGTGTATCGCCAAAAGGTTTTGGGCCTCGGACTTTTCTTCTAGTGGTAACCTCTGATGTAACTGAATGGTATTTAAAACCAAAAACTGGATTGGATTCATTATAAAGCTGGATTGGATCCGTACTGTAAACTTGTCGCCTACAAAACTACCAATCTGAAACTCTGCTCCAACAATTCTAAAATGTGGCCAGGCCCCAACTTCCGGCAAAATGGGCTTCAATTCAATGGAGAAATCAACACTATTCGTCTGAGAATTGAATGAAACATCAAACTCTTGACTATCATTACTCCTGAAATTGAATAAAGCTCTAAATTTTGAATCAGAATTTGCTACAACTTGTGGGGTAAGCGAAAACCCACCTACTACTCTGCGAGCTAAACCCTCTTCTTCAAGCTGTCTAAGATAGGTAAACTGTAACAATAACAGCTCTGAAATTGTGCCTCCACGGATACTGGCTTCAACATCATTTGGAAACACAAAATCCGTCGCACCTTTACGATGAGTAATCTGGCAGGCAGAAGGTCTTTGAGCCCCTCGCCACAAACTACGAATCTTCTCAATCATCAAAGTAGTCCCAGTAATTCTCTTCGCGGACTTCTGAATCAAACTCACCTACACCGTATTTACGGCGATACTCCCACCAATCATCTTCCACCAAAAGATCTTCAAAACTTACATCCAAACCATATTGTAATAAATGAAAAACCAGTTTAATCTGCCACGACCCACTATGCACAATCGTATCCTCAGAATTGGGACGAATCTCATTCGCCCCAAAGACTTCGGAGCGATAGTCTGCAAGGCGGGATTTGGGCGGTAATTTGGAATACAGCCGTACACTTGCGTTATGTGTACCCTCAACCATGTGAACCTTACCAAGATCCAGATATATGAAAGACTGTTCCCCCGATTTTATACGAGCATATTTTAAGACTCGATCTGTAAACTTCCGTCTTACATACGCATGAGCTTCCTTACTCAAAAACAATCTTGCGCTCTGTATGAGCTTAGTCTCTATCAGTTTTTCCAAAAAATTCTTACGAGGGACAAACATTCTCAATATCTCTGCACTTGCGTGGTCCGCATGATCCCTCAAAATCTCCAGAAATAATTTAATATCATCAATCGCCAACCATCTGATTAAAGCCTGCCTACGATGTTCTTTAAGTGTTGACCACCACTTCCGATGGTTAGTAGTGCCCTCCACAGCTGGCCTCGGATCACCTGTCAGTTTTAAGATAAACTCCAACCATGTCTCGCCGGGTGAACTATGTTTTTCAAGGGCACGGTCAATCATGATTCGTATTGCTTCTTGCCCTACCGTTAACTCCTTCGCAAACCTCATGTTATATATACCGGGCTGCACTAGCTCGGCTAACTCCGGTATAGCCTCACCTAACAGACACTGCTCCAGCTTGTTCAGATAAT